>JAIXOO010000398.1 GCA_027486765.1 Saprospiraceae bacterium
CCCCAAGAGCTTGTTGAAAATCCGCAATCGGATAGTGTTCTGGATACCGCTCTGGAACTTTTTTCTGGTTACGAAACCACCAGCGACACCCCTCCTGGAACTACCCCCCCCGTTGCGGCCGCCCCCCCTAAATCCTCTGAACCCCCTAAGCGCCGCAGGCGCCCCCTCCCTAAGGTGACCCCTAAGGTGCCTGAGGTTTCTAAGGTGGTGAACAAAAAAAGCAGCGAAGCTGCGCCAAATTCCCCCACGCGCGAAGCGCGCAATCGTCGTGTTCGTCGTGACGTCGTGGTGAATAAAACAAGCAGCGAAGCTGCGCCAAAACCTGCCTCTCCTGAGGTAGTAAAATCAACCAGCAGCGAAGCTGCGCCCTCACTCACCTTACCTACCCAACTCCCCCTCACCCTGGAATCCGTCTACCTCGGCCTATCCCCCGCCGATCGCCTCCAACTCGATCGCCAAGTCAGCCGCATGGCCTCCGTAGCCTCCGCCATCCTCTACGCCGATCGCTGGATCTGCGACCAGGAACACGACCGCCTCCGCATCGCCCTGGCCGAATACCTCCGTTACGCCCCCGCCGCCAACTACACCCGCGGCGCCAACGAAGTCGTAGAACGCATCCACCTGGTCCGCCGCTGGATCGACTCCGGCCTGGCCAGTGGCCAAAACCGCTGGGTATCCCTCCCCAGCCTCTACTTCGATGTGCGCAATGACAAGGGCTTCAAAGCCACCAAAGCCTGGTTCAAAAAGCACCAGCAAGCCAAAATCGCCATCAAAGACCGCGAACTGCTCACCAAAGCCGTCAATTTCTACCTGGCCAGCCTCCGCCCCGAGGCCACCATCGCTCCCACGGAGGCCTACCGCCGCGTCACCCAAACCCTGGGCAAACGCAAAGCATCTTTGGTTCAATTATTCCATCAAGAAATCCAAAATTCCGTCCCTCATGTCCAGCAACACCGCGCAGCGTAAAAACAAGCCAAAGGCTTGCGACAAAGGCCGCTTCAAACTCGGCGTCCGTTTCCTCAACAACCTGGAAAAGGTCCACTACTTCTGGTCCAACCGCAACCAGGACACCCGCGGCGTCAGCGCCTTCCGCTTCCGGCAACTGGTCCTCTCCAAACCCGAATGGATCGGCAAAATCGCCTGGGCCGCCATCTACGACGATGGTCAACGCATCCACGAATTCGCCCCCGACGACGGCTGGCGCTGATCCCTCGTACGGGCGACCCTACGTGGTCGCCCTCCTTTGCGACATCCCCACATCCCCCAGACCCCACCCACCCTAAGATGCCCTTAGATGCCTAAGGTGGTTCAAAAAAAGCAGCGAAGCTGCCCCCCCGTGCGCAGCACCCTGTCAACACCTAACTTTGTGCCCTCCGCGTCCTCTTTTTTCCCTTTGTGCTAAAAAAAATGCCGCTTTGGCCTTAACTTAAGTGCCCCTTAAGTCCCTTCCGTGCCTTAGGTGGTTCAAAAACAACCGCAGCGAAGCTGCCCCCAAAATCTTTCAACCCTCAACACCGAGACCATCCACATGAAAACCACCTACAAAGTCAAACGCCTCAAAGACGGCCGCTTCAAGTTCACCCTCGATGACGAGCTCCGCAGCATCCTCTACAACGCCACCGCCTCCGTCCTCCACTTCGACGGCGACGAACTCCCCGACTACCTCTTCGCCCTCCTCCATGAAACCCTCACCTTGTTGGAAGACACCTTGGAGCCACGCCTACATAAAAGCCAGGTGCTGGCTATGCTGCAGTTTGCGAGTAAATACATTGACCAGCCGACTCAGGTATTGATTGTGGGCATGGTGCAATCCGCCAAGTAGCGGCAGCCCTATGTGGCTGCCCTTTCCCCTATGTGGTTGCCCTCCCCACCTAATGTGGCACGATCTCCTCTGCATTCAGCATCTCTACTAGCTCCATGGTTGAAAATACTGAAACAACCTAGAGTGCTGATTACATTTCGTTTTTAACAAAACAAAAAGAATAAAAAAAGTATAAAAAATACAAAAAAAGGTATTTTTACACCTGTTCAGATAAGCTCTTATAACCCAGTATCACCTTGTTTTGTAATTCTTGTCACATATAAAATATCAGTCAAAAATGAGCAAATCAAAGACAATCACAGTAAAGGGAATTGGAATCGCCACTTTAAAAGTCAATGGCGAAGATTTTATCTCTTTGACGGATATTGCTAGAAATAAAAACCCTGATGAACCGAAAGACGTGGTTAAAAATTGGCTGCGCTCAAAAACTACCATAGAATTTATCGGGCTTTGGGAGCAATTAAATAACCCTAACTTCAAAGGGGTCGAATTCGACGCCTTTCTGTTTGAAGCTGGAAGCAATGCTTTTACACTGTCTCCCTCTAAATGGATAGAGACGACCAATGCGATCGGACTTGTTTCCAAACAGGGGAATAACGGCGGCACTTTTGCCCACAAAGACATTGCATTTGAATTTGCATCTTGGGTGAGTGCTGGTTTCAAACTCTATCTGATCAAAGAATTCCAACGCCTCAAAGATGATGAAAACGACCGACTTAAACTGGAATGGAACCTCCAACGCACCCTGGCAAAGGTGAATTATCAGATCCATACGGATGCCATTAAAGAAAACCTGATTCCACAAGAATTGAGCAAACAACAAGTCAGTTTTGTCTATGCCAATGAAGCTGACCTACTCAATGTGGCCTTATTCGGCATGACTGCCAAACAATGGCGAGAGGCCAACCCCCAAGCAACAGGAAACATCAGGGACGCCGCCAACCTCGAACAATTGGTCGTATTATCCAACTTGGAAAGCATCAACGCCGTGCTCATTCATCAGGGTTTACCCCAACCCGAACGATTGATCCAATTGAACAAAATTGCCATCACTCAGATGAAGTCTTTGCTGAATAGCAAATCAATGAAAAAACTGAAGTAGGTGCCGATTCAAATTTAATCCCGACTACCTCTTCGCCCTCCTCCACGAAACCCTCCACTTGCTCGAAGATACCCTGGAGCCCCGACTGCATAAAAGCCAGGTGCTGGCCATGCTGCAATTTGCCAGCAAATACATTGACCAGCCAACGCAGGTGCTGATTGTGGGGATGGTGCAAGAAGCAGGAAAAAAATAAATCCCGACTACTTTCTGCGTGCAAACGCTATTATACTTGATTTAATACTTGGCTTAGGTTAAAGGAAAAAACTCGATCATTCCCAATGCCTACTGTTGGATATTAGCTACTTCAAATTCCCAGGTTTTTGAATATCTATCTAGTTTGAGTAAAAAACCAAACTGTTTTACCGCCAGTGACAAAGAATTAAAATTTACATTTTTTTGGCCATTGAGCAAACGACTCAGGTAATTAGGACTACATCCATATACTTCAGAAAATTTAGCCTTTTTGATTTTAAACAGAACTAAGAAGTCTCTTAAACAGGCTCGCAAGAGTTCGTTATATTCAGCTCTTTCGGCACTTTCCTGCGCATTACTTAGTGCTGTGACACTATTATAGTCGATGGGAGTTGAGTAAAGTGGGGTGGCCTCTCGCTCCGGAGCAGCTTTAAAATCAGGATGTTGATTCAATAAATCCAGTACTGATTCCAACCGCTGATATAATTCTATTTCCAGTGGGCTTCTTTCGTCTTTGGTGCCTTCAGGGTGTTCAACTTCCTGAAGCATGTTGATGAAGATCATGGATTCAGCTACTGGCTCATAAAGTTTATTGACCCAATTTTCTTTAGGGAGTATCTTATTGTGATTGTACATCTTTATTGATTTATCGGTCAAGGTATAAAAATTTACCTTTTGGTGCAATTTTTTTAAATCAACTGCCATTTTTCCATTTCACTTCGACGGCGACGAGCCCCCCGACTACCTCTTCGCCCTCCTCCACGAAACCCTCCACTTGCTCGAAGATACCCTGGAGCCCCGCTTGCATAAGAGCCAGGTGCTGGCTATGCTGCAATTTGCGAGTAAATACATCGACCAGCCGACGCAGGTGTTGATTGTGGGGATGGTGCAAGCAGCTAAATCGTAAGGGCAGCCCTATGTGGCTGCCCGCCTCTCGTACGGGCACCCCTTGCGGGTGCCCTGCCCTCACTCCCAAAAACAATTTCTCACCTTTTTTTGCCCCTCCCACCCCATTTTCCTATATTTGACAAAACACAAATTTACCGCCCCCTCAGGCACCCAAAAAACAACCCTACTCCTATGGCAGGAAACACTGAAGAAGCGCTTCGCCGCATCCACGAAAACAAACGGACGAAATCAAAAATTCTGGACTTGAGTGGCCTGGGGTTGACCGAGCTGCCAGATGAGTTGTGGGATTGTGTGTGGGTGGAGGAGTTGGGGTTGGGACATTGGTATAGTTGGAATGAGGAGAAGCAGGATTGGGCATGGTATTATAATGATGGAAAAATAGCCAATCGTCTGACCAATCTGCCCAGTACTCTATCGAATTTCACCAAATTAACCAGGCTTTTATTGGACTATAAACAGCTTAGGGATATTAGCGTATTGAGTAGCTTGGTTAATTTAACCAAGCTTTCCTTGCTTGGTTCTGGGATTAAGGACATCAGTGACTTGAATACCTTAGTGAATTTGACCAACCTTGATTTGAGCTATACCCAAATCAGCGACATCAGTACCTTGAGTACGTTAGTAAATTTGACCAATCTTTCCTTGAGTGGTTCTGGGATAAAGGACATCGGTGCCTTGAGTACGTTAGTAAATTTGACCAATCTTTCCTTGAGTGGTTCTGGGATAAAGGACATCGGTGCCTTGAGTACGCTAGTAAATTTGACTAATCTTTCCTTGAGTGGTTCTGGGATAAAGGACATCGGTGCCTTGAGTACGTTAGTAAATTTGACCAATCTTTCCTTGAGCGGTTCTGGGATTAAGGACATCGGTGCCTTGAGTAGCTTAGTGAATTTGACCAACCTTAATTTGAGCCATACCCAAATCAGCGACATCAGTGCCTTGAGCAGCTTAAGTCGCCTTAATCGTGTAGAATTAGAATTAGATCAGGTTGTCGACATTAGCATACTCAAGAACTTTGCTTATTTAGACCACCTAGCTTTAATTTCTGATTCTTCACACCATTACTCACCTCATATTCACAACAAGCGCAGCTTTAGACTAATATCAAAGCAGATTGATGACATCAGTGTATTGAGCAATTTGGTAAATTTAAGTACCCTTGAACTGCATACTAATGATTTGAGAGACATTAGTACATTAAGTAGCTTGGTAAATTTGACCGACCTTTCCTTGAGTGGTTCTGGGATTAATGACATCAGTGCCTTGAGCAATTTGGTAAATTTGACCAAACTTACTTTGAGTGGTTCTGAGATTAATGACATCAGTGCCTTGAGCAATTTGGTAAATTTGACCAATCTTACTTTGAGTGATTCTGAGATTAATGACATCAGTGCCTTGAGCAATTTGGTAAGTTTGACCAATCTTACTTTGAGTGGTTCTGAGATTAAGGACATCAGTACTTTGAGTGGGTTGGTGAATTTGACTACTCTTTCCTTGTGGAATAATGCCATTAGCGATATCAGTGCCTTGAGTACCTTAGTAAATTTGACCGACCTTTCCTTGAGTGGCTCTGGGATTAAGGACGTTAGTACCTTGAGCAATTTGGTAAATTTGACCGACCTTTCCTTGAGTGGTTCTGGGATTAAGGACATCAGTGCCTTGAGCAATTTGGTGAATTTGGCCAATTTTACTTTGGGTGGCACTCAAGTCAGCGACATCAGTTCATTGAGCAACTTAAATCACCTAAATCGTGTAGAATTAAAATTAGATCAGGTTGTCGATATTAGCATACTTAAGAACTATACGTATTTAGACCACCTAGCTTTAATTTCTGTTTTAAACCATCACTTACCTCATGATCCCCATAGGAGAAGTTTTATGTTAATTGCAAAGCAGATTGACGACATCAGTGTATTGAGCAATTTGGTCAATTTAAGTACCCTTGAACTGCATACTAATCACTTGCGAGACATTAGCCCCTTGAGGAGCTTGGTTAATTTGAACAAGCTTTCCTTAGAGGGCTCCGAGTTCAACGATATTGCTGGGTTGAGCAGTTTATTGAATTTAACTAATCTTACTTTGGCGGATGCCCAAATCAGTGATATCAGTGAGTTGGGTAGCTTGGTAAATTTGACCAATCTTTATTTGAGAGGTGAACAGCTTAGGGATATCAATCCCTTGAGTAGCTTGGTAAATTTAACCGAACTTACTTTGGCGGGTGCCCAAATCAGTGATATCAGTGTGTTGGGCAGCTTGATAAATTTAACCAAGCTTAATTTGAGCGGTGAACAACTTATGGATATCAATCCTTTGAGTAGCTTGGTAAACTTAACCGAACTTACTTTGAGCGGTGCCCAAATCAGCGATATCAGTGTGTTGGGCAACTTGATAAATTTAACCAAGCTTTATTTGAGCGGTGAACAGCTTAGCAACATCAGCCCCTTAAATAGCTTAGTAAATTTAGCCAATCTCGACTTGGGGGGCACGTCCGTCAGCGATATCAGCGCCTTGAGTAGCCTGGTAAATTTGATTTATCTTAACTTGAGTGAGACAAACGTTATTGACATCAGTCACTTAAAAAGTCTAGTAAATTTGGCCATTCTTGACTTGAGTTACACGTCCGTCAGCGATATCAGCGCTTTGAGTAGCTTGGTAAATCTGGTCAATCTTGACCTGAGTGAGACAAACGTTATTGACATCAATTCCTTGAGTGGATTGATAAATTTGGCAGATCTTATCTTGAGTAAGACAAACGTTATTGATATCAATCCCCTGGGGCACTTGGTAAATTTGGCAGATCTTATCTTGATTAAGACTAAACTTAGTGACATCAGTATCCTGAATAGCCTGAAAAAATTGACTACCCTTAACTTAAGCGAAAGCGCCGTACCGTATTTCCCCTTCGAAATCCTTTTTTTACCCAAACTTGAAAATCTAGACCTCCAAAACACCCACTGCCTCAACCTCCCTCCCGAACTCACCCATGAAGACAACGCCCTCCCTGACCTCCGCAACTACTACGCCGAGCTCCAAAAAAACGCCTACACCGCTTACGACGCCAAACTCATCACCGTCGGCAATGGCCGCGTCGGCAAAACCAGTGTACTCAAAGCCCTCTTCCAGATCGAGGCCTTCAATCCCCAGGAAGACTCCACCCATGGCATCCAGCTCTTTACCACGGCGCTGCCTTTGCCCCAAAAGCCAGAGCCTGCTAAGCTCAAATTATGGGACTTCGGCGGGCAGGAGCTCTACCACGCAACCCACCGCATATTTATGAAGAGCAGGGCTTTGTACCTCCTGGTTTGGGACCCCCATACCGAACAAAAGCCCGGCGAGGACCCCATTACTATTGATGGCCAAACCTACATTTTTCGCAACTATCCGCTAAGTTATTGGCTGGGCAACATTCGGGCCCTAAGCACCCACGCCAAAATTATTGTGGTTTGTAATAAATCCGACGATGGCCAGGAACGCTTTCCTGATCAGCTCAGCGCACTTCAGGAAAAATACAAAATCGATTCTTTTATCAGTGTAAGTGCCCGTACTGGGTACGGCCTCAGCACCTTGCACCAGCGCATTGAATATCTCTTGGAGCAAATGCCCGAAGTCGGCATGCAAATGCCGGTATCCTGGAAACAGGTACAGGATCAACTGGCAGCCATCACCGATCAGCCTTTCATCCCAATGGAGCAGTACCTGCACATTTGCGCCACTGAGGGGCTCTCTGAAGACTCGGCCATCACGGTCCTGCGTTTTTTGCACCATTCTGGCTTTTTATTTTGGCATGAGCAATACCTTCAAGATCAAATCATCCTGGATCAAAAATGGGCCTTGGGTGCCATTTACCAGTTACTGGATCGTAATTCCTGGTACAAACTCCTCAAAGGCAATGGCCTGCGCAAGCGTAGTGACCTGTCTCTCTGCTGGAAAGAATACACTCCTGCCCAGGTCCAGGTATTTTTAGAAATGATGCAAAGTTGCGAGCTGGCACTCGAAATCGGGGACGATAAAGAGAAAGACCCCACCTACCTCATCCCCGAGTTTTTGCCCGACCATCCGGCCACTGCCGTAGCTTACACCTGGGATGCGGCCACCAGCACGGTCTTCCATTTTCGCTTTCAGCACCACTTTTTCCACGCTGCGCTCATTCAGCGTTTCATTGCGCGTAGCGCCAAACTGGCCGAAAGTTACGATCTACTTTGGCGTACTGGCCTCTTGCTCAAGGTGGAGGGCACCATGGCTCGCATCCAGGTCTACCCCGAGGAGGGCCGCATCGAAATGCAAGTGCGCGGCACCAACTCCGCCGAGCTGATTGAACGCCTCAAAAATGAAATCGCTGGTATTCAAGAAACGGAAGGAGATTCCGGCTTTTTGCTATCCCTCAGCGGGCAAGAAGAAGAATGGGTAACCTTGGAGCAAATTCAACAGCACCTGAAAAAAGGCAAATCCCACATAGCCTCCACCACAGGGGAAATCCTCGAACTTGCCCCTTTCCGCCACTTAATCCATACCCCCAGCCAGGAAGAAGAGGAAGACGAAGCCCTACCGATGGATTTAAAATCCCTGGCCGATCTACAATCTGGTGCTCAACTCTTGAAAGCTACCACTGCCTTCAACCTGGCAGAATTCAAATTCACCGCCAAACGCAAAATCATCGAAGGAATAGAAGTTGCAATGACTTATCTCTTCGAGCACCTCCAACCCAACTCAGCTGCGCAGGATGAGCTTATTTTACTCCAGGGCCAGTGGAGCAGTTTCAGCCGCAGCAATCGCATCGGAACCCTAAACCACGACAACACCCAACTTTCCGAAAACCAAATCCGTGAAAGGATCATGTCGCTCATCAACAGCCTAAAAGAACAAGATTTAAAACCATAATTCAACTCCTATGGAAAACCAAGCCTCCCAATGGGAACTCTACAAACTCCTCAAAGAAGAATACAAACACTACCTCGATCATGCCGAAAACCTCTGGCGCACAAAATTCATCGCCATTGGTGCCTTCATTTCTCTCGCCATCCTCAATGAAAAACTCATTGAAATCCTCAAAACCCAACCGGACAAAGCCAATGAAGTAACCGCGCTGGGCATCCTGATCATCCCTATGTTGGCTTTTGTCATTGACCTCAAAATCCTGGAGACCGGATTCCACTTGAAAAACATCTCCACCTACATCGAAAAACATTTCAGTGAATTAAGCCTTGCCCAAGGTTGGGAGCGTGAAAACTGGGGCAATAACCGCATTACCCTCTTCCGCAAATGGATTACCCTTTTCCTTAGCGTTGGTATCAGTTTGATCATCCTCAATTTTTGCTTGATCATCGTCAGCACCTACATCCAAACCTCCTGGGCTACCTTCTGCACCTGGCTTAGTATAATAATGAACATTTGCATGCTGGCACTGGCAGTATTTGTGAGCAGAAACCTCTACCCTTCCAGCAAACATTCCAGTCTTCAAAAACCTAAAGCTTAAAGCCCCCGCTTTACCCTTTCAAAGTTTATTTTTTTACCCTATCTTACCTCCAAAACCACAACCCATGCAAGACAACCCTGAACCCACCACCCAAAAAGTAGAACTCTCCGACGGCACCATCATCCTCATGGAAGTCAACGGCGTTGATGAAGACGGCCCCGTATCCGTCCAAGGCCTCACCATAGCCGCCAAAAAAACCTTCGCGGTCGTATCCAGCCTGGCCCAGGACATCAAAGAAACCCTCATCAACGCCAAGCCCGACAAAGCCACCGTGGAATTCTCCATCGAACTCGAAAAAAAAGACGGCGACATCCTGTCCAAAATCTGCAACTTCAGCGGCAAAGGAGGCATCAAATTCACCCTCGAATGGGACTTTAGCAAGGAGAAAAAATAGCCCATGCCCACCCCAATCCTCGAACGTGTCCCGCTCAAGCAACTGCTGCAAAGCTGTACGGTCAAACTTTTGAGCAGCCCCACTGGCAGGTTCCTCGGCACTGGCTTCTTTGTCACCCCCGACAAAATCGCCACCTGCCACCATGTCTTTTTTGCCCAGGACAAAGCCATCACCCCTCAATTTAGCATTGAAGGATACCCCGATATATTCATCTTGGAGGGCCATACCCAACACCACCCCGGCCTCGACCTGCTGGTGATTCACCTAGATGCTCCGCTCAATAAGCATTGCATCAACCTCGAACCCAGTTCTAGCAAGGAAGGTGACCGACTCTGGGCATGGACATTCAACACCAAATACGCGGAAGGTGGTGATTTGGTACCTATTCTACGCGGAGCAGTCCAACACCAGGGCCACTCTATCCTGCGCATCATGCGCGATATTGTGGAAGAAGGCAGCAGTGGTACCCCAGTCCTCAACATCGATACAGGTCACCTGCTAGGTGTCGTCTACTGGAAGCGCGATGACTCAGCCCTCATCATCCCCGCCCAGTACTTTCAGCAACACTTCTCCGACCTCTACACCGAAAACCAAAACCACCACCAACATACCACCTACTGGGCCGAAGCCCAACGCCACAGCCGCCCCCAGCGCACCAAACGCCTGACCCTCATCCCGCCCATCGATAACCGGGATGTCATCGGCCGCGCCGACGACTTGGCTACCCTCCGCCAACGCCTGTTGGACAGCCACAAAGTCCTGCTCATGAACGGCATCGGCGGCATCGGCAAAACCACCCTGGCCAAATTGTACCTCAACAATTATGCCGAGGAATACGACCGCTTGCTTTGGCTTGAGCAAAAAAGCAATCTGATTCAGGACATTGTCACCAATACACTCCTGCTTCAAAGCCTGGGTATGGAGCAGTTTAGTGGTATGCCTGCTCAAGACATTTTCAAGCAGGCTATGCTACGCCTGCAAAATTTTAATGATGGCGTCAATCTGCTGATAGTAGACAACGCCACCCAGTCCATCCGCGAGCTGAAAGACAGCCTGCCGCATGGCCCTCACTGGCATGTATTGCTCACTTCTCGCGAACAGGTGAGCACTACTTTCGAGTTGATGGAGCTGGGCATCCTCTCCCTTACTGCCGCCAAAGAGCTATTCCGTCTGCATTGCAGTAAACTCCAGGAGGAAAGTGCCCTGGATAGCTTTTTGGCTCAACTCCAATACCATACCCTGAGCATTGAGCTATTTGCCAAGATTCTAGATGCGCACTGGGAATTAGATAATGTTGTAGAACTGAGCGCGTACTTGACCAAAAGACAAATTGATGAGGAGCGACTGCAAATAGTGGTGGAACTTGAGCATGCCAGGGGTGAAACCCAGCTCTATCGTCATCTACTGAGTGCTTTCGATTTGTCTGGTATCGCCTCACGCCCGGAATTGCTGCTGATCTTGCAACGTATGGCGGCTTTGCCTCCATCGACGGAGGGCTACCTGCTTAATGACCTGATTGAATGGTTTGGTATGGAAAACGAAGCCACGGCTTTTGTCAATAACCTGTTGGAGTTATTCAAATTGGGTTGGTTGAGCCAGGGGCAGAAAAATCATTTTGGGCTGCATCGTTTGATTGGGTTGATCGTTACTAAAGTGTATCCTGCCGTTTTTGAAAAGTTTACGCCGTTGATACAGGTGTTTACAGATAAACTTGCAATCGATCAAATCAAAGACAACCCTATCCACAAATTCCGTTGGCTCCCTTTTGGTCAGGCTTTATTGGCAGTACTTGGGGACATAGAATATGAAAAAATAATCTTGCTAGTAAATAACTTGGCAATAATCTTACGAGCAACAGGTGACTATCTTGGAGCGCGGCTACTTCTGGAAAGAGTTATTAATTCATCTGAAAAAAAATATGGTGAAGATCACCCTAATCTAGAGTCAATATATGCTAATCTAGGTATAATTCTTAATGACTTAGGAGATTTTGATGAAGGACGGATACTGCTAGAAAAAGCTATTCGCATAACTGAAAAAAATAATAATGGGGATGATACCAAATTGGTGGAGAACTATCACAATCTATCAATTATACTCCAGTCTCTAGGAGATTATGCAGGAGCACAGAGTTTGCTGGAAAAAATTGTTCGCATAGCCGAAAAAAATTACGGTGTAGATCATCCTAATACTGTAGCGATTTACTACAATTTGGGCTGCGTCTTATATGCTTTAGGGAACTATCATATGACAAAGATTTTGCTTGAAAAAGTGGTTCGCTTGAACGAAGAAAATTTCGGTTCAGAACACCCGACAACAATAAATAGTTTCAACAATTTGGGAGCGGCACTCCGGGCATTAGGAGATTATTCTGGCGCTCGGGACTTGCTGGCAAAATCAGTATCTTTTAATGAAAAGAATTATGGACCGGATCATTCTAGTACAGGGAATAGTTACACCAATCTAGGTTTAGTTCTTGAGGCCTTAGGAGACTATGAAGGGGCGCGGGAATTATTGGAAAAAGCAGTGCATTCTTTTGAAGCAAGTTTTGGCTCAGGTCACCCCTCTACTGCAAACAGTTACTCTAATCTAGGCTTAGTACTCCAATCCTTAGGGGACTATAAGGGAGCACGAGACTTATTGGAAAAAGCTGTTCTTTCAGACGAAAGTAATTTCGGTGTAAACCATCCCTCCACTGCACGAAGTTACACTAACTTAGGCTTATTATTTAAAAACATAGGTAACTATAATGGCGCTCGGACCTTATTGGAAAATGCAGTTCGTTCTAATGAAGAAAATTTAGGTTCGGATCATCCCTCTACAATAACTGGTTACTCTACTCTCGCCTTATTATTCTATGAATTAGGAGACTATAATGTGGCAAGAGATTTATTAGAGAAAACGGTTCGTTTGAATGAGAAAAATTTAGGGGAGGATCATAATACCACAGTGTCAAGTTACTCCAACTTGGCTATGGTTTTGCGAAGCATTGGTGATTATGGTGGCGCCCGAGCCTTGCTAGAAAAGGCGAGTTTATCAATTGAAAAGATTTTTGGGTTGGACCACCCTAAAACAATGACTATTTACGCTGAACTCGGAATAATCCTAGCTGAACAAGGGGACTACATTGGGGGGCGGAATTTGCTAGAAAAAGCAGTTCATTATTTTGAGCAAAATTTCGGAGAGAATCATCCCAAAACTGCGGAGAGTTATTCCAACCTAGGAGCTCTACTTCAGAATTTAGGGGATTTTGGAGAAGCCCGACTTTTTATGGAAAAAGCGATTAGTTACTATGAACAGAATTTCGAGTTGAATCATCCAACTACAGCAATGTGTTACTCCAACCTTTCCGAGATTCTTAGAGAACTGGGTGATTACGAAGCCTCGTACATTTTACTGGAAAAAGCAGTCCTAGCCTTTGAGAAAAACCTCGGTGAGGATCATTACACAACAGCGAGTGCTTACTTTAACCTGGGAATTATTCTTGCGATTCTTGGGCAGTACCAGAAATCAGGACTTGTCCTTACCAAAGCCTATGCCGTTTTTAACACCCAGCTAGGTCCAGATCACCCCAATACTCAATCAGTGGCATCCTTTCTCCAACAGCTAGATGACCTTGAACAAAACCCAGACTAATTCCATATCTCCCCAGCGTTTCCCAAAAATCCCTATCTTGACTTTGAAAAACCCAAACCCATGCCCACCCCACTCCTAACCCGCCACCCCCTCAAGCACCTGCTCGAGCGCAGCACGGTCAAGCTCTTGAGCCACCCTGGCGGCACTTTCCTGGGCACTGGCTTCTTTGTCACCCCAGACAAAATCGCCACCTGCCACCACGTATTTTTTACCAATAACAAAGTCATCACCCCCCAGTTCAGTATTGAAGGATACCCCGATATATTCACCTTGGAAGGCCACACCCAACACCACCCCGGCCTCGACCTGCTGGTGATCCAGCTCGGCAGCTCCCTCTCCCAGCACTGCATCAACCTAGAGTCCACCTCCAACCTGGAAGGTGCCCGCCTCTGGGGTTGGTCGTACAATATAAAATACCCTGACGGTGGCGGTATCATTCCTATTCTCCAAGATGTAGCAAAATTTGAGACTTGGGAGGTCTTTCGTGTATCCCGAGACATCATCACAAATGGAAGCAGTGGCACCCCAGTCTTGAATCTTGAAACTGGAAAATTCCTTGGAGTTACTTATTATAGGCTAGAAGACTCAGCCCTCATCATCCCCGCCCAGTACTTCCAGCAACACTTCCCCGACCTCTACACCGAAAACCAAAACCACCACCAACATACCACCTACTGGGCCGAAGCCCAACAACACAGCCGCCCCCAGCGCACCAAACGCCTGACCCTCATCCCACCCATCGACAACCGGGATGTCATTGGCCGCGCCGACGACCTGGCCACCCTGCGCCAACGCCTGCAAGACAGCCACAAAGTCTTGCTCATGAACGGCATCGGCGGCATCGGCAAAACCACCCTGGCCAAATTGTACCTCAACAACTACGCCGAGGAATACGAGCACCTGCTTTGGCTCGAACAAACCGAAGATCTCATCCAAACTATCACCACCAATACCGCCCTGCTGCGCAGCCTGAACTTGGAGCAACTCACGGGGCTCAGCCCCCAGGAAATGTTCCAACAGGTGATGCTGAGCCTGCAAAACTTCAACGAGGGCCTCAACCTGCTGGTGATCGACAACGTCACACATACACTCCAACCGTACAAAGATAGCCTGCCCCACGGCCCTCACTGGAACGTCTTGCTCACTTCCCGCGAGCAAGTGAGTTCTTCCTTTGAGCTGCTGGAACTGGGCACCCTTGAACCTGCCGCCGCTCTGGAGCTGTTCCGCCGCCATTGCCACAAACCGCAGGACGAGGCCACCCTCCTGACTTTTTTGGCCCAGCTGCAATACCACACCCTCAGCATTGAGCTGTTTGCTAAAATTTTGGACAGCCACTGGCAACTGGATAGCGTAGCCGAATTGAGCGACTACCTCCGCCACAATCAAATCGACGAGGACATCCTGCAAACGGTCATCGAACTGGAACACGCCAAAGGAGAAACCCAACTATACCGCCACCTGCTGCGTGCCTTTGATCTGTCTGGCCTGAGTACCCACCCAGAATTGATCCTGATTTTGCAACGGATGGCCGCTTTGCCGCCTTCGGCGGAGGGGTATGCCGTGAAAGATTTGGTTGAATGGTTTGGAGTCGATAATGAGGCTAATTTTTTTGTTAAAAACCTCCATGAACTGTTTAAATTAGGTTTATTGAGCCAGTCTATGGAAAAGGCCTTTAGCCTGAATCGTATGATTGCGCTGCTTGTAGTAAAAAAATATACAATTGATTTTGAAACACTTAAGCCTCTGATTGAAACCCTCGCTGATAAACTAAGTTTTGATGAAGCCCAAGATAATCCTATTATGCAACTGCAGTGGATACCATATGGGTATTCGTTGTTAAATTTTTTGGACGACCTGGATTGGGACGAAAAAAGCTCCTTGCTAAATGACTTAGCTTTAGCCATTAAGTTCTCAGGGGATTACGATACTGCTAGAGAATTACTTGAAAAAGCATTAGCTATTGACGAAATTCGTTTGGGAGGTGACCACTCTGATACAATTACGATGTTCATAAACTTGGCTTCTGTATTACATGATTTGGGGGATTATTTAAATGAGCAACAACTTTTAGAAAGAGCATTAGCTACGAATATTAAACATTTTGGACCAGGTCATAAAGGTGAAGCCAACATTTATTCTACTATGGGAAGTTTGAGTAGAGAGTTAGGGCAATTTGAGAAGGCTCAAGTACTCCTTGAGAAGGCAGTTAATCTGCACGAAAAATATTTTGGCGATGACCATCCTTATACAACAGAATGTTATTCTAGACTTGCTTTGGTGCTTCGAGAGCTAGGAGATTTCAAAAATTCAAAAATTTTACTTGAAAAGTCACTAAATTCTGAGGAAAAACATTTTGGTAATGACCACCCCAGAATGATCTGGCGTTATTCAAATCTGGCTTTACTTCATAATGACTTTGGGGATCCTAAGGCGGCAGCAACATTATTGGAAAAATCAGTTTATTTGTCTGAAAAGTATTTAGGCCCTTATCATCCATATACTTTAAGGAGTTGTTTGAATTTAGCATTAGCCCTTTTAGAATTGGGTGAGTCTACTGAAGCATATAAGATGCTAGAAAAAGTAGTGCCTTTAGTTGAAAATCACTATGGACTAAGTCATCCAGAAACAGCAAACGCTTATGCCAACTTAGGTGATGTTCATATGGATTTAGGAAACTATCTAAAAGCAAAAGTATTAATGGAAAAAGCAGTAAGCATAGATGAGAAGAATTTTGGATCCGATCACCCCACAACTGCCAAGAGTTATTCTGGCTTGGCTAAAGTTCATTTGAAACTTGGGGATTATAAGAAAGCTAAAGAGTTATCTGAAAAAGTTGTTTTATCTAATGAGCAGAATTATGGTTTGAATCATCCTAACACTGGAAAAAGTTACACAGATCTAGCCATTGCACTTCAGGAGTTGGGCGATTATACGGGAGCACTTAAATTAATGGAAAAAGTGGTATTAATTGAAGAGCGAAATTATGGAGAAGATCATCCCAATTTGGCTGTATGTTACTCAAACTTAGGAGTCGTACTGTGGCAACTAGAAGACTATGAGAGAGCTCGTATTCTATTAGAAAAAGCGATAGCATTAGAAGAGCAAAATCTAGGGCCAGATCATCCAGATTTAGCTAGGAATTACTCCAGTTTAGCCTTGATAATCCAGGATTTAGGAGATTACAAAGGCGCACAGATTTTGCTGGAAAAGGCAGTATTAATGGATGAACTGAATTATGGAGAAGGCCATTCAAATACAGCTTTGGATTACACAAACCTGGCTTTTGTATATCAGGGTTTGGGAGACATTACAAGAGCGAGAACATTGCTGACTAAAGCTCACTTAATTTATAAAAACCTTTTTGGCCCTGACCATCCCTATACCCAACAAGTTCTCAACCTCCTTCAAGACCTATCTTGAGGGACATTGAATGTAATCCTATTTTAGGACACTTCTTTTACGTGTAAAGTAATTTTAGGACGAGACAGTAATTTTAGGACGAGACAACTCAAAAGTATAACCCACCCCACAACCCATTTTTTCCCTATCTTCACCCCTCAAACCCAACAACCCGTACTCCACATGTCGGAAGACCATAAAAAACAACTCGAACAACAACTCTGGAACATCGCCAACACCCTGCGCGGCAAGATGAACGCCGACGAATTCCGCGACTACATCCTCGGCTTCATCTTTTACAAATACCTCTCCGAGCGCATGTCCATCTACGGCAACAAGCTGCTCAAAGAGGACGGCATCACCTACGAAAGCATCGACGAAAGCTCCGCCGAAGGCCAGCTCTACCTCGATGCCGTGCGCACCGAAGCCATCGAAGAACTCGGCTATTTCCTCAAACCCTCCGAACTCTTCCACGCCATCGCCAGCCGGGGCAACGGCAACGGCCACGCCACCGCCGAAGGACAAGGCGGCGTCTTCATCCTCGACGACCTCAGCCGCATCCTCAAAAACATCGAGCAAAGCACCATGGGCACCGAGAGCGAAGACGATTTTGACAAGCTCTTTGAAGACCTCGACCTCACCTCCACCAAACTCGGGCGCACCGAATCGGCCAAAAACGAGCTGATTGCCAAAGTGCTCTCGCACCTGGATAAGATTGACTTCCAACTGGAAAAAACCGAGCTGGATGTACTGGGCGATGCCTACGAATACCTGATTGGCCAATTTGCCAGCGGCGCGGGTAAAAAAGCCGGGGAGTTCTACACCCCGCAGGAAGTCTCCAAAGTGTTGGCTCGACTGGTGACCACGGGCAAAACCAAAATCAAATCCGCCTACGACCCCACCACAGGCTCCGGCTCGCTGCTGCTGCGCGTAGCCAAGGAGGTGCAGGAGGTATCCGCCTTTTACGGCCAGGAACTCAACCGCACCACCTACAACCTGGCGCGGATGAACATGATCCTGCACGGCGTTCACTACCGCAAGTTTGACATCCGGCAGGAGGACACCCTGGAGCGCCCCCAGCACCTGGGCCAACGCTTTGAGGTGATTGTGGCCAATCCGCCCTTTTCTGCGGAGTGGAGCGCCAACCCGCTGCACATGAGCGATGACCGCTTCAGCCAATACGGCAAACTCGCCCCTTCCTCCAAGGCGGATTTTGCCTTTGTCCAACACATGATTCACCACCTGGATGAAAACGGCCAAATGGCGGTGGTACTGCCCCACGGTGCCCTCTTCCGGGGCGGCGCCGAAGGCCACATCCGCCAATACCTAATCGAGGATCGCAACTACCTGGACGCCGTGATCGGCCTTCCGACCAACATCTTCTACGGTACCACTATTCCCACTTGTATCCTGGTCTTCAAAAAATGCCGAGAGTATCCCAATGACATCCTCTTCATTGATGCCAGCCAGCATTTTGAAAAGGCCAAAAACCAGAACTACCTGCGCGAGGACGATATTGACCGCATCGTCAATACCTATCGCCAGCGCACCGCCACGGAGAAATACAGCTACCTCGCCCCACTTTCCGAAGTGCGCGAGAACGAGTACAACCTGAATATCCCCCGCTATGTGGATACATTTGAAGAGGAGGAAGCGGTGGATTTGGCGGCGGTGTCACAGGAACTGGCCCAGCTCAATGCGGCAATGGCGGTGACGGATGCCGAGATTGCCGATTTTTGTCAACAATTGGGGATTGATACTCCGTTTTAAAATGGGATGATTATGACGGCGAAGATGAAGGTTCCAAAGTTGAGGTTTGCAGAGTTTGAGGGAGAGTGGGAGGAAAGAAAACTCGGAGACATAACAAAATGGGCTTCAGGAGGTACCCCTTCTAAAGACAGAGATGACTATTGGAATGGAGAAATCCCTTGGATAAGTGCTTCTAGCATGAAGGGTAATGAGTTCGGTGACTCTAATTTGAAGATATCAAAAAAGGGATTAGAAAAAGGCTCTAAACTCGCAAAGCAAGGCTCTATACTTATTTTGGTTCGAGGTAGCATGCTGTTTAATATTATTCCGGTTGGAGTTACAACCCGAGATGTCGCATTCAATCAAGATGTAAAGTCAATAGATGTCTTCGATGGCAATGAGGTCAAATATTTACTTTACTGGCTAATTGCATCGGAAAGTAAGCTTCTAAATATGGTCACTGGTACGGGGATCGGTGCAGGGAAATTGGATTTGTTGGACTTAAAGAAATTAGCTGTATTTGTTCCCACCCTCCCCGAACAACAAAAAATCGCCACCTTCCTATCCACCATTGACACCCGCATCCAGCAGCTCAGCCGCAAGAAAGCCCTGCTGGAGCAATACAAAAAAGGGGTAATGCAGCAGATTTTTTCACAGGAAATCCGCTTTAAAGATGAGGAGGGGAAGGAGTTTCCTGCGTGGGAGGAGAAGAGATTGGGGGAAATTGGAAATTTTATTGGAGGGGGTACCCCAGACACACAAAATAGTGAATACTGGGACGGGGACATTCTATGGTTTACCCCAACTGAGGTTAAAGAGGGTATTTTGACCAATAGTAAAAGAAAAATTACGGAACAAGGACTACGAAATTCTTCCGCCAAACTACTTCCAGCAGGCGCCTTGTTAATAACGACAAGAGCTACTATCGGGGACATTGGAATCGCAAAATTTCCTTGCACTACCAATCAAGGTTTCCAATCTCTTGTTGTAAACAAAAATCAAGTAAATATCTTTTGGTACTATTGGTTTTTGTGCAATAAAAATGAATTAATTAGACTTTGTTCAGGTTCTACATTCCCGGAAATAGGGAAAAATAAGATAATTCAAATTGCAGCCTCTGTTCCTACACAACCTGAACAACAAAAAATCGCCACCTTCCTTTTCACCCTAGATAGCCAGATTAATCAAATAGCGCAGCAATTGAATCGAATGCAAGCCTTCAAAAAAGGCCTCTTGCAGCAAATGTTTGTATAAAAACCCTATTCCATGACCACACCATCCGAACAAATCCTGAAACCACAGCAGTTTGTAACAATTTAGGGGTAAAAAACGTAACTTTGAGTGTAAACGCCATGAGTATGATTACCAAACTGGAAATATCGGGCTTCAAATCATTTTCCAACTTTAGCGTTGACCTGGCACCATTTGTGGTGGTAGCCGGGCTCAATGGGGCTGGCAAGAGCAATTTGTTCGATGCCATCAGTTTGTTGTCCGATCTGGCGAAAATGAACATTCAGGAGGCTTTCGGCAAACAGCGGGGCACTGCCCTGGAGCTGTTTACCCAATATGGCCAGAGCCAAACGGCCACCGAAATGGCCTTTGCAGTAGAAATGCTCCTCGACAAAACCATTCGTGACTCCTGGGGCGAAAAGGCCGAGCTGCAATACACCCGCCTGCGTTACGAGCTCATCATCGAGCGCCGACCCGACCGCAGCGGCATCCAGCGGCTTTTTATCAAGTATGAATCCCTCAGGTCCATTCCAGCCTCCACCGATCAGTGGTACAATACCTACGTAGGATCTGATAACCGGCATTGGCGGCCAGTACAAGCGGACAATCCTGAATTTTTCATCAATACTGGCCGATTGACCGGTGGAAATCACGAAACCATTATCATCCTCCAACAAAGAACAGCTGGGGGCAGTAGTTTCCGACACAATATCGAACACCTGGAGAGCACCATGCTCAACAGGGCCAACGATACCCAGTATTCCCATGCTTTTGCTACCCGCGAGGCCATGCGCAATTGGGGGCTTTTGCAACTCGATCCTACCGAACTAAGCAAACCCTCGGCCAGCCTTCAATCTTTAAGCCAGATGGCTCCCGATGGTGCCGGGTTGGCTTCGACTTTGTACCGCATCAAGCAGGAAACTCCTCTGATTTTTAATGACATTTCAGTAGAATTGATCAGCCTCATTCCCGATATTAAGGGAATTGATGTCAGGCTTGACCCTTATGAGAATAGATACGTACTCAGCCTGGAAATGGACGACGGTCGTACGTTTAGTTCCAAGGTTTTTTCAGAAGGTACCCTGCGTACCCTGGCTCTGCTGACGCTCAAACACGACGAAAAACACCATGGCGTCTTGTGTTTTGAAGAGCCCGAAAATGGGGTCAACCCTCGGCTTATTGTCCAACTGAGTGCCTTGTTGCGCGATATGAGCACCATTTTTCAACAAGATCCTAAGGCTGAGTTTCCACTTCGACAGGTGTTGATCAATACCCATTCGCCCGTGTTGGTTGGTGAGATCAAACAAATGGAGCACTTTGATCAATGGGGCATGTTGTTGTTTGCCCGGCAAGTTACCCAGGTTAAAAAAGGCCACAAATGGAAACATTCCCTGATCACACCAGTGAGCAGTGCAGAGGGCAACTTGTTTTGGGAAAAAAACATGGAGCAAGGCTTGCGATCGGTTAATCGGGAAGAGCTGCGGCACTATCTGGAAACGGCAAAATTTTAAGCAACCCCGCGAATCCACATCAAATGAACGCACTGTACAGCTCTTTTTGGGGAGAAGGGAAAACGGATGAGCGATTTTTTCCAACCCTGATCAAAAGGGTTTTGGAGGAATTGTTGCAGGCATGTGCGCGGGGAGAGTGGGACGTTGAAACACCCATTGCCTTGAAAAGTGAAAAGGATGGTTTTGTCGCATCGGTGCTGGATGTGGCGCAACAATCTATAGGCTATTCACTGGTTTTTGTACACACCGATGCAGATGCCCCCAGCATTGCCCAAAAGGCCCTGCCCAACAAAATTGACCCGGCACTAAAAGCAGTCGAAGGACTTGATGAGAATCAGGCTTGTAAATATGTCGTCCCAGTTGTGCCCGTTACAAAGACAGAAAATTGGAAACTGGCTGATGTTGAGGCTTTGGAACAAATTTTAGGTGTTCAACTCGACCGACCAGCTCTGGGTTTGAACAAAAGTGCAGAAAACCTTGAAGAATACGCTGATTCTAAAAATCTTTTGCAAAATGTCATCAAAGCTGCCGCAGAACAAAGAAAGAGTAAGCATTCCTTGTCTCCCAATGTGCTGGATGATGCCCTGGCCAAACAAATCAGCTTGCAGGCATTGAACAGATTTAGCTCATTTAGGCATTTTTTGGATGGCTTAAAAAAAGCCTTGATCGACCAAAATATCATTGAACAGGATTGCAGCCCCTCATTTATGACCCCTTGACCCCATTAAACGCCAGCCACGCCCATGACCACACAATCCGAACAAATCCTGGAAGACAACCTCGTCAAGCAGCTCAATACCTTGGGCTACGACCTGGTATCCATCCGCAACGAGGCGGAGCTGTTGGCCAACCTCAAAGGCCAATTGGAAAAACACAACGGGGTGACCTTGAGCAAGGGCGAGTTCGACAAGGTTTTGAACCACCTGAACAAGGGCAACAGCTTCGACCGCGCTAAACTCCTGCGCGACCGCTTCCAACTCACCCGCGACAATGGCGAGAACCTCTACCTGGAGTTCCTGAATCTGGAGCATTGGTGCCAAAACCAGTACCAGGTCACCCAGCAGGTGAGCATGGAGGGAACCTACAAGAACCGTTACGATGTCACTTTGCTGATCAACGGCCTGCCCCTGGTGCAAATCGAACTCAAGAAGCGTGGCCTGGAACTGAAAGAGGCCTTCAACCAAATCAACCGTTACCACCGCCATTCCTTCGGGGCATCCTATGGCCTGTACCAATTCGTGCAGATTTTTGTCATCAGCAATGGCGTGAACACCAAGTATTACGCCAACAACCGCGATCAATCGTTCAAACAAACCTTCTATTGGACCGACCAGAACAATAAGGCCATCACCCGCCTGGAGGGTTTCGCTGAGGCTTTTTTGGAGAAATGCCAGCTCTCCAAAATGATCTGCAAATACATCGTCCTGCACGAGTCGGATAAGATTCCCCTGGTGCTGCGCCCTTACCAGTATTATGCAGTAGAAGCCTTGATCGACCGGGTGAAAAACAGCAACAAAAACGGCTACATCTGGCATACTACAGGCTCGGGTAAAACCCTCACCTCCTTCAAGGCCAGTCAAATCCTGGTCAAGCTCCCGCAGGTGCACAAGGTGGTGTTTGTGGTGGATCGCAACGACCTGGACTACCAGACTACCCGTGAGTTCAACTACTTTTCGGAAGGCAGCGTAGACGGTACTGACAACACCGCTCAGCTCGTCAAACAACTCGCCGACGATACCAAACTGATTGTTACCACCATTCAAAAACTCAATACCGCCATCAGCAGGCCGCACTATCAGCGGCAAATCCAACCTAAGTTGGCAGCGGAGGCGCAGGGAATCTATGCCCGACAGTCAGGGCAAACGCCAGGCCTCCCCGAGCGGCGCATCATCTTCATTTTTGACGAATGCCACCGCAGCCAGTTTGGCGAGACCCACAAACGCATCGTGGCCTTTTTCCCCAATGCCCAACTCTTTGGCTTTACAGGTACGCCCATCTTTGTTGACAACGCCGTGGCCAACCAGTTCGGCAAGCGCACCACCAAGGAGCTTTTTGACGAGTGCCTGCACAAATACGTAATCACCAATGCCATCCGCGACGAGAACGTCCTGCGCTTTTCCATCGAATACGTCGGGCGCTACAAGCAAAAGGAAGGCAGCGAGGTGGAGCTGGACATTCCGGTGGAGGAAATCGACACCAAAGAACTACTGGAATCACCGCAGCGCCTGGATCGCATCGTGGACTACATCATCCAGCAGCATCCGCGCAAAACGCATCAGCGCCAGTTTACGGCCATTTTTTGTGTGAGTAGTGTGGATGTGCTGATCAAGTACTACGAGTTGTTCCGCGCCAAAAAACAGGCTGGCCAGCACGACCTGCGCATCGCCACCATTTTTTCCTACGCCGCCAATGAGGACGACAAAGACGCCAACGGCCTGATCGGTGACCCTGATCTGGAAATCAAAGAAGGCGCGGCGATCAATGTCCATTCCCGCGAGAAGCTAGACGAGTTCATCGAAGACTACAACGCGCTGTACAACACCAAGTTTTCAACCAAGGACAGCCAGAGTTTTTACAATTATTACAAGGACATCGCCAAACGCATCAAGGATCGGGAGCAAAAAACCTTCCAGGAGCAAAACCGGGTGGACATCCTGCTGGTGGTGAACATGTTCCTCACAGGTTTTGACGCCAAAAAAGTCAACACCCTTTACGTGGACAAAAACCTGAAACACCACGGCCTAATCCAGGCTTTTTCCCGCACCAACCGCATCTTGAACGAGGTCAAATCCTACGGCAACATCGTGTGTTTCCGCAACCTCAAAAAGGCCACCGACGACGCCATCGCCCTCTTCTCCAATCTGGACGCCAAAGAGGTGATCCTGATGCAACCCTACGAGGTGTACGTCCGCAAGTTCGACGATGCGCTCAGCAAACTCCTGGAGATTGCCCCCACCGTAGACAGCGTCAACGAGCTCCCCAGCGAGGAGGAGGAACTGGACTTCGTCAAAGCCTTCCGCGAGCTGATGCGCCTGCGCAACATCCTTTCCGGCTTCTCCGATTTTGAGTTCACCGACCTGGCCATGGACGAGCAGGATTTTGAAGACTACAAAAGCAAATACCTCGACATTTACGACAAGGTAAAAACCACCACCGAGAAGGAAAAAGTCTCCATCCTCAACGACGTGGATTTTGAGCTGGAACTGATCCACCGCGATGAAATCAACGTGGTGTACATCCTCAAACTGCTGGGCAAATTGCACGAGGCCGAGGAAGAGGAAAAAGAAGCGCAGCGCAAGGTCATCAGCGACCTCCTGGGCGGCGAAGCGCAACTGCGTAGCAAAAAGGAGCTGATTGAAAAATTCATCCGCGAGAACCTGCCCTTCATCAAAGAGAGTGAAGAAATCCCCGAAGCCTTTGAAGCCTTCTGGAACAGCGAAAAAATCCAGGCTCTGGAGCAATTGTGCATCGACGAGCAGTTAAACCCGGAGCAACTCAGCAAATTACTGGAGGATTATTTGTTCTCCGGGCGCACTCCGCTTAGTGAGAGCGTGGTGGCGGCCATGCAGGTGAAGCCTAAACTGTTGGAGCGCAAGTCGATCGTGGAACGGATTAAGGAAAGGATTTTGGATTTGGTGGCGACGTTTGAGGATGCGATGGGGAGTTTGTAGTGACCTCAAAACGGAAAATCATCTTATTAAATTAAATCGTGGATTTACAAATCATCTATGCTTTCTTATTATTTGTTTTTTGAACTTAAACAGTAAAGAAATAAAGATTTCTTTACTGTTTTGTTAGCTTGGATAAAGAACTTAATATCAATTGATCATGCTTTGGTTAGTTCGTTTTCATGAACGGAATTGATCATTGATTCACGATATTCATTAGCTATTTCGAGGCTTTCGCCTTCCTTATCACTGATGTGTTGAGGTACTATGTGGTATTTTCCTTCTTCATCAGTCTGTTCAACTGTGTAAAGTCTTCCTTTGTATCGTACGAGATCGCCGACTTGAAATTTTCCCATAGGTAAAAGTTTTAAGATTTAATCAATGCGTTCAAAGCTACTGAGTTTTGTGAACAAAAGCAATGGAGCTTTCCCTATCGGGTCGGGCTGTTCATGACTCCCTTCTGGTCGATCCTTCGGATGCCTCACTAGGTGAGGCTCATTACCATCCCTCAACCCGGTTACGAACACCCCTACGAGCTCGGAATCTAAAGGGAAATAAAATCCAATTTAGCAGATTTTACACTCTAAAGTCTATTGGGCTTCCAGACGGGGAACTAAATAAATAAAATTTTGGTTTATCTGTATTATTCACTCTTAAACAGGTTTCAATTATGGCATATGGATTATTTAATACTCTAAATTATGTAGGTAGCGAGTGGCCAGGAGATAGAGGTCGTGGCGGTGGTTTTGGAGGCGGCGGTGGCGGTGGCGGTGGCTCCGACGATACCGAAAAAAATGCACTCCAGGTTTTATTTACAGCGATGGTCGGTATTCCGGTACTTATCGTATCAGCTGCCTCTATTGGTGCCATGATGCTTGCTTATCCACTTGTTACAAAGGTGGTAATCGGAGCAGTGATAAAGAAACTGGCTGATGAAGGTGATCCCTACACACCCCTTTACGAAATAGGGTTGGATAAGGTCACAAGTAAAGAAGTGGTCGATACTTTAAAAAATGCAATTCAATTGCCTTAAAACATACCTCCCCAAGAGGTGCTGTGGGCTTATAAAAAAGCCTCTCAAAGAGTAACAAGATGCACAATAATTAGCCCTCCAAGTGAAAACTCGGAGGGCTAATTATTGTGCATCTTGTTGTTGGCCAGAACCAGCCTAGTACAGAAACACAGGCAGCCATGAACAATGCTTTTTTGGCCTCAATAAGCAGTAAACTGGTATCACAAAACCCTCGTTCTATGAAACAGCCACTCCTTTCTCCTACCCTATCATTAATCC
Organism: Saprospiraceae bacterium; assembly: GCA_027486765.1. GTDB lineage: Bacteria > Bacteroidota > Bacteroidia > Chitinophagales > Saprospiraceae > Haliscomenobacter. The sequence continues at coordinate 26,377 of JAIXOO010000398.1, forward strand.
ACCGTAAAAAGTCTCAAAAACTCGTTTCAATAAACAACGTCTCTTGTATTTCCCTTTCAACCAGTTTTGAAAAAATCTGAAGGTTGGATACGTATGAGTCAGCACTTGAGGTGCGATCTACCAAATGCATCGTGATGCGAGCACCCGGAGTTTCAGGGGAAGCTGGATCAAGGAGGTACGGGTAGTGACAAGCCCTGCAAATAATGGAATGACTCTAAAAACTCGTACATAAGAAGGCGACCAATTATCCGATAAAATCGGACAACAGAAAGTGAAAGCCAAAGATGGCAAGAAATACCAGCTCGGCGAGCCTTAATCGCACCTGTCGAAATTGAAACGGAATACCTCGCTTTTTTGGACAAAGTGGCTGACTTGCCTTAATCGCACCTGTCTGAATTGAAACTTGGTTGCAGCAAAAGGCACCGTTCCACCGAATGCAACCAACAATTGCTGGATGAAGGTGTGGCTAAATCGGATTTAGTATTGGCCGTTCACTCCCCACGTATGCGTGAATGGTCAGGTTTTGAGGTATCTTAAGATGGAAAAGATAGCCCGAGCGGGCATTCTAGCAAAAGAAGGATTAAGACTGGCGAATCGCCTCCCTATCCAATCTGAATTTTCCTTGAAAAAGTAACATCTAAGGTCACAATCCCAACCAATCCTCAAGATAACCCCCGCAAAACTTGTGTTTTAAAATCTTTTTCCTTAACTTTAATCCAACAATTTGCGAAGTTTTCCAAAACAATCCGTCATCTTTGTTGCCGAAAACATCCCAACGCTTTAGCAAAAAGAATCCAAACTCATGGCTGCCGCAGATCAAATCAAAAGTTTAATCCAATCTTTTGGAGAACAGGATGAAGATCGCTTCTTCTCTACAGCCATGCAAATTGCGGCATCCGAAGCCCGTCAAGGGCGTACCGCCTTCGCACAGGAACTCAAAAAACTGATCGAAAAAAACCGCAAGGCTTTTGCCGATGCCTCGGCTACCGAAGGCAAAACCATCCCGCTGTCACTCCCTAAGCGTGAGTTGCAAGAACTCATCGATGTATTCCAGCCACGTTTGCGTTTGCGCGATATGGTCCTTGCACCCAATGTCCGGGAGTCTTTAGATACCCTGCTGCGGGAACAAGAAAGTTGGGAAATCCTCCGCCAGCACAATCTTTCCCCCCGCCGTAAGCTGCTGCTCACAGGAGCCCCTGGTACCGGCAAAACGATGACTGCCCAAGCCCTCGCTGGCGAACTGGGGCTGGCCGTGTACATCATCCGCCTAGATGGCCTCCTATCCAAGTACATGGGCGAATCCATCGCCAAGCTGCGCCTCATTTTTGACGCCATGCAGGATCACCGCGCTGTTTACCTCTTTGACGAGTTTGATTCCATTGGCTCGCACCGCGATCAAGGCCAGGATGTTGGCGAAGCCAAACGAGTCCTCAATAGTTTTTTGATCAACATCGAAAAAGACGAAAGCAACAGCATCATCATCGCCGCCACCAACCTCCCCGATGCGCTGGATAAGGCGCTTTTCCGCCGTTTTGATGATGTTGTGGCCTATCCCCTACCCCAGCAAGAGCAAATTGTTGCTTTGCTGGAAATGCGTTTGTCTGGGTATTCATTTAAGGAAAAAGTAAATTTCGCCAGCCTCGCCAAATTGGCTCAAGGTTTGAATTATTCTGATCTTGGCAAGGCTTGTGAAGATGTAATTAAAGATATGATCATCAAAGGGCAAAAGGAATTATCATTGGTGAACCTTAAAAATGCTCTTGAAAAACGAAAACTGTAAATGCCTGTAAAAAACCCTAAACAGCACATTCGTTTGCAGGGATATTCCCGCAGCGAAAAATACAAATATCCCCGCTTCTCGGGAAGTCCCGATTTTAAAAGAAAGCTCCAAAATCGGCAATTACACGGCAAAGCGATTTTGCGGCAGCTCGAACAAATTCGCATCCAATTCTCAATTCCAGCGGATCAGGAACTTTCCACGGATATCATTCGGGATGATGCCCTTTATGTAGAGTTTACTTCTGAATGGGGGCATGCATTGAAGTTTGAAAGTTTTAACAAGGATACCCAAGAGCCAAAGTTCCAAATCTTGAATGTTCGCTCGGAATCCAGAACTTTAAATGAAGAGGAAGAAGAACTGCGCTACCACATCACGGTCATGATGACTAAGGGGGGAATCTCTGAATTCATTAAGAAAGTTGAGAAGTATCTGGATATTACCAAAAAGACTAAAAAGGATAATATTTGGCATGCTGATTTAGTCAACAACATTGCATCTGTTCAGTTGGCTACCTTAAAGGCTTTCTGGACGGACGCTCCAGAAATTCCATTCCCTGCTGAAGATGAAGTGGTATGGTGGGAAGCGTGGTTTAGAAAAACCTCCAACGATGAGCAAAAACTAGCCAATGTTCTTCAAAATTTGCAAACATTTGAGGTGCAAATTGGAGAAACTGAGCTGGATTTTCCAGAACATTGGGTAAGATTACTACGTGGTTCTTCTGCTCAGTTAGCTGCTTCTTTGCTGCTTTTGGATAACCTTGCTGAACTGCGTAAGCCCCAGGAGACGGCTCAATTCTTTTTGGGCCAACTAAAATATGAAGACCGACAGGAATGGGTCGCTGATCTTAGCGAACGAACTGAAACCTTGGTCACCGAAGACAGTGTCTTGGTTTGTATTTTGGATTCAGGTGTCAATCATCAACATCCTTTGTTGCTTCCATTTTTGCCTAATCCTCACCTGTATGCTTATAACCCAAGTTGGGGAGTTGATGACAGTGTTTCCCCCGGAGGTCATGGCACTGGAGTGGCTGGTTTAGCATTGTATGGCGATTTGGTTGACGCACTGGCTAGCCCAAGCAGAATCCAGATTTACCATGGTTTAGAGTCTTATAAGATGATCCAGCGGGGCACAGCTAGCGACCCTGAATTGTATGGTGCCATTACTGAAACAGCAGTCAGTACACCCTTGGTAGACCGCCCGTTCAATCCTCGCGTTTTTTGTATGACCATCACTGCTGAACAGATCTTTGCTGGTCGTCCCTCGGCCTGGTCTGCTGCAGTTGACAAAATTGCTTTTGGTTCTCACCTTGATCCTGCCAGTCCTCAGTTGCTGATTTTAAGTGGCGGCAACGTTGAAATTGAGAAACATCAAGATTACCCGCATAAGAATCAATTAGAAACTGTTCAAGACCCTGCTCAAGCATACAATGCCATTACCGTGGGTTCGTATACCCGGAAAGATCGTTTATCAACCATTGCTTACCGCCCGCTGGCTCCAGTTGGCGCTATGGCACCCAGCAACTCTACCTCTTTAACTTGGGATCATCAGTGGCCAATCAAGCCAGATATCGTCATGGAAGGAGGAAACCGTTCAACTGATGGAGTAAATACCTGGGATGATGATGCGTTACAACTTCTTTCGTTAGACAAAGACTACCAGCAGTACCTCCTTCAACCTTTTCATTCCACCAGCGCCTCTGCTGCCTTGGCTGCACGCTTCGCTGCAACTTTGCGAACAGCTTATCCAGAATTATGGCCGGAAACCATCCGAGGTCTCATGGTCCATTCCGCGGAGTGGACTTCTGCCATGCGGCAAGATTATGACCTCAATAAAGAAAGTGAGCGCAAAGCACTTTTGCGAACGGTTGGTTACGGTGTTCCCGTGCTTACAAAAGCCCTTCATAGTGCTAGGAATAGCTTGACCTTAATTGCAGAAAGAACCATTCAACCCTATCAGAAAACCATCCAAAATCGCATCAATTACAAGGAATATCACTTGTACGAATTGCCTTGGCCGACTAAAGTTTTAGCCAATGAGCTTTTTGATCAGGATGTTACACTGAAAGTAACCCTTTCCTATTTCATTGAGCCTAATCCGGGTAAACGAAGTGCCGAATATGCTCAAAGTGTGCAGTATCATTCTCACGCCCTTGAATTTTCGGTCATCAAGCCACTAGAAAATATCGAGCAGTTCAAACGCCGAATCTCCGCTTATTCTGAAGCACCAGATGAAGAGACAGAAGAAAAGGAAGAGGTCAATTTTAAAGGTGAACCTTGGGAAATTAACCGCCCCAGATTGAGAGGTTCTGTTAAAAAGGATTTCTTTACCATGTCGGGAGCTGAAATGGCTACTCGACACGTGATTGCCGTGTATCCCAAAAGTGGGTGGTATAAAATGCGTAAAAAATTGGATCGTGCAAATGCTAAAGTTCGCTACAGCTTGATAGTGTCATTAGAGACTCCTAGCATAGATGTGGATATTTATACTCCGGTGTTGAATCAGATTGCAGTGAAGGTGGAGGTATGAGCTGAAGTAGTCACGATTTAATCTGACAGATTAAGTTGGGACTACTTCAACTTTAGAGATGCTATAAGATTTCGACCCTGTTTTTAATTTCGCCACCTAAAACATGCCAATACTCATTTCTACGCATATGTATTGGATGAGGGCAAAGGACATACAACGTGCCTTCTTTAACTACGAAATGCGCAGCATAAATTCCCATTGAAAATGATTCAGTTGCTGCGTGATCGATTAACACGTCCCAGTATTTTTTCATTTTTGTTGAATAACAGACCACGACTTTGGGTTTATACTGGGTGATTTTATGCTTTAGTGTTTCAAGCCTTTGTAGTCCTACTTCCCGTTGGTACCTTTCCCTTGATTCCAATAGCTCGTTTTCAGGAAACCATTCTGCGTACCTCCATGCCTTATTGTTGGGGGAGGCCAGTGGAAAAATTTCCAGCAAGCAATGATCACTGTTTGTTCGACCCAGGCGCAGTTGTTGAAATGCCTTGACAATATCCTTGGAGATATTCTCATGGTTAAAGGCCAACAATAACCGAATCAACTTATTCCAGGTAGGCTGAATTCTGATTTTTTTACCATTGTGTGATTCAAATAAATTGGTATCTGGAAATTGTTTATGTTGTTCGTAGACGTCCAACAATCCTTCGTTTTCGGACTTTTGCCAACTTTCCATTTTTGCTTCAATATCCTCTTTTTTGTTCCCTCCCCCCTCTTCAATGCCAATCAACCAGATTGGTGCTTCAAACGTGCCATAACCGAAAAAACGATCAATGTATTGCTGTAATAGAGATGTGTTCATAAAGTGTTGTTTGCTTTTAAGGAAATCTTTTAAAATTTTTTACACATAAGCATTAAAACTAACATTTGCGCATGTATATTGCTTGAAGTTTGATGAAAAATTGATAAATATTCCTCAAGACCATGAACAACAACCTGCTTTTAACAACTGTAATTCAAAATCTTCCCTCAATTTTCGAAAAACTCAAATCCAGTCACTTTGAACGTTATGCTTACCTGATCCACAACCTAAAATCTACGGATGTGAGCGCCAATGCTGCGTTTCAAACAAAATTCAATGGGCTCTACAGGGTGCGCTTTCGGCCAGCAGAATGGAAAAAAGTCTACTATGCATGGATGGAAAAAATGAAAACCAATCCAAATCCCTCTTTTGAAGAGACGATGAACCACCTTTATCAACAAACCGGAAAAATTGAGCCCTCCTTCTCTTCCAAACTGGTGGCCATTATCAATCCTGATGCTCCTGTTTACGATTCTGTAGTGGCATCTCGCTTGGGCTTGAATGCCCCTAAGCAGTATGTGCCCGATCATGAACGAATCCAGGCTTTCGCTGAAATGTATACTTCACTTTCCACTCAGATGAATCGTTTGATTGAGCAACCTGATTTTCCTAAACTGAGTAGAGCGCTGGATGCTCAATTTGTCCAATTTGCCCCTGCTTTGACACCCATGAGGAAATTGGATTTGCTACTTTGGCAATTTAGACCTAATCGATCTTTCTGAATGCTTTTATGCGTTTAAATGCATGTGAAGTAATGAATTTGATCGATTTTTTTTGTTTGCCTACGAATCATTTCATCCTTTGTGACTTTTTTGGAAATGGAGGAAGGTGAGAGGGAGGCACCCTCGTAAAACCCAATCCTCTAATGAGCTCATTCTCCTCTTTCCTTCCATACCTGATCTAATTCTTCCAGTCTTTTCTGGAAATACTTCTTATCAGTAATGCTATCTGAGTCATTGATGCAGGCTTGATACAATCGCTTGGCTCGTTCATAATCTAGACGAAGCGGAACACTTTTGGCAATTTTCTCGGCATAGAGATCAGCAAAGGCAGCAATTTGCCAGGCATCGTGGCCAGCAATAAGCAGGGTTTCGTTGTTGGGCTTCTGATCTAAGAGGTTTTCTAATCCGTAGGCAAATAGTTTTATATGGCTAAGACCAGGCAGATTTAACGCATATTTCCCCGTACTTAGGGTAACTGGAGGTACTAACTCCAATACTTTTGCAATCTTATCATTTGATCCAATGGCCAACCTTTGACCATTAGGTGAAAAAACTACACTAGAAACTGCATCATTACAATTCGCTTGGCTCAATATTGCTTTTCCTGTGCTCAAGTCCCATATCCTTGCTAAATAATCAAATGATCCCGTAGCTAACCATTGTCCGCTTGGGGAAAAGGCTACACTACTAACGCTAGCAGGTCCTTCTAAATTAAAGAGCTCTTTACCTGTACTCAAGTCCCATACCTTCGCCGTATTATCATAAGACCCTGTGGCTAATCTTTGACCATTAGGTGAGAAGACTACACTAGAAACCAGGTCACTGTGTCCTTGCAGATTTAGAATAGCTTCGCCTGTGCTCAACTCCCACACCTTCGCCGTTTTATCATAAGACCCAGTGGCCAGTCTTTGTCCATCTGGCGAAAATGCTACACTAGAAATGTGAAAACTATGTCCTTTTAGGCTCAACAGAGCTTTACCTGTACTCAGTTCCCATATCTTTGCTGTTTGGTCACTTGATCCTGTGGCCAGCCTTTGTCCGTCTGGAGAAAAAACTATACTAGAGACCTCACCATAATGTGTTAGATTTAATAATTCTTTGCCCGTTTTAATGTCCCATACCTTCGCTGTCATATCTTTTGAACCGGTAGCCAGTTTTCGCCCATCTGGCGAAAAGGCAACGCTAGAAATAACGTTACTATGTCCTTGCAAGTTAAGAAGAACCTTGCTTGAGTTTAAGTCCCAGATTTTCACTGTCTTGTCCCAAGATCCTGTGGCCAAGCTCTGCCCACTTGGCGAAAAGGCCACACTTGAAATGACACCTGTATGCCCTTGTAGGCTCAGTAGATTTTTACTTGAGTTTAAGTCCCAGATTTTTGCTATATTGTTCCAAAACCCAGTGGCCAACCTTTGTCCGTCTGGAGAAAAGGCCACACTAGTAATAAAGGCTCTATTAAAAACTCCAGCATGCCCTTGCAAGTTCAAAAGGTTCTTACCAGTGCTTAAGTCCCAGATTTTTGCCGTATTATCCAAAGATCCCGTAGCTAACCTTTGTCCATCTGGTGAAAAAGCCACACTTTCAATAGAGCGACTGTGCCCTTTTAGAGTTAAAATAGCTTCCCCCTTATTTAAGTCCCACATTTTTGCCGTATTATCCGAAGATCCCGTAGCTAACCTTTGCTCATCAGGTGAAAAGGCCACACTACTAATTGATCCACTATGCCCGATCAGGCTTAAGAGAGTGTTACCTGAATTCAAGTCCCATATTTTCGCTGTATAGTCCCACGACCCTGTGGCCAATCTTTGTCCATTCGGTGAAAAGGCTACACTCGAAATGCGATCACTATGTCCTTTTAAACTTAACAGTTCTTCGCCTGTATTCAAATTCCATAATTTCGCTGTCGTATCTTTTGAACCAGTAACTAATTTTTGCCCATCTGGCGAAAAGGCTATGCTAGTGATACCGGCATTATGTCCTTGAAGGCTTAGGATTTTTTTTCCTGAATTCAAATCCCATATTCTTGCCTTCTTGTTTTCAGACCCTGTAGCGAGCCTTTGTCCATCTGGTGAAAAGGCTACACTAGAAATAGCAGCACTATCACCTTCCAAGTTCAAAAGTACTTTGCCAGTCTTCAATTCCCATATTTTCGTCGTCCAATCCCCTGAACCTGTTGCTAGTTTTTGCCCATCTGGTGAAAAGGCTACACACCAAACGATGAGAGCGTGCCCATCCAAATTTAAATTCCAGGGTAAAGGATTTTGGTCAATATTGTCATTGTAATAAAGAGCCTCAACCAGTGCTCGGGTAACATACAAGTTGTTATCATCTACATATCGATGTGCAAACTCAGCAAGACGGTAAGCACTTGTTCGGTCACCTTCTTTCAGCGCAATTTGGCTTTTGTAGGCGAGGTCATTGGCGTAGGCGCGGCGAGCAGCAAGTTGGGCGGCACGGGATGTGCTATCAGCCCGAAATTTTTCTTGGTTTGCTTTTAATGTTTGTTTATTCGCCTCTTCAGCAAGCTTATTCGCTCGGTTCTTTTCAACATCCGCCCGCTCCTTCTCACTCTGGATCGCCTCAAAAGCCCGCTTCCGCAATGCCTTTATCTTATCCCGCTTCACCTGATCACTCCCCGCAAAATTCTCCGCATCATCCAAATTAGCCAGCACCTTCTCGTACTTATCCTTTGCAGTAGAAGTCTTCAAAATTTGCTCCGCCTTTTGAAAAGCACAGTCAAAGGTATTACAAGGCTGCTGCGCAATACCTGGCAAACCTGGCAGACAAAAAATCAGCGCGATCAATAATTCTTTTTTCATGCCCTAATTGATGTTTTAATTTAAGTGATTAGCAGTGCTCTGTATTTCAAGTATTTATTCATTTTTTCGTTTTCTTTAATATCTCATCCGCCTTAGCATCCAATTCTTTGGCCTTAACCTCTTTACCATTATCCCTATACAATACAGCCCAGCTGCGAAGCATCCAGTAATAATCCTTGCGAATGAGTAGTTCATCCTGCAGCGCCAGTGCCGCTGCATACAGCCGATCAGCACGGGTATACGATACCTCTGCACTGCTTATTATGTTATTTTTCCTAGCTTGGCCAGCTGTCAAATCGGCAAAAGCTTTGATTTGCCAGGCATCGCTAGTAGAGATGAGTTTTTGTTCGTTTTCGAGATTTAAGTCAAGGAGGGTTTCTAGGTTATAAGTGATTAACTTTAGAGCGTTAAGCGGTGATAAACGCCTACTTTTGTTCAATTTTTCAACAATATTGTCTGGATTAATTTCCCAAATTTTAGTAGTACGGTCAAAGGAGCCAGTTGCAAGCTGGGTACCATCTGGAGAGAAAGAAACGTCTCTTATTATGGAAGTATGGCCTTGGATTGTGATTGGTTGCAAACCAAATTGAAGGTCCCAAATCTTAGTTGTTTTGTCCCATGAACCTGTGGCGAGTCTTCTACTATCTGGAGAGAAAGAAGCGCTTTCGATGAGCGAATTATGGCCTTCAAGGCTAAAGAGTAGTTTTCCTGTCTGGGAATCCCAAATTTTGGCGGTGTTGTCATTAGATCCAGTCGCGAGCCTACTACCATTAGGGGAAAAAGAGACGCAATTAACCGCCCCAACATGTCCATTAAGTGTAGAAAAAAGTTTATTCAATTCTAAGTCCCAGATTTTGGCGGTTAGATCGTTAGATCCCGTGGCGAGTCTTTTCCCATCTGGAGAGAATGCGACACTCTTGACATCACCAGCATGTTCTTCAAAGGTAAAAATTAGTTTACCCGACTCTAAATCCCAAATTTTGGCAGTTTGATCGTCTGATCCCGTGGCGAGTCTTTTCCCGTCGGGGGAGAATGCGATGCTCGTAACATCCCCGGCATGCCCTTCAAGGTTGAAAAGTAGCACATTTGACTCTAAATCCCAGATTTTGGCAGTTTGATCGTCTGATCCAGTAGCGAGTCTTTTCCCGTCAGGGGAGAATGCTATATCGTTAACTATATCGGCGTGTCCTTTAAGAGTTAGAATTGTTTTGCCTGATTGAATATCCCAAATTTTGGCAGTTTGATCGTCTGACCCAGTAGCTAGCTTTTTACCATCTGGGGAAAACGATACGGCGGTAACGCTGGAAGTATCTTCTTTTAGGGTTAAAGTTTGTAAGCCGGGTGTCATATGCCAAATTTTCGTTACATTCTCAGGATTGTAATTATAGAGAGTTCCATCCCCAGATACTGTTGCAAGTTTTGTTCCATCTGGTGAAAATGCAACGCTATTGATTGATTGTATATGCCCTTGAAGGGTTGTAATTAATTTACCAGATTGAGCATCCCAAAGTTTGATTGTTTTGTCCTCGGATCCGGTTGCAAGCACTTTAGAATTGGGGTAGAAAGCTACGCTATTAACTGAATTTGTATGCCCTTCAAGAGTGAAAATTAGTCTGCCGAATTGAGCATCCCAAATTTTGACCTTATTGTCCCATGAACCTGATGCGAGTAATTTACCATCAGGGGAAAAAGCGACACTCCAAACTGCAGAATTATGACTTTCAAGTATTATTTTTTGATTACCAGAATGAGTTTCCCAAATTATAGCAGTACTATCCGAAGATCCAGTTGCAAAATGCTTACCATCAGGAGAAAAAGTGACACTCCATACTTCTCCCTTATGGCCTTTTAGGGTTACGATGGGTTTATTAGATTGGATATCCCAAATTTTGGCAGTATTATCCGAAGATCCGGTTGCAAAATGCTTACCATCAGGAGAAAAGGTAATACTGTTTACGGATTCGGTATGGCCTTTAAGGGTAGTGATCAATCTACCTGATTGGGTATCCCAAATTTTAGCAACATTATCAAATGACCCAGTTGCAAGTTTGCTGCCATCTGGAGAAAAAGAGACACTGCGAACTGAAGAACTATGAATAAGGACTAATGTTGGCTTACCTGATCGGATATCCCAAATTATTGCCGAGTGGTCGTCAGAACCTGTTGCAAGTCGTGAACCATCAGGAGAGAAAGCAACGCTTCTAACGCGAGAAGTATGCCCAATAATGTCCTCTGACCATGTCAAGACTTGGTGGGTAGGCACATCGTTGTAATATAATGCATCCAACAAAGCGCGTAATACATTAGTATTATCGTTATTTACAAACCGGTGGGCAAAAGTGGCCAATTGAAAGGCAGTAGTTCGGTCGCCTCTTTCAAGTGCAATCTGGCTTTTGTAGGCCAGGTCATTAGCATATGCAGTAAGGGTTTGGCGGCGATTGGCCTCTGCAGTGCTGTCAGCGCGTATTTTAGCTACTGTGGCAAGGATTGTTTGTCTTTGAGCTTCTATGGCAGCTGTATCTGCACGAAGCTTTTCTTTGATTGCTTTTTCAGTTTGCTTTTTCGCCTCTTCAGCAAGCTGATTGGCGCGCTCTTTTTCTGCTCTAGCTTTTTCTGCCTGCAAATCCGCCCTTTCCTTCTCCCCCCGAATCGCCTCAAAAGCCCTTTTCCGCAACGCCTTAATCTTCTCCTTTTTCACCTGATCCCCCCCCGCAAAATTCTCCGCATCATCCAAATTGGCCAGCACTTTCTCATACTTATCCTTAGCAGTGGAAGTCTTCAGAATCTGCTCCGCCTTTTGATACGCACAGTCAAAAGTATTACAAGGTTGCTGCGCAAAACCCAGCAAGCCTTGCAGGCAAAATATCAACGCGATCAATAATTCTTTTTTCATGGCCTAATTGATGTTTTAACTGAAGTGATTAGTTGTGTTCTGTATTTCAGGCATATTCCTATTTCTCCTCCTTCCACAACCCATCCGCCTTCCCTTCCAATTCCTTCGCCTTCCCCTCCTTCCCATCATCCCGATACACCGCCGCCCATTTGCGCAGCATCTTTGCCCAATCCATCTTGATGAGCAGTTCATCCTGTAGCGCCAGTGCCGCTGCATACAGCCGATTGGCGCGGGCATAAGGTGCCTCTACCCTACTGAGCACATTGCTACCCCCCGCCTGCGCTGCCGCCAGATCGGCAAAGGCTTTGATTTGCCACACTTCGCGGGTGGCGATGAGTTTGGACTCGTTGTCGGAGTGGAGGTCGAGGAGAGTTTCCAGGTTGTAAGAAATCAATTGAGGGGCACTAAGGGGGGATAAATGCCGGTTTTTATTGGCTTTATCAATAATTTGTCCAGGGTCTATCTCCCAAATTTTGGCGCTGTTGTCGGAAGATCCCGTGGCCAGTCGTTTGCTGTCGGGGGAAAAAGCGACGCTCCCGATGCTTGTGCTTACTTCCAGGCTGAGGGTTTGTTTATTGGATTCTAGGTCCCAAATTTTGGCGGTTCTGTCGGA
>JAIXOO010000271.1 GCA_027486765.1 Saprospiraceae bacterium
CCAGTGTGTACGTAGATGGTACAGCCACAATCTTTGAGACCTCCCGTGCCCTGGGTAGCGTCAAAATACACGGTAACGGGCTGGTTGGGACGTGGGAAAAATGGCTCGGTCCAGACGGCTTGGGCAAAACTCGTTTGGGTCAGGATACAGCATAGCAATGCCAGTAGCCAAAGGAAGTGTTGATTTGGTTTCATGCTAATCTAAGATTTTTGAAGGGCAAGATAGGGGGATGTGGGGGGAATTGCAACCGACGATAAGGAGAATTGGATCAAAAGTCTGATGGATGATTTGAAAATTTAATGGGTAATTGTTTGTTGGATTAACAATCTCTTTTTATATTCGCAAATGAGACGCACTATTAAGTTTTTGAATTACTTATACGAAAGAAAATGAGGTGCAGACTAGCGAATATACACGCAACTAACGACTAAGAGCATGTCTAAAAATTTTATTTTGCCAATTAGGTCATACGGTTTAGCATTAAAGAAATGTTAGCCCAAATGACCCAAGCGGCAGAATTTTCTACGGTTCGCTCAAAATCTTTGACCAAACGACGGTAGAAATTAGTCCACGAAATGGTTCTTTCCACAGCCCAACGAATGGGCAAAACCTCAAATCCTGGTTTGTCTGATAGCTTAGCACTGATTTCAAAAGCAATTTTCCCTTCCTTTTCATCGGCTAGCATTACCGAAAAAGTGCCTCGATAATGTGTATCGGTCAATACTTTTTTACAGCGTTCATCCCAGTATGCCATGTGGATAGGATCAAGCAACAAACTTGCACCATCAGCATCGTATACACTAGCTGCATGAGCACATGCATCCCATATGCGGCCACCAGTGTCAACTAAAAACTGCCGTTTTCGACCGTTGACTTTTTTGTTGGCGTCAAAACCCCGATCCTGCCTAATCATAGGAGCCAATTTAACACTTTGACTATCAATTAAAATCAAAGAGGGCTTTTCCTCCCGATCAGTATTCTTGCGATCTTGGGCATTGACCCATGTGTTGATCCTCATGATGGTTCCATCTGCTTCCCATTTGCAGAAATAGTAATAGACGCTTTTCCATTTGGGGTAATAACTTGGCAATGCTCGCCACTGAATCCCACAGCGGACAATATAGCGTATGGCATTTACCACCTCCCGAAGATCAATTTTCCTTTTCCTTTCCGTGTTCAAAAAATTCTTGATACCTTCCCATTGGGAGTCAGAGAGTGGATTGTACTGCTCAACCATCTATCTCGTATTTTTTTCCAACACTAAAGATAGTGGCTGACTCCCTTTTTAAACTTTATTTTTTAGACATGCTCTAAGTAAAAGACGCAATGCGGGTTTTGGTTAGTCGTTGGTTGCGGTAGTACAATAGTTGGCTGTAATTGGGATAGCAACCTACATTTTTAACCAAGACTAAAAATATGAGACAATTAACAACGCTCTTAATGCTTTTTGTATTCTTACCTACCTATGGACAAGATTCCACAGCTAGATTTCTAGGGCTTAGGTACGCAGACGTTTCCAAACTAGAAAATGTATCTTATGTACTTTCTCCAAAAGTTACACAGGGTGTTTTAAAGCCCTCTATTGACTTAGCAAATGATTTTCCGCCAGTTAATTCACAAGGTGATATTGGCTCATGTGCTAGTTGGGCATCTATTTATGGTGTCAGAAGCTATCTTCAAAAGAAACAAGAAAATTACATATACACCATCAACAATACTTTGGATGAAAGCAAAGTTTTTAGTCCCTTATTTGTTTATAATCAAGTAAAATTAAGAGATACGAAATGCGATATTGCAGGATCTTACATTAAGGATAATCTCGAATTGATGAAGAACATGGGAGTTTGTAAGAAAAGTACATTTGATCCCAAGCCATATACTTATCCAAATTGCGATGTAAACCCTTTAAGTAACGTAAATGCAACAAATGAAGCAAGAAACTTTAAGATAAATAGTTACGGATGGTTTGCACGTTATGGCGAGTCTTATCGATCTGGTTATAAACTGCTTAAAATCAAAGAGTTTTTAAATAAAGGATACCCTGTAATATTTGGGGCTGACATTGATTATACTTTTTGGAAAGCGGGAGGTGACAGAGTTGGTTCGTTGAAAATATGGAATCGATTTGATGGTACTCCTGTTGGAGCTCATGCAATGGTTTGTATAGGATATAACGATACACTTAAAGCAATTAAGGTTTTTAACTCTTGGGGTGTAGGTTGGGGCAATACAGGTTATGGCTGGATATCTTATTCTATGGTTGACGATTATATTTTTGAATGTTACGTACTAAATGTTGATCAACTGGTAACAACAAACACTAATAATATTGTTAAAACGCCCTCCTCAAGTCAAGGCAATAAAGAGAAGCAGAATTTTGCAGCACAAGATAGCGACACCTCTTTTTTTGTAACAAACAGATATCAGCCCTATGATAATATCAGGATTATGCCTGTGCAAATAAATGAAAGGGAACAATCTGCAATAATAAAAATATACGAAGTAGAGGATTCAAAGCCTACTGAAATCGATGTATTCTCAATTAAGGCTGGTGAAACTTATACATTCTATATCAACAATAAAAATTATGCGTTTTACTTCCGAGAAATAAAGCCATGGAAATTTTGGGGTCAAAATGCTATATTTTACACACTTAAATGGACTAATTAAAACAACTAACCATGAAACAAATTATTTTACTGATTACAGTCATCACTTTTCTCAGTCAAGTGACAATGGCTCAACAAGCAAAAGACATCTTAGAGAATGGAATTCATATAATCTCTGGAAAAGTAATAATTATTAAGTATGACTTTACTTCAAAAGTATTAAAGTTTGATGCTGCAAAAAGTCTCCAAGACATTGCAAATCCACTCGATTTTACAACCTTAGAAGATTCAACCATTTTCTTAGTTTCAAAAAACGGAGTAAATGCATATTTAAGACCTCTTAATCCTTTAAACTATTCCTATGCAACAGAAAATAAAATAATCACTGATCCAGTTAATAAAGAAGGTGCAACTGCTTTAGGAGTAATTATTGACGTACTTAAAACTACGACAAGAGTTATCCCTGCAAAAACTTCGAATGGAGTAACAACTATGGCACCAATCGTCTATGATACTTGTGAAACATTCTTTAATATTGAAACTAATCTTAAACAAATACAAACTTTAATAAAGGATAACAAAAAAGAGAGTATAAACAAAGTGTTCATTCAATTAAAAGCTATACAATTTATTGATTCATCCACTACAAACAAACAATTACGTCTATCAGAAGTGGATAAACTATCAATAGAAAGCAGTTTTACAAAAATTGAAAATTTAATTGAGTCAACAAAGAAAATGATTGACGTATACAATTGTGATAAGCCGAGTGGTTTTATCACTAAATATATATTCTCTTCAATTGCAAAAGACTTGTCCACTAGTTATGAAGAGCAAAAGAAAAGATTGACAAGTCTTAAATCCGCATATGACGTTGTTGAAAAGGCGAGAGATTTGGCTTTAGTTGGAGGTGGCGAGATTGGACTAGGCTGGTGCTTCAAATTGGATGAAATACCATCAAAAGATGGAAAAATATCTCTTTATTCATTAACTATAAAAGAAAGTGGTCTAAAACTTTCTGATAAAGCAGAAATTGTTACCTCAGAATCAAAGGATATTATAAAGAGGACATTCAGAGTTAGGAGGTTTCAAAGATTCGTGCCAGAGGTATCTGTTGGTTCTGCGTATACATTTTTCAAGTACAATACATATGGGACTACAAAAGACATGAATGGTCAAGAAATTTTAGCATCGCCTACTGAAAATTATATAAAAAACCTCAACATAACAACTATGCTGAATTTCAACTACTTTATTTCAAATTCTCCCATAAATCCGCTTTGGCAAATCGGAGTTGGCGTTAATTCTGGTGTCCCTGCTCTGTTAACAGGATTCGGACTCAGGGGCGTTTTAGGAACTAGTAGAATAACAATCTCTGGCGGAGTTGCGATGACATGGATAAATGAGCTTGACAAACTTAAAGTTGGTGATAAGATTTCAGGCACTAGTGATATTGAAAAAGACTTGAAATATCAGTTTTCTTGGCCACCAAAGCCTTATATTGGATTACAATATAATTTTTAATAGGAGTTTTGCAAAACTGCACTACAGCCAACTCTGCGTGGCTGCCAACCGCTCGCTAAACGCGGCGGCATGACAGTCACGCTCACGTTAAAACCCTAATTAATCCTAAAAAACAACCTTATGGGTGCTTGGGGCCATGGCCATTTTGAAGACGATTCTGCCTGGGATTTCATGGACGAAATTGAAGAAGCGGATGACCCAAAAGAAGTAATCAATACTGCTTTGGATGCAGCCATTGAAACCGAATATTTGGAAAGTGACGATGGAAACGCGGTGATAGTCGCCGCAACCTATGTGGATCGGCAACAAAATGGCACAATATTTTCTTCACCTGACCGCGACGAGCCTTTGAGCGTGGATACTTTTCCCGATCGGCACCCAGATGTAGATTTTGCTGACTTAAAAAATAAAGCCATTCAAGCTTTGCAAAGGTTATTAGGCGACGATTCTGAGCTAAATGAATTATGGGCCGAAAACGAAGAATTGTACCCCGCATGGAAGCAAGGTATTGAAGCGCTTATTTTGCGGCTGAGCAAATAACTGACCAAAATTATCCACCATGTACTTTCAAGACCTAGACCCAAGCACCTTCTACAACAACGACGACTACGCCCTCGCCAACTACGTCAGCGACCCGCCCACCGAAGAATTGATCCACTCCATCGAATCCGAACTTGGCTACAAGCTCCCCGCCGCCTACATCGCCTTAATGAAAATCCAAAACGGTGGCATGCCCTTGAACAACTGTTTCCCAATCCCCAACGCTTCGGCAAACAGCTACATCGGTATCTCTGGCATTCTAGGCATTGGCCGGGAAAAAACCTATTCTCTTTGTGGCGAACTCGGCACACAATTCATGATCGACGAATGGGGCTATCCTGATACTGGCGTCTACATTTGTGATTGCCCTTCCGGCGGACACGATATGGTTCTATTGGATTATTCCAATTGTGGGCCAGAGGGCGAACCCGAAGTGGTACACATTGATCAGGAATTTGACTACCGTAAAACGGTTTTAGCCCGCGATTTTGTAAGCTTTGTAAATGGATTGGTCAATGAAGAAACTTTCTACCTCTAAAATTATCCAAAAGGCAGCACAGCGTCCTAAAAACAGGCCCCTCCCCACCCTGTTACAAACCAGCCAAAATTTGATAACTTTGCTTCATTCGTAATCTGCTTATCTTTGATTTGAGCCCTTGGATCATTCACACATGACCACAGCCGAAGTAAATTGGGGCAAAAACAGAACAAGCTTACACGCGTAAAACCCACAACACCAGCCCACCCAAAGTAATTTTTTTTAAAAACTAATAAACAAACAAATTCATTTTCAAAATGATTTACACACTTAAACACTTGGCTAAAACAGCCATTCTTACCTCCTTGCTTGCCCTGGCGGTACCCGCAAAGGCTCAGGACGGTACAATCTATCCGCTCGACGCTCCTGCTGAGCCGAAAGCCATTCCGCTCGGCACTGGTGGTGTTGACAACCAACCCGCCCGGGAGACCTGGTTCCGCCAGTGGGGCGACCCGATGGCGCGGAACATCACCACTGCGACCCTTACCCCCTTCCTGCCCGAACCTGGTAAGGCGAACGGCACCGCGGTGATCGTGGCGCCTGGTGGTGGTTACCGGTGGCTTTCGTTGGGCAACGAGGGCTGGGAAGTCGCAGAGGCACTCGCGAAGAAAGGGATTACCGCCTTTGTGCTCAAGTATCGCCTCATCCCTACCCCAGAGTCTCTCGAAGACTTTAAGGCCTGGATGAATCGCCCGCGCACCGCGCCAGCTCCGTCTGCAGATACTGCACGGGGTGTAACACCGCCGCGTACGCCACAGCAGGATCTATCCAACCAGCTCGAGGATGCTGAGGCCGCCTACGCTATGATCGTCAAACGGGCTAAGGAGTGGGGTGTTGATACCAAAAGAATCGGCATGATCGGCTTTTCGGCTGGCGCTGGCCTCACGATGCACGCAACGCTCCACTCAAAGACCATGGAATTGGCCTTCATCGGTCCAATCTATGGCGGTATGGGCCCGGTAGAGGTGCCGAAGAACGCTCCGCCCATGTTCAATGTTATCGCTTCTGATGATTTTCTCTTCCGCAGTCAGTTCGGCATTATCGATTCCTGGTTCAAAGCGGGCCGACCGGTGGAGTTTCACCTTTACCAAAACGGCGGCCACGGTTTCGGCCTCGGGAATCCCAACCGAACCAGCAATCGTTGGTTCGATGCCTTTATACACTGGCTGGATGTTAACAAGTTTCTCCCCGCCACGCCCGGGAAGTGATTGCGCGGTCATTTAATCTCACATAGCGCATTTTATTTACCGCAGAGTTTCACAGAGTACACGCGGAGTTTCACGGAGTACACGCGGAGTTTCACGGAGTTTTTTAGTTTTAAGGAGTTTGCCACCTGCGGTGGCTGGAGTTTGTGCTCCAGAAAAATCTTGCTTGAGACAAGCCAGTGATAATGGGACTCTTGATAAAAGGACCCAAGCTTCAACAATGGCGACCTCCATATCCTCTCCGCATCGCAGGTGCTTCTAAAAAACTCCGTGAAACTCCGCGTGTACTCTGTGAAACTCTGCGGTAAAAAATGCGTAACTTTAAAAACATCATAAACCTTTAAAAACAACCATATGGGCGCTTGGGGACATGGCCATTTCGAAGACGATGCAGCTTGGGATTTCATGGACGAAATTGAAGCAGCGGATGACCCAAAAGAAGTAATCACTGCTGCTTTGGATGCAGCCATTGAAACTGAATATTTAGAGTGTGATGAAGGAAACGCGTTGATTGTCGCTTCTACCTACATAGACAGGCAACAAAATGGCACACTATTTTCCTCTCCTGACCGAGATGAACCTTTGAACGTGGATACTTTTCCCGATCGGCACCCAGGTATCGATTTTGCCGATTTAAAAAACAAGGCCGTTCGAGCCTTAAAAAAGTTGTTACGCGAAGATTCTGAGCTAAATGAATTATGGGCCGATAACGAAGAATTGTACCCAGAATGGAAGCAAGGTATTGAAATACTTATTCAGCGGTTAAACAAGACTTAAAGCGAAACAAAATATCATGAATCAAAACAGCAAAATTAAACGGAACATTGCGATTTACATCATTGGCGTTTTATCCTTGTCGGCAATCGGTGGCGTGGTTACTGCTAGTGGCAATGAAATTGGCGGGGTGATCTTCATTATTGGTCCTATTTTAATGATGGTGTTGTTGCGGTTTTTCGGGGGCGATGGCTGGAAAGACGCAGGTCTAGGCTTAAACATCAAGGAAAGTTGGCCATGGTACCTGTTTAGCCTGTTGGTGTATCCCATCATCATTACGATGGTAATTGTGCTAGGTTCGGTATTGGGGGTGACCAAGCTTAATGGCAATCTAAACTCCCTTTTATCCGCATTTGGTGCTGGTTTTGCTGCTCAGTTCCTTCCAAGAATGATTTTTGCACTATTTGAAGAATGGGGTTGGCGTGGCTATCTTGAACCGCGTCTTGTTGCATTGGGTGTACCCGATGTGAGGCGGCATTTGTTCGTTGGAACAGTCTGGGCACTTTGGCATTTTCCACTGGTGCTCTCCACCCCCTATACTGAAATTCCATACGTGCTCTTTTTCCCTCTTTTCATGGTCGCTATCATGCTAACCGCCATCGTTTATGGACAACTCCGCAAAGCCAGCGGAACCGTTTGGACAGCTGTGGTGATGCATGGCATCGGGAATGCTTTGGGGTGGGCAATCCTGCAAAGTAATTCACTAACTTTCAACAACAAGTTGCTGGCCAACCCTGCACCAGAGGGTATCTTCAGTATTGCAATTATTGGTTTCCTGGGCTGGTGGCTGTTGTCCAGGCGGAAAACAAAGGTTTATTAGCAAAAAAGTGACTCCGAAATGGAGCGCATTTCGTTCCAAAAATGCTCATGTAGTGCTGTTCTGTCCAGGCTTGTCGGGATATAACCTCATTCACCCTAAATCGGCTTCATTTTCGCCTAAAACAAAAATTTCAGACATGCTCGTAATTCATTGAGGTGTTGAAGTTTCTTCCCCCCTCACTCCAGCACCCATTTCCCCATCCCCGGCTTATTCACCTCGTACAAATCCTGTCGCCCATTGATCGCTATCCGCAAATTAAAATCCCGGAACTGAAAAACAACCATCCCCAGCGCTCCGCCAATGAGTGCTCCAGGTATAGCAGACTGCCCAGCAGCCTCTGGTCGGCCACTTTGATCCAACGCTTGGGAAAGCGCATAAAAACTGGCTCCTCCAAGGAAAGCTCCAAGCAAAAATCTAGGTATGAGGCTCGCTTTGCCCTGTACCCTGAAATTATCAATAGAACTCACTGGGATATGGTGATAAGCGGAAGGTTCCCTACTAGCTGGGTTTTTAATCAACACCATACTCGTTTCCTCCAAAGCGACAAGTTTACCGATGATGTCTCCAGCCCTTGGGTCCATTTGCTTGACTACAATCCAGGGCTTATCATTCAGTTTTACGGTGGAGTCTTTTTGAGCCCAAGCAACCTGCCCCACCAGCAAAAATACCATCCAAAACATCAGCCTTCTCATGGTCTTTATTTTTTAAAAAGATACATCCCGATCCTCACCAAAACATTGACCTTTGGCAATCCAGCTGCTAATTTTCTGCACCGCCCAAGGCTTGCCAATTTGCACCATGGCATTCCACATTACCTGCCTACAAAACAAAGCCCAGCTGCAATTTGGTATTTCCCCATCTGCTCCCTATACTTGTAGGCCATCAAAGCACCAAACCATAAAACCAAGTTCAAGATGAGTCCTGTTTTTCACCCACCCTTCAAGCATTTCCGCTCGTTTGTTTGTTTCGTCTTAGCCGTATTTTCCCTCAACACTGGCCAGGCTCAAGGCACCCGCTTGCTGCGCCAGCCCAGCCTCAGTGAAAAACACATCACCTTTGTATACGGCGGCGACCTATGGATCACTGACCGTACGGGTGGCGAAGCCCGTCGCTTGACCAGTACCGCTGCGGTAGAAAGTGACCCGCATTTTTCTCCCGATGGCCGCTGGATCGCTTTCACTTCCGATCGTACGGGGTCGAATTCTGTGTACATCGTCTCTATCGATGGCGGCACTCCCACCCGACTGACCTGGCATCCATCTGCAGCATTCGCACGAGGCTGGACCAACGATGGAAAGCGCGTACTTTATGCCTCTTCCCGCGAAACCGCCCCCAGCGCTTACAACCGCCTCTGGACGGTTGCTACCCAAGGTGGCCCTTCTACCCTACTGCCTGCACCCTGGGCTTTTGATGGCGCTTATGCACCCAATCAAAACCGCATTGTGGTGGACCGTATGAGCCGCTGGGACGTGGAATGGCGTGAATACCGGGGTGGTCAAAACACGGCTTTATCGATCTTGAACCTCGATGACTTAAGCGAAACGCCCATTCCTTGTGAGCGCAGCACCGATACCCAGCCCTTGTGGCTCGGCAATACGATCTACTTTATGTCGGACCGCGACTGGACGGTCAACATCTGGGCCTATACCCCCAGTACAGGTGCTTTGGTGCAAAAAACCAAGTTCACGGGCAGCAATGTAAAATGGCTCTCCGGCGATAAAGGCACCCTCGTCTTCGAACGAGATGGCTACCTGCACACCCTGGACGCCACCTCAGGAAGCCCCAAACAACTGGACATCACCGTACGCGGTGACTTCCCTTGGGCCGAAACCCGCTGGGAAAACGTCAACAAACGAGTCAGCAATGCAGCCCTTTCTCCCACGGGCAAAAGGGTAGCCATGGAAGCCCGCGGCGAGATCTTTACCGTTCCCGTGGCCAATGGCGACGCCCGTAACCTCACGCGCAGTACTGCGGTTGCCGATCGCGCGCCGATCTGGTCGCCCGATGGCAATCGGGTTGCCTGGTTTTCGGATGCCAGTGGCGAAGGGTATGCGCTCCTCATTGCCAACCAGGATGGCCTGTCGGCCCCGCGCAGCATCTCAATTGGAGAATCAAAAATGGCTTGGGAGCCCACCTGGTCACCCGATGGCAAGCGCATCGCCTTTTGTGATGACGATGTGCGCATCCGGGTGGTGGAACTTGAATCCGGGAAAATCATTACCGCCGATGTGGGCGGACTCAACATTGAGCGTGGCTCCTTGGGCCTCAACTGGTCGCCCGACTCCAAGTGGCTGGCCTACGCCAAAACGGCGTCCAACAATTTCCGGCGCATCATGCTGTGGTCGGTGGCTACTGGCCAAAGCCGTCCGTTGACCGATCCGCTTGCCGATGGTTTTGCACCCGCCTGGGATCGTGGAGGGCGTTACCTTTACTTTTTGGCGAGTACCGAAGTTGCCTTGGGTTCGGGTTGGGCCAACACCAGTTCCACCCAGTCCAATCCCGCTTACGGCGCCTATGTGGTCGTGCTGCGCAAGGACGACCCCTCCCCTTTCCCGCTCAAAAGCGACGAAGAACCGGACACTACTGGTGCTGCAAAAAAAGCCATCAAACCCGAGAAAAAACCGGCCAAAGATTCAGTTGAATTGGTACGCATTGATTGGGAAAAAATTGACCGCCGCATCCTGGCATTGCCCATGCCTGTACGCAATTATGATGCTGTGCAAGCTGGGCCGAAAGGATCTGTATTCATTGGTGAACTCATCCCCAATGCCCCGGGCATGCTGCTGCATAAGTTTTCGCTGGAAGACCGCAAATCCAGCGAGTTCGCTCGTGGGGTGCAAAGGCTCTCCGTATCTGCCGATGGTGAAAAAATCCTCCTGCAATCGGGCGGTTCCTGGCGGGTGGTTGGTACCGCAAAAGCCCCTGCGCCCGGCGAAGGTGGCCTGGCCATTACCTTGCGGATGCAATTGGATCGAGTGGCCGAGTGGCAACAAATGTTCAACGAAACCTGGCGTTACGAACGGGATTATTTCTACGATCCCAATATGCATGGGCGTGATTGGTTGCAAGTCAAGGCCCG
>JAIXOO010000318.1 GCA_027486765.1 Saprospiraceae bacterium
ACCGAAAAAACGAAGTACAACAAGCGCCCCAAGGAGAGCAAGTTGTAACGCTTTTTCAACTGATCGGCCACTTGCCGAAAGTGATTCTCTCTTTCCTGATAATTCATATTGCGAATATTCGCTGAAAAAAACTATTTTTAACCCGGTATGAGTACAAAAGCACAAAATGAACGGATTCTTTTCGGCTTGAAGGTAAAACAACTTCGACAGCAATTGAACCTATCTTTCGCAGATTTATCGGAAAAGGCAGGGATGTCGGTGTCATACCTCAACGAAATTGAAAAGGGGAAAAAATACCCCAAGGGGGAAAAAATTCAAACGCTGGCCAAAGCCTTAAACGTAGTGCCCCTGGATTTGACTTCACTGGAGATGGATGAAAGTTTAGCACCCGTCCACGACTTGCTGCAATCCAATTTTCTCAATGAACTCCCTTTGGAGCGTTTTGGCATTGATCTGGCCAAAGTGGTCGAAATCATCGCTGGTGCCCCATCGCGGGTTGGCGCGTTTATTTCCACCCTACTGGAACTGTCGCGCAATTACGCCTTGCGGCAGGAGCATTTTTACTTCAGTGCCCTCCGCTCTTATCTGGAACTGAACAACAACTACTTTGATGGCCTCGAAAAGGCGGCCGATCAGTTTATGGTGGAGTTCCAAATCGCCGACAAACGCCCTTTGGCTGGCGAACAGTTGCGCAATATCCTGGAAGAAAAATACGACTACATCGTTCACGAAAACGGCCTGGACCGCTACCCTGAGCTGCAACATTTGCGCTCGCTGTTCATCCCCAAGCGCAAGGAATTGCTCTTGAGTAGCAAACTTTCTCCCATTCAACGGGCCTTTGAATACGGCAAAGAATTGGGTTTTCAATTTCTCAACATCAAGGAACGTGCCTATACTTCTTCCATTTTGCGTGGACGCACCTTCGAGGAGGTTTTGAACCACTCGCAGGCCATTTATTTTTCCGTAGCCTTGCACCTGCCACTCAAGGCGATTGTGCAGGATTTGGAGCTGTTTTTTCAACGCAAAACCTGGGATGGCAATGCTTTTCAGGACATCATGGGCAAGTACGATGCTACGCCAGAGATGTTTTACCACCGTTTGACCAATATTTTGCCAGGCTTTTTTGGCATCCGCAAACTGTTTTTCCTGCGCTTTGTACACGATCCTACTCAAAATAGCTTCGACGTGGATAAAGAGTTGCACCTCAACCACAAGCACCATCCACATGGCAACGGCATTTATGAGCACTATTGCCGGCGTTGGGTGTCCATTGCACTTTTGCAAGAACTGGCGGAACTCAAATCAGCTGGCAATCCCAGTGAGCTACTGATTCGTCCCCAAATTTCCCATTACCTCAACACTGCAGACAAATACCTCTGCATCACCGTTGCACGCCCATCCTATCCCTCACCCAACAAAAATGTAAGCGTGACCATCGGCCTGCTGATCGATGATGAATTGCGCTCAAAAGTGCAGTTTTTGAACGATCCGGCCATTCCTGCTCGCGAAGTACACACCACTTGTGAGCGCTGCCCCATCGAAAATTGTGTCGAACGCGCGGCAGAACCCTCTATTGTCCAGAAAAAACAGCAATTTCATCAAATCCAGGAGCGTTTGAATAAGCTGTTAAGTTAGTAGTGCAGCACTAACCATTATTACAACAAAACACAAAAAAAATGTTCATGCGTTTACTTTTTGTCACCCTGAGCTGTTTGTCTTTACTCACACTACAGGCTCAAAAGGCCATTACCCTGGAAGATGTTTGGAAAAAGTACACCTTTTCCCCTCGTACTGTGCCAGGCTTTACGTTTCAAAATGACGGTCGCCATTACACCAAACTCGACCGCAACAAAATTGTCCAATCCGACCTGACCACCGGGGCCGCTACGGCTACCATCCTCGACCCGGCGACCCTGAGCAATAATGTACAAATTGAAGAATACCAGTTCAGCGCCGACGAAAGCAAAATCCTGCTGGCTTCGGGCATTGAACCCATTTATCGGCATTCCAGTCGGGCCACCTTTTATGTATACGACCGGAGCCAAAAACAATTGACTCCTTTGTTTGCCGAAGGCAAAGTGATGTACGCCAGTTTTTCCCCCAAAGCGGATAAAGTGGCTTTTGTGTACAAAAATAACCTGTATTACAAAGACTTGACTTCGGGTAAAACCACCCAAATCACCAACGATGGTGCCCTCAATGCCATCATCAATGGTGCTACCGACTGGGTGTACGAGGAAGAATTTTCGATGGACAAGGGTTTTGCCTGGTCGCCCGATGGCAGCAGCATTGCCTTTTTTCGCTTCGACGAGCAGGCGGTGCCCCAATTTACGCTGACCAATTTTGAGGCGGGTATGTATCCCGATTACGTGACCTTCAAGTACCCGAAGGTGGGCGAAAAAAATTCCAAAGTTGGCATCCACATTTACAACTTGAGCTCGGGCCGGACCGTAAAAACCGAAACTGACCCTGCCGCTGAATACATCCCTCGCATCAAATGGACCAATGATCCTAGCAAGCTCAGCATCTTTTTGCTGAACCGCCACCAAAACCAACTGGACCTGGTATTGGCTGATGCGACTACGGGCAAAACCAAACTCATCTTGCAAGAAGACAGTAAATATTACGTGGACATCCACGACAACCTCAGTTTTTTGCAGGATGGCAAACATTTCATCTGGACCAGCGAAATGGATGGCTGGAACCACCTTTACCTCTACGATCTGAGTGGGAATATGGTGCGCCAAATCACCACTGGCAAGTGGGAAGTGAGCAATTATTATGGGGTGGATGAAAAAACGGGAACCCTGTATTACCAGGCGGCTGAAAACTCAGCACTGGAGCGGCAGGTATACCAAATTGGGCTGGACGGCAAAAACAAAAAGCCCCTGTTTGTAGAGAAGGGCTGGGCCAACGCCCAATTCAGCCCTACTTTTTCTTATTACGTGATCGATCATTCCACGGCGAATGCGCCGAGTACTTATACCGTTTTTGACCAAAAAGGCACTAAAATCCGGGTCATTGAAGACAATGTTTTTGTCAAAAATCTGCAAAAGGAGTACAATGTACAACCCGTGGAGTTTTTTGCCTTCAAATCCCGTGCAGGAGTAGACCTCAATGGCTGGATGATCAAACCTGCTAATTTTGATCCAACCAAAAAGCATCCCGTCTTCATGTTTCTCTATGGCGGCCCTGGCAGTCAGGAGGTGAAGGACAGCTGGCGCGGGCAGAATTATTGGTGGTTTCAAATGTTGGCCCAAAAAGGTTACATCGTCGCTTGTGTGGACAATCGGGGCACAGGTGGCCGTGGGGAAGAGTTCAAAAAAATGACCTATCTCCAACTGGGCAAATATGAAACTGAAGACCAAATCGAAGCCGCCAAATACCTGGGCAATTTGCGCTATGTGGACCCGGGCCGGATTGGCATCTTTGGCTGGAGCTATGGCGGGTACATGTCTTCGCTCTGCTTGTTCAAAGGTGCCGGTACCTTCAAAGCCGCCATCGCGGTGGCTCCAGTGACCAACTGGAAATGGTACGACAACATCTACACCGAACGCTACATGCGCACCGTGCAGGAAAACCCCAGTGGGTACCAAGACAATTCGCCGATCAACTTTGTGGATCAATTGAATGGTGAATACCTGCTGGTACACGGCATGGGCGACGACAATGTGCACTTTCAACATACCGCCGAGCTGGTTAATGCCCTGGTAGATGCAGACAAACAGTACGACACCTATTTTTATCCCAACCGCAACCATGGCATTTATGGTGGCAATACCCGCTTTCATTTGTACACCAAGATGACCCAATTTTTGGATGACAAACTAAAAGGACCGGAACAAAAACCGAGCAATGCATCTGCCCGCGAGGCGTTGGATCGGGATGTGACTAAGTTTCGCCAGCAACCGATCAAGCCCAAAACAACCCAGCAGCAACCGCCACAATTCAAGCAATAATGCAGGAGTAGTGGGGCAAAAAGAGCACTTATTTTTTTATCGCCCCTGTGAATGGAACTTTCCATTCACAGGTAGGTTATATTTGCAGCCAGTGGGCGTTTTTTTGCGCTCACTGGCCCAAAAGTTTGGAGAACAATGAAAAAGAAAGCCGCTCCGGAAATTATAAATCGCCGGGCAACCTTTGAATACCATTTTGATAGCCGCTACGAGGCAGGGATTGCCTTGATGGGTACCGAAATCAAATCTTACCGGGCCGGGCACCTCAACTTGAGTGACGCCTACTGCGTGTTTGATAAAGGAGAGTTGTACATCCACAATTTATACATTGCCGAGTACGAAAACGGCACTTATTCCAACCACATCCCTCGTAGATTGCGCAAACTGCTCCTGCGCCGCGCTGAACTGCGCAAACTGGAACGCAAATCCAGCGAAAAAGGCTTCACCATTGTGCCTTATCGCGTGTATTTGAGTGAAAGAGGTTTTGTAAAAGTGGAAATTGCCCTGGCTCAGGGTAAAAAAACCTATGACAAACGGGATTCCATTCGGGAGAAAGACAACAAGCGCGAATTGGATCGCCTGAATAAGATGAAGTTGTAACTACTTCCCGATCCAGCACTAAGCGCTCATCTAAATCAGGAAGTAGTCAGACCTGTTGTTAGAAATTTTGTAAGGAATTAACTGCTGCCATGGTCATGGACATCATCACCCCGTATAAAATGATGTACACACCGATGACAACCAAGGTTAGGATACCCAAAAACTTGAACAGCTTACCTAGGTTTTCAAAAGAAAGGGCCAGGTTACCCTGATTGTCTGCGTACAATGCCGTTTTCAAATTGGACGCAAAGCGGCTCAGATAAAGCAAGGGCAGGACATACAAACCCAGAATGGCAAAATAGACCAAAAGCCCCACCCACATCAGGGTAGAAAGCCCCTCAATCATTGCCAATTCAGGGGAACTGGCCGTTGCTCCGATGGCAACCAAACCAAACAAGCCAAATAGGGCACCAATTCCAGTCACAACAAAGCCAATGATCGCCAAAATATTTCCCCATCTGGCGGCAGTGGTCAGGTGCTCGTACATATCTTTGTGGATATGCAAAGTGCTTTCATCTTTTGAACTTGGGTTTTGAAACTCGTCTAGGATTTCAGTGTTTTCCATGAAATTTGTGAATTAGGTTGTGGTTAAATTAGTTTTATGGCTACAAGAATAGCCCCTTATTTTGAATTTTAAAAATATAAAATCTCCCGTCTTTCCATCAGCAGTCCAGACAGGTGACAATCTTCACTCCTGGCAATGACGAAGGTCATTTCAGGTAAAGTTAGTCAATTCTACATTTGTTGGAAAATTTCACATTAGCTGGCTCACAAAATTTCCCGATCGCCATGTCAAATTCCCTATTGTTGCAAAAATACAACACCCCCGTTCCTCGCTACACCAGTTACCCTACCGTGCCTTATTGGGATGATCAGCCCATCCTTGAAAAACAGTGGATTCAGCACATCCGCGCGGCTTTTGCTCAAGACGGGGGCATCAGTTTGTACATCCACTTGCCTTATTGTGAAAAACTTTGTACCTATTGTGGCTGCAACAAACGCATCACCAAAAACCATGGGGTAGAGGAACCCTATGTGGCCACTATCCTGAAAGAATGGGCCTTATACCTCAAAAATTTACCCGGCAGACCCCTCATCAAAGAATTGCACCTGGGCGGCGGAACGCCTACTTTTTTTCATCCTGACCAATTAGACGCGCTCATCAGAGGAATTTTTGAACACGCGGACGTTGCTCCAGAGGTTGATTTTGGCTTTGAAGCCCATCCTTTCAGCACCACCCGCGAACACTTGGTAAAGCTGTACAACCTGGGCTTCCGCCGCATCAGTGTAGGCGTGCAGGATTTTGCACCCGAAATCCTGGAAATCATCAATCGGCAACAAACCGAGCTGGAGGTACAACAGGTTACCCAATGGGCCCGCGAAATCGGCTACACCAGTGTCAACTATGACCTAATTTATGGCCTGCCTCTGCAAACGCCTGAGCACGTTCGGACCACCATGCACAAGTTGGAAACCCTGCGCCCCGATCGCATTGCCTTTTACAGCTACGCGCACGTGCCCTGGATCAAACCCAGCCAACGCGCCTATTCGGAAGCAGACCTGCCCCTAGGCGAAGCCAAAAGGGCTTTATATGAACTTGGTCGCGACCTGTTGGAAGAAATGGGCTACCTGGAAATTGGCATGGATCACTTCGCCCTGCCCAAGGATCAATTGTCCAAATCCATGCAACGGGGCACCCTGCACCGCAATTTTATGGGTTACACCCCCCATTATACCCGCCTGAGCATCGCCTTGGGTGCCTCTTCCATCAGCGACAGTTGGGACGGATTTATGCAAAATGAGAAGGTCATTGAGGATTATCAAAAAGCCGTTGAGCTGGGGCGCTTCCCAATCAGCAAAGGGCATTTGTTGTCGGAAGAAGACCAGATCATCCGCACCCATATCCTGAACCTCATGTGCCGTTATGAAACAGACTGGAGCGATCCCGAGCTGCAATGTGAAACTTTTGAAGACATTCCAACCCGTTTGGAAGAACTGGAAGCGGATGGATTGATTGAGGTAAATGGCCAACATTTAAAGGTGACCGAACGCGGCAGACCCTTTCTGCGCAACATTTGTTTGGCCTTTGATGCCCGTTACTGGCAAAAACAACCCGGCGGAAAGTTATTTAGTCAGGCAATATAGAACTAATTTTTTCATTTCATTGTAAATGCTGTTGGCGCTCTAGTGAGTAAATCAACTGAATTCGTAACTTTGGAGTCGTTTCTAACTGCTTTTTAATGATATGAAAAAATACCCTGTCCTTTTTGCCATTGCCCTACTGTGTTTGTCATTGTTCGGATGTTGGAACTCCGGCCCAGACCCCACCAGAGAATACACGGAAGACCCCAACCAAATTGAGTCCGACGGCCAACCTGGGATGAGCGATGATTACAGCAATACCAATCGGATGATTTGGCAAAAGCCAGAATTGGTGCTCGACCGCATGGGCGACATCAAAAATAAGGTAGTAGCCGACATTGGTGCAGGTACCGGCTTTTTTGCTTTTCGCCTGACCCCGATGGCCAAAAAAGTCATCGCCATCGACATCAATCAAAACCTGATCAATGTCATCGATAGCATCCGCACGGTTGAATTGTCTGATGCCGATCAAAATAAGTTGGAAACCCGCTTAGCCGACCCCGATGATCCACACCTGGGTACCGACGAAACCGACATTGTACTCATGGTAAACACTTACCTATACTTGGGTGATCGGGTGGAATACCTCAAAAACCTGAAAAAGGGGATTGCCCCGGGAGGAAAAATCATCATCGTGGACGTAAAACGCCAACGTTTGCCCCAAGGTGAATTTTTGCCCCCCCAATCTATTCGTGTACCACAACACCTGGTCGAAGAAGAACTGGAACAAGCCGGTTTTCAACTGCTCAGCAGCGACGATACTTCGCTGATCCACCAATACATGGTTGTTGCCCAAAAGAAATCGTAATGCTCTCACAGAAAGCTAAATATGCCATCAAAGCACTCATTTATCTCGCCAAGCAGGAAAAGGGAGCTTTGATCAAAACCGCCGAAGTTGCCTCCAAGTCCAGCATCCCCAAGAAATTTCTGGAATTGATTTTGATCGATCTCAAACGGGCTTCACTGGTCAGCAGCAAACAAGGCATCGGTGGCGGCTACTACCTGTTGAAGGACGCAGATGACATCAACTTGGCCGACATTTACCGACTTTTTGATGGGGCCATTGCCCTTCTGCCGTGTGCTTCCCTGCGTTTTTATGAGCCCTGCCAGGATTGTCCGGACGAGGCTACTTGTTTGATTCGCAGTAGCTTAATTAAAGTTCGGGATCAAACTTTGAGCGCTTTGGAAAAGACCACCATCAAAATGTTGACGAAGGAAAATTGAAGTACAGGGCAATAAAAAATAAGTATTTCATTTTGCCAAAGGATTAGATAAGTAAACGGTTCATTTTAAGTGTCTTATCTAATCCTTTGACTCAGGAAAAATGAATACTTATTTTTGCCCCACTGCTAACGTGTTTTTTTGAAAGCTTTGCCCTACATTAGAGCTATACATTCAAATAAACACCAAATGATCATCCGTTGCGTCCTCCTCCCTATTTGTTTGTGTTTTGCCCTCTGGGGTTTGGCGCAACCCGTGGCTGCACCCAAATACGAATTTCGCGGGGCCTGGATTTCTACGGTGATCAATCTGGATTGGCCCACCCGGGGCGCTTCTCCACAGCAACAACAGACCGAACTGCTGCGCATTTTTGACGATTTGAAAAAGGCCGGAGTCAATGCCGTTTTTTTTCAATTGCGTTCCGAGAGTGACGCTTTTTACCAGTCTGCGCTCGAACCCTGGTCGTATTACCTCACGGGCAAACAGGGGCAAAGCCCCAATCCTTTTTGGGATCCACTCCAATTTGCCATTCAGGAAGCCCACAAGCGCGGCATGGAATTGCACGCCTGGTTTAACCCTTTCCGGGTCATTCGCAGCACCAATTCCACTTACCCCAAAGACTCCCTGCACGTATCCATTCGCCACCCCGAATGGATGATGAACATCCGGAATATCCTCTTGCTCGATCCGGGCATTCCCGCTGCCCGCCAATACATCATCGATGTGGCCACCGATATCGTCAAACGTTACGATGTGGACGGCCTGCATTACGATGATTATTTTTATCCCTACGAAGGCATTGGCAGCCAGGATACGGCCAGTTTTGCCAAATACGGCAACGGCCTGACCCTCAACGCCTGGCGCGAAGACAACATCAATCGTTTTGTACAAGAACTGGGCGCGGCCACCTTTGCACTCAAGCCCTTGGTCAAATACGGCATCAGCCCCTTCGGCATTTGGCGCAGCGGCGTGCCACCTGGAATTTCTGGCCTCTCTGGCGCTGACGTGACCTATGGCAACGCGGTGGT
The DNA here is from genome assembly GCA_027486765.1 of Saprospiraceae bacterium. Lineage (GTDB taxonomy): Bacteria > Bacteroidota > Bacteroidia > Chitinophagales > Saprospiraceae > Haliscomenobacter. Next base: position 8,948 of record JAIXOO010000318.1, read on the forward strand.
GTGGCTGGAAAAACAATGGATTGATTACCTCGCGCCTCAATTGTACTGGCGTTTTGGCGGCAATCAAGACTTTGAAAAACTGGCCAACTGGTGGAAAACCCAAATGAATGGGCGACACCTGTACCCCGGCATCGCCATTTACCGGGCTGACCCTAGCACGGTGGGGACGGCAGCCTTATACCCTCCCTCCGAAATCCCGAACCAGATTTATTTTACGCGACAAAAGGACATCCCCGGAGTGATCATGTTCCGGGCAGCCAACCTTTCCCGGCTCAACTCCCAGGGTTTGGCGGATTCTTTGTGCAACCGCATCTACAGCAATCCCGCCCTAACCCCGATCATGCCCTGGAAACCGCTGGAAGCTCCCGGCGTAGCCAAAAACTTGCACCTGGTGCCGACTACCAATGCGATCAACCTGAGTTGGAGTGCTCCCGAGGCCAACGGACGACAAGCCAAGGCGCGGATGTATGCCATTTATCGGGTGCAGGCTGATAAAGAACCTTTTTGGTTGCTGGCCAGTCAAGAGCCTAAAAATTTATTGGCTGTCACTGGCAACACCCAATACCAGGATCGCAGCATCATTGATGGTCAGCAATATTGGTATGCGATTACGGCCGTGAGTGGTAATTCTATTGAGAGTTTACCGAGCTCTTTTGCCCCGCTAAGCACCAAGACCCGGGCGGTACGAACTGATTTTGGCATCCGGGAGGTTTTCCCGAATCCTTTTACCCAGCAATTGCACATTCGGTATTCGATTGGAGCGCCGGGTACGCTGTCATTGCGGATTTACAATACCCTCGGGCAGGAAATGGTCACGCTGGTGGATGAGGAGCGGAAAAGTGCAGGGGATTATGAGGCGGTGTGGGTGCCTGAGGCTAGTGCGAAGACGGGGCTGTATATATGCGTGCTGGAGGTGGATCGGCAGAAGATGGTGCATAAGGTGGTGAAGGCGCCGTGAGGGGGGAGTTTTTTGAAATACAATTTGGGAATTTTAGCCCTACTGCAAATTAATATCATGAAAATGGAAAACACCAAATTTACGTATGAAGCCGCTGTCAAAAAAATAGATTTAATTGGAGGAGTGCCAATTGTTGTTGAAGCACAGTGGGATGGAGATTCACGTGGATGGTTTTTAATGATGTTTGTAATCATCAGGGCCGAAATTTCTGAAAAACTTGAAACATATCACTTAGGCAATATTTCATTGGGCGGAGACATTAGATTATTTCAAGGAACAGTTCCGCCTTATCCTGAAGCCGCATTAGCAGAAGAAATTGGGAATAAATTAAAAGAAAAATATAATCTTGAATTTTTCTTTCCGTCCCCGATTAACCCAGATGATAATTGCCCAAGATGGACCGAAAAAGATAAAGCAATCAGTTGCCAAGATTGCAATAAACTTATTATTCCAACCAATAGTCCATACTTGCCTAAAGAGATTTGCTATAACTGTCATTTAAAAAGAGAGCAAAATCAAAGAATTATCAATGAAGAACGCTATGATGATGGGGTTACGATGTATCTTTTTAAAAATGAGGAATTCCATAACTTAGGATACTGTTCAAAATTCGAGAGCTTTCCTATTGCCCCATTTCTAAAGGACAAAGTTGATAATCAAAAGTTTGATGATGTAATCAATATTGTGACGCTACAAAAATCAGATATAGTAAAATTGATTCAAGATTTAGAAAATGAAATCGACAAACAAATTTTAGAATATGAAGAACCGCAAATGGATAAACGGTTGTCAAAGTTTGTTTCTGTAACTAATGTGGAGTATAAAGGCAGAGCATACAAGTTAATGAATCGATTCAACTCAAAGCATGAACTTCTGTCAAGATTAATTTCCAGCTTAGATGTTGCAATAAAAGCGAGAGAAGAAAATTATGGCTATAAAATTTATTTCAAGAATGGAATAACTCATAGGGATGATTCGGTCTTGCGGTTTGTGAATTATTCGCAGGAAGGAAAGACCGACATTAACACCATTAATAAAAGATACGAAGGTATTTTATCTACGTTTCAAGTGGAAGAAACTTTGAAGAAGTTAGAGAAGATAGGTTGTCTCACCGTGAATGTGAGTGAGGTAGAGATTACCGAAAACGGGAAAAATATAGTTTAAATAAGATTCGTGGGTGCCCCCCACTCCCAAATTTTTTTCCTACCTTTACCCCATCCAAAGAGTAACCCCTCGTATTCTTTCCAGCCACCCATGAACCTGAAACGCCCCTACATCCTCGAAACCTTATCACATTCAGGTCATGTTACAATTTCCCCTAAAGATTTGCCTGAGCCTGGTACTGGCATCCCTGGGTTGTGCCCCTGCGGCCGAAAAACCCAAGGCTAGCGCCGTAGCAGCCAAGGTAGTGGTGGCCAAGCCCATCACCCCCGCCCCAAAAGACACCATCCCTAGGCCGGCGGAATTGGACCCGGCCCAATACCCCTACATCGATTTTAGCGCCAATGTCATTGAGCGCAAAGAAAGTTTGGAACCCTTTTTCAACCGTTTGGACGACCTACGTGCGGGCAAGTCCAACCAGGTGCGCATTTTGCACATCGGGGATTCGCACATCCAGGGCGATTATTTCACGGGCTGGATGCGGGCATTTTTCCAGTACGAATACGGCGCTGCTGGGCGCGGGTTGGTTTTTCCCTACCGCCAGGCCGGAAGTTACAATGCCCGTGACGTCAAAAGTAGCGCCACTGGCAGCTGGTTGGGGCGAAAAAGTACTTTTCAAAACACCGAAGTGCCCATCGGCCTGAGTGCAATGGGCGTACGCACCTACTCCGAAAATTTTGAGCTCGACCTTTTTCCCCAAGACCGCTACGGCCTAGATCAACGCTTCAATTCGGTGACCATTTTTCACGAAAAAGGCCCCGAAGTATTCGATATGTTGCTCGAAACGGGCAATACCCCTCAGGCCAATCCATCCAAACCAACAGGCAGCAAAGCCATTGCCGCCAGTGTAGTCAGCAGGCCGATCATTCCGCCCACCACGACCAAGCACAAAGTGCGCCCCGGCGAGTCTTTGTACAGCATTTCGCACAAGTACCGCTGCAACATCGTAGAACTGCGCAAACTCAACAACCTGAACAGCAACCTGATTCACCCTGGCGACAACCTGACCATCCCCGCTTCAAAACTGGTCACGCCACCACCCTCCCCAGGCCCGGTTCCTGACCTGACTACTTTTGTCACGGCGGGTTCAAAAGTGGTGGCTGGAGCTTCCGATGCCAATCAACCCTTCCACAGCATTGTGCACCTGGATACCCTCACTACTTTGTTGCGCTTGAAAGGGCTGAAACGCCAGCCCCGGCAGGAGCGGGCGACACTCTTTGGATTTGTACTCGAAAACAACACCCGTTCCGGCGTATTGTACAACGCGGCTGGGGCCAATGGGGTGACCTATTACCACTACAACCACGCCGAATACTTTGTGGATCAGGCTGCCATGTTGTACCCCGATCTCATCATCATTACGCTGGGTACCAACGAATGTTTTTTGCCAGCCAGCAAGATGGCTGAGGTAGAGCGGGAAGTGGACGCTTTTTTGACCAAATTGAAAGTCAAAATGCCCCAAGTGCCTATTTTAGTGACCATTAACCCCGATGCATTGAAAAATAAATCGGTGGATAATACAATAGGTTTGCAGGTTCGCGATATATTGCGCAGGCAAACGCAAGAACACAATGTAGCCATGTGGGATTTGCACCAAATCATGGGTGGACTGGGCTCGATGCGCCGCTGGCGTTCCGAGAATCTTGCGCAAGCGGACGGAATTCATTTTACCGAACGAGGATATTTAGTGAAGGCGCAATTGCTGTACGCTGCGCTGAAAAAAGCCTATGCCGCCAATTAACTGGACCGACTTTTCAGGATTGTGGACTTATGTAGCATCCAGACCCCTGCTGTTTAGCAACCTGGAGTTCTTCATACTGTTTTTTATTTTTTACACCTTGTACTTGTTGTTGCTGCGCAGTTTCAACCTGCGCTTGCTGCTCACCACCATTTTTTCCCTGTTTTTTTACTACAAATGCACCGGAGGGCCCGTGAATTTGTGGGTGTTGTACACCTATCCCTTCATGCTGCTGATATTTTCTACGGTGGTGGATTTTTTCCTGGGGCACTTTATTTACAAGGCCAATCGCAAGGGCGGCAAATTGTTTTTCCTGATCCTCAGCCTGGTTTTTAACCTGGGCATGCTGGTTTATTTCAAGTACACCAACTTTTTCATCGGCATCATCAATAGCTCTTTTCAGACCGATTGGGCGCTGCAAAACATCTATTTGCCCGCCGGGATTTCGTTTTTTGTGTTCCAGACCTTGAGTTACAGTTTGGACATCTACCGGGGGCTGATCAAGCCAGTCAGCTCCGAAATGAAAGACTTCCGCTCTTTTTTGCGCAGCTTTTTGGACTTCGGCTTTTTTGTGACCTTTTTCCCACAATTGCTGGCCGGGCCGATTGTCCGCGCCTATGATTTTTTACCTCAAATCCGCCGTAAGCCCATCCTGAGCAATGCACAAATGAGCCGGGCCTTGATCCTGATCATGGGCGGGTTGTTGAAAAAAACGATCATTTCCGATTACATCAGCATCAACTTCGTAGACCGGGTTTTTGAAAATCCATCCCTGTATTCCGGGCTGGAAAACCTGATGGCGACCTATGGTTACGCCATCCAGATTTATTGCGATTTTTCGGGTTATTCAGATATGGCCATTGGTTTGGCCTTGTTGTTGGGATTTACTTTGCCCGACAATTTTCATACCCCGTATCGTTCGAGCAGCATCCAGGAGTTTTGGCGGCGCTGGCACATTTCGCTGTCTAGTTGGCTGCGCGACTATCTGTACATTTCCCTGGGCGGCAACCGCAGGGGTAAATTTTTTACCTATTTCAACCTGATGATTACCATGGTGCTGGGCGGTTTGTGGCACGGTGCCAGTTGGGTATTTATTGCCTGGGGTGCCCTGCACGGCATTGCGTTGGCGATTGATCGGGCTATGTCGGGCAAAAGCCGTTTTTGGGGCAACCCGGCCATGCGCGCTTTCATCATTGTGGTTATGGTGCAGATGGCCTTGCAGTTTATCCTGTACACGATGTCTTCCAGTGGTGGGATTACCGACGAGCAATTGTCGAGTTTGACCTGGGCCAACCTTGTCTTTTTTAGCTTATCCCTTTTGCTCACATTATTGGCTACCGCGGTGGATGTAATGAGCAACCGCCTGATCATTGGCCCCTGGGTGGGTACTTTTTTGACCTTCCATTTTGTCACCTTCTGCTGGATTTTGTTCCGGGCGGGGGCTTTGAATAACCCCAATCCGCCTTTGGATACCACGGCGGCGGTGCTGACCCAAATTGGTTCCTCGCTGCATCCAGAATTGTGGGGACAGCTGTGGGATGGTTACAAGCAGGTCTTGTTGCTGATTGGCCTGGGCTATTTGTTGCACTTCTTGCCTACGCGCTGGTACACTTTTTGGGATGGTTTGTTTGAACGCAGCCCGGCACCGGTGAAGTCGCTGGTATTGGCCTTTGTGGTTTGGTTGGTGATTCAGACGGCGAGTGCAGAGGTGGTACCGTTTATTTATTTCCAGTTTTAGAGTTGTGAGTGCTTACCTGAGGTGATTCCTTTAGTGCCTTCGGTTTCTTAGGTGGTGAAGATTATTCTTTTTAACCACCTAAGAAACCGAAGACACCTAAGAGTCACCTCAGAGAGGGTTAATCCTCTTCCTCCAAAAACGCATTCGAAATCGCCTTAAACGAAATCTTCCGATCCGCGCTGCGCAGCACCAAACCTTCCCGCCCAGCCTTTTTATTCAAAATCGAAGGCCCTTCCGCCATCTCCAGCAAACCCTCCACTTTGGGCGGTAGCTGGAAATCGGCGCTGATCAGTGGCACCATCTGCAAATCATTCTTCCGGCAAAAATCCGATGTTTCTTCATAAGAGTAAAATCGGTGCTGGTCAATGTCAAACACGTGGAACACAAACAAGTGTTGACCCCGCAATTTGTACATGTTTTTTTGGATGCCTTCCCCGATCATTTCGCCCTGGATGGCCAGATTTTGCCGGCCTAGTTTTTCCTGCAACTGAGTTTCCGTCGCTACTTTCCAGTACGAATTGGGATCTTCATCCGACAATTCCCAGTTGCGCGAACAGATGCCAAAATGGCCATTACGCTGGTAGGCTGTAAAGGAAGTTCCATCCAGTTTTTCGGTCACCACAAAGGATAAACCTTGCCAGCTGGCAAATTCTTCCAGCAGGTTTTGCACCCGCTCTTCATCCGTTTTGGGAATAAAACCAGGAAATGGCCCGATCACCTTACCCGTCAAATCAGCTGGAATGGGCGGCTCATATTTGTCTACCCGCAAACGCTCAGTTAGGTCGGTACCCACCGGCTCGGCGGGATCTACCTCGGGAAACCAGTGCAGTGGCAAAAACAAACCCTGCGACAGTTGCCCTCGCAAACGGATGGTACGCAGCCGAAACCCTTCAGCATCGCCCATTTTGCGCAGCGAAGATTTGCGCAAAAATTCAAAACGAGGATTATCGACGGGTAAAAAAGAATCGATTTCAAAATAAACTCCCTTTTGCCCAAGCTGCACTTCACCAATTTTAACCACACAAGTCCAACCATCAACTACGGCTACCTGAATGGCATCTGCGCCAGGAATGGCTTGTAATTCAGCGCATTGACGAATGCTGGCCAATTTTCGATTCATGAAAATGTCTTACTTTTAAGGAAGTTTTGAAAAAACACCCAACGAGATTTTGTAAAAATGAGTTCCTCGACAAAAAAATAATCAATTTCTCCGTAACCTTTTCCATCTACCCAAGTAACCTAAAAAAGAAAGCACACGAAATAAATGCAGCGCACACCTCATCCAACTGACGAAGAACTGATGGTACAGCTTGCCGAAGGCAAGTTGGATGCTGCTGCGGTGTTGTTTCAGCGCTACAAGGTCAATTTGTTCAATTTCTTCCTGCGCCAGGGCATTGCCCGGGATGCCAGTGAAGATTTGGTGCAAAACCTCTTTGAACGGGTGATCAAGTACCGGCAAAGTTACCGCAAAGGAATGGCCTTTCGCGCCTGGTTGTACCAAATTGCGCGCAATGTACAAGCCGATTGGCAAAGAAAAGGCGGTAAAATGATCCAGGAAGACATCAGCCAGTACGAAAACCGCCCCGAGGTACACGACATAGGCTTGGGGCGTGAAGAAAACCTGATGTTGATGGAAAAAGCCATGCAACAATTGCCGCCAGAGCAACTGGAAATTTTGCTGCTGACCCGCTATCAAAAGATGAAGTATGCCGAGGTGGGGGAGTTGATTGGCTGCTCGGAGGGTGCAGTAAAACTGAAAGTGTTCCGCGCCCTGCAACAATTGCGCAGCCTTTATTTTAAACTCGAACAACGATGATGATGCACGATAAAACAGCCTTGCTCCTGATGGAATACCTCGAGGGCACTTTGCCCCCGGAGGCACGTCAGGAACTGGAAATACAACTGGCCCAAGACGCAGAACTGCGCAAAAGCCTGGAAGAATTACAAATGTTATGGACGCAAATGGAACAATTGCCGGAGCAGCAACCTTCTGCGGCACTGGACCAAGGCTTTAATGATTTTTTACGAGCAGAAAAAAGCAAAGCGCAATCACCCAACTGGCGTGGGAGGATTTTTCCCTTCCACGTACTTCCTCGCATTGAATTGCAGGCGGCGGCAGCGGTGGCATTGGTATTGGTTGGGCTTGGCTTTGGCTGGTTTTGGCGCACCAACCAGCGGCAACAAGCCGAAATCATGGCCTTGCGCAATGAGATGCACAGTACCCAAAAAATGCTGGTGCTGGCCATGTTGGACAAACCCAGTGCCAGTGACCGCATCCAGGCGGTGAACGTCCTGGAGCAACAACAAAAGGCCGACCCCGAAGTGATCAAAGCCTTGATCAATACCCTGAATTTTGACGACATGGTCAATGTGCGCATGAAAGCGGCACAAGCCCTGAGTACATTTTCTGAAGATCAAATGGCACGTAAAGCACTGATCAGCAGTTTGTCAACTGAACAAAGTCCCGAAGTGCAAATCACCATCATTGAAATTTTGGTCGAGCTAGGCGATAAGCGGGCAGTGCCCACCTTGCGCTCGGTTTCTGAAGACCAAAAGCAGATGGATTTTGTACGGGAACAAGCGGCTAGTGGAGTGGAACGACTCTTGTGAAAGTTGAGGGAGGTTGAGATGGTTGAGAAGGTTTAGGCTACCGCAGCGATTTTGCACCTCGGCTACGCTCGGTGACCAAGCCGCTGCGGTAGCCTAAACTTTCCTCAACCATCTCAACCTTCCTCAACCTACTTTCGACATTTTTTACCTTTTCAAAATACCAACGTCATGAAGTATTTATTCGCTCTGGGCGCAGCGCTGCTGTTGCTCACCCCGGCTACGTTTGCCCAAAAAACGTTCAAAAAAGCCTTCACTGGCTCTTCGCCTAAAGTGAGCATTATGATTGAAAAAGCGGAGATAGAAATCATTGGAACCAGTGGAAATGAAATTCAAATTGAAGCGATTGGCAGTTTTCAAGGCCCACCCGAACGCGCCAAAGGGCTCAAACCTTTGTACAATAGTGCCGAAGACAATACGGGAATTGGGCTGGAAATCAAGGAAGCTGGTGGCGTGATGACCGTCAAAAAAGCCAGCTACCAGGATGCCAAGTACAAGATCAAAGTGCCCAATAACACTGATTTTACCATAGAGGTTATGGATTGGCAAAGCGATGATATTCACATTCAAGACATCAGCGGCGAGCTGGAAATAATCGGCAAAGCGTCGGACATCAAACTAATGAATGTCACCGGGCCGATCGTTGCCAATACGGTCAGTGGAAACATTGAGGTAGTATTTACTAAAGTTAATCAAAGCAAACCCAGTCACCTCAGCAGTGTAAGTGGCTACGTGGATGTTAGTATGCCTGCCGATACCAAAGCAAAATTGGCTATGTCAAGTGTTACTGGAGAAATCTACTCAGACCTGGACATCAAATTCCCAACGGATGAAAAAGCCAAGAATCTTACTATAGTTCGTCGCAATACTTCTAACGCAAACCTAAATGGTGGAGGCGTAGAGATGACCGTCAAATCCGTCAGTGGGGATTTGTACCTGCGGAAGAAATAGGGAAAAGCGAAAAGTGAAAAGCGAAAAGCCATTCCTGCTTTCCGGGCAATGTTTTCGATACTTTTCACTATTCGCTATTCACTTTTCACTATTCGTTTTTCACTTTAATCCTTTCCTATCATGAAAAACCTGATCTTTTTGTGCCTGATCCTCTTGTCGGGTTGTACGGGGCATGCCCAAAATTCACCCGCCGCTCCAGCTCAACCCCAAAGCAAAAGTGGAGACGCAACGGACTTTACTTACTCCATGCCCAGCGGCAAAAAAGCGGTGTTGAAACTGCCTTTTGCCCGTACCATCACCGTAAAAACCTGGGATAAGGCCGAACTGAAACTCACCACCATCCTCAAAACCACCCGTGAGGAATACAAAAAAATCCATACCATGGAAGCCGTGGATGGCCAGGAAGAGCTCAACATCAAGACCGATTTCAACAAAGACTTGATGAGTAAAGAATGGAATGGCGGCCAATTTTGGTGCAACAATTGTGATTCATTGCTAAAGGCAAACGTCACCAACACGGCCTGCTACTGCATGCGCCTGGATTATGAAATCACCCTCCCGGCAGGTACTTCTCTGGCTCTAGAAAGCATTTCAGGTGACATTGAAATACGCGGCCACAATGGCCCACTGCGCGCCAAAACCATCAGCGGATTTGTGGATATAGATCGTACGGCCAACACTGCGGCTACCCTGGAATTTAAAAGTGTCACCGGAGAAATTTACACCGATTTTGACATCGACTTGAGTGGAAACAGCTCGGCTTACAGCAAAAAAGTAGCGGCTAGCATCAATGGTGGTGGTAGCAGTGTACGCGCCGAATCGGTGAGTGGAGACATTTTTTTCCGCAAGCGGGGAAAGTAGTTTTGATAAACAATGCTCGACTTGAAAACCATTTTTCCCCGATATTTCAACATTCATTTTTGAAATATCGGGGTAAATGGTTCACCTTATTATTTCGGCTCAATCAAATCCCACAAATTCCCGTACAAATCCTCAAATACCGCCACCGTACCGTATATTTCCTCGGCAGGTTCTCTTACAAAGCGAATGTCCTGACTCTGGTAATGCCGATAATCCCGCCAAAAATCATCGGTGTATAGGAATAAAAAAACCCGGCCTCCAGTCTGGTTGCCAATGCGACTACGTTGTTCTTCGCCAACCCCTTTGGCCAATAAAAGGCAACATTCCCCTTGCCCTTTGGGGGCCACCATCACCCAACGTTTGGTTTCACTTAGTGGTGTGTCTTCCAGGAGCTTAAAGCCCAGTTTTTGGGTATAAAAGCTGATGGCGTCGTCGTAGTCGTCAACCACTAGGGCGATGTGGGCAATGCGTTGGTTCATGTTTGTTTTTGGGTAAATATAATAAAACCTGGAAATGGCTCACCCAGGCCGGGCTTTTGTGTGTCACAAAGTTTGAGCGACATATTCCCGGGGCGAAACCCCCGTCACTTTTTTAAAGGCCCGATTGAACGTTGCCTTGGAGTTAAAGCCACTTTCCAGGCCAATCCCCAACAGCGAAAGATGTGCCACGGCAGGATCAGCCATCAGGCTTTTCACTGCTTCCACCCGGTAGGCATTGACGTAATCATTGAAGTTTTTTTCAAAGACGCGATTGATGACGGAGGAGAGGACCGAGGAATTGGTGCCCAAGCGGCGCGCCAAATCGGCAAGGGCCAGCTCGGGTTCCAGGTACATTTTTTCAGATTCCATCAAACGAGTCAATTGGTTTTGCCAGTGTTGCAGTTCTGCTTCGCTGAGCTTATCGGTTTTGGCTACCTCCGGATTCGGGGCATTTTGGGCAGATGGCTCAAAGACCAGTCGACGGGGTTGGGTTTGGGTATAGCCTGCAATGCTGAGGTAATAAATCAGCCCGGCATTGAAGAGCTCATCCCACCAATCGTGCCAAAAATCCAAGTTCAGCCACAGGTCGATCAAAGTCATGCTCCAACCAATGACAGTGGACAAGAAATAGGCCAGTAAAAAATTGCGGAACCAGTCAAAACTCAGCAACTCCGGGTTAGAGAATTGGGTAGGCGACCAGGATCGGTATTGACGGTACAACTGGTAGGCCCGGTAAAAATACAAGGCAGTAAGCAGGAAAGACAAAATGGCTTCCAGATAGGGGACTCCCCAGGGGAAGTGTACCGCGGTTTTCCACCATTCAACAAAGTCGGGGCCCTGGAAAAACACCAGCAAGTGATAGGCAAGATAGAGGGCAAATGGTGTCGCATGCCACATATCCTGCCAACGTGGTTGCCAATGAGTGTTAAATTGGCTTTTTAGGTAAAACCAGCTCAATGCGGGGATCAATAAATTAAAGCTCCGGGGAAAAAACTCCAACGTAGTCCACAAGATTTCAATCCCGGCAAAGCCCAGCATGTATTCCCAAATCTCGAAGGTGAATGCGGCGATCAACGCGCCAAACAGCCCATCTGACCAGCGTCCATGCCGCCACGCCCTTAGCCAGAACATGCCTGCGTAAATCCAACCCTGGATAAAAGCAAAAAGCAAAGGGCTGGAATAGAGGTTGAAATTGAATTGCATGAAGGTAGCTTGAGTATAGATTGGTTCACCAGCGTGCTTATTCGCTGGTGAACCAATCCCTTATATCCGAATCAAATAAAGGCTCTTTTCTTTGTCCACGGTCAGGATTAAGGATTCTTTGACCCGTTTGCCTTCCCAATAGGGGGCTTCACAACTATACAGCTTGGTGCCCACTGGGTAACTTACCCGATAAACACTACTCCAATTCAGCTTCCTACTAAAGCCTACGTTGAAATTTTGCTCGTCGCCGGGGATTTCAGCGCGGACGTAGACCTGTTTGCCGATCATCGATTTACCCGCTACTTTGAAAGTGACCATGTCTAAACCTGCTTTTTGTGCAAATGTTTCCACTTCGGGTTGTTCTTTGATTTTTTCCAGGCGGTAAATTTCTTCATACTTTTCAGCCCAGGCGGCATCCAGCCATTGTTGGTGACTGATTTCATAGGGTTTACCAAGGTTGATTTTTTGGCCTGAATCGGCGACAGTGATCACCCGGATAAGTTGCCACTTGGCTTGTCGTTTTTCATAAATGCGCGTACCTGCTGGCATGTTTACGGCATGGCTACTGAGGCCACCCAAGTCGTAGCCGTAGCCGCTGGCTTTGGATTGGGCGTAATCGAAGTGGCGGATATCGATGACTTTGGTGCTCAGTCCCGGATTCGCCAGGGTGAAGCTGACCCGGACCGGGTTGCTGGTGCTTTGGGCAGCAAGTTGAAGGCTTAAAAAAAGCAGAGCGCATTGCGCAAAAAGCTTGTACATGGTGCAGCGTTTTTAGTGTGAATCAATGGGGCAAAGATTCGACGCTAAAATGGCCTGAATGCTGCAAATCAAAATTTGAGACGCCTCAATTTTAGTTTGATGCTATTTCCTTTCCACCCGGCGTAGCTTTTCTCCAGTTCCCCGTTCGATTCCTTTTTTGCAGGCTATACTCAGGTTATTCACTCCTTTTTCCTGCAAAAAAACGTGTAATGCAGCGCTGACAGTGGCAGAAACAACTTGAAAATCTTCACTTTCCAATTCCAACTGCAATTCCAGCGCCCCCAGTTGCCGCAAACGATAGGCTCGAAACCCCTCCGTACTCCGCGCAATCACTCTACAAATCAGGTCTGGGAAAACCTTGATCAATTCCCCATTCACTCCAGGAAATACCAAAATATCATCCTCCCGTCCTTCAATCCGCTCCAGAGCGGTAAAGCACGACCCACAGGGGCAAGGTTCTTTTTTTTCAACCAATACATCATTCAATTCGTAGCGAACGATTGGCTGCGTGCTGCGAGTGAAGTCCGTAATGATGGGGATAAAGCGCGACTCATCCAGGTACTTTTTTTCAAAAATGGCGATGTCCTCGTTCAGGTGCAAGGTGCCATGTGCGCAGGTGACGGCCAGGAAGCCCTCGGTACATTGATAAACTTCGCGGAAGGGAACTGGAAAAACCTTTTGGATAAATTGTTTGTCGGTATCGTTTAGTACTTCTGCAAAAGAAATGAGCAAATGTGCTTGAATGTTGATGCTGCCAGCGAGTTGTGCTTCAGCGATGGCGCTCAGGATCGAAGGTTGGGCGGCCAAAATATGGGGTTGAAAATCTGCTAACTCCTGGAGCAGTTTTTCGATGGGCTGAAAAATGTCGAAAAAGCGGAATTCCAGGCTGGCCGATTGCACCGAGCTGTACAAGTTGCTGTTGGCCCGCAGAAAAAAAGCTACTTTTTGGCGCTTGAAGAATTGGATGGGTACCACCCTGCGCAAGACCATGGCTGTCCATTGCGCCCTTTCCCTGGCAGAAACCAAAAACAGGCCACGGGTGCCGCTGGTCCCGGTGGACAAACCCACCGTGGCACCCTTGAGCTCGGGGCTGAAGTCGCGTTCCATTTCTGCTTGTAGAGCCACCTGCATGGCCTCTTCCCGCTGGATGCCCAAGGTGTTGATTTGGTCGAAATTGGCCATGAAAGCCGCTTTGTTCATCAGAGGGAAATCAGTCAAATCCGCTTCTTGTTGAGCCAATTGATGGTAAAAAGGGGAATTGCTGAGCACTTTTTTCCTAAACCTATGCCATTTTCGTTGCTGAAAACGCTCCAAAGCCTCCCGCCGCTGAAAGGTGCCGCGAAGGGTGTAGACCACTAGGAAGTAAATGATTTTGAGTCTGAACATCTTTGACTTTTCAGCTGAGGTACTAACGATTCAATCCTTAATTTTTAATCTAACGTTAATCTATCAACTCACTTCGTGTACATCACCAGCGCCTCATGCTCGTTGAGTATATCGTACAAATGCTCGTGGTACTCTGGAAAATCGGGTAAATTGTTGTGCCCACCGCCTTCGATGGTAATGAGGGTGCTGCGGTCGGCGCTGATTTCGTGCAGGCGTTTGCCTTGGGCGTAGGAAATTAGGCGATCCTTATTGCCGTGGATGATGTAAATCGGGCAGGTCACTTTTTTGATGAATTGGTCGGTGCGCAACTGGTAGCGCAGCAAATAACGCAAGGGCAGCCACCAGCCGTACCGGCGAATTTGGTGGTAAAAACTGAAATAAGGTGAGTCCAGAATCAACATCCGGGGATCATTCCAGGATGCCAATCGGGCACCAATCCCACTGCCAAGGGAGCGACCGTACACGACGATCTGTTCCTCGGGGTATTCTTTGCTCAGCCACTTGTACACCGTTTGGGCATCGTTGAGCAAGATACTTTCGGTGCGTCGGCCCTTACTTTTGCCAAAGCCCCGGTAATCAATCATGAAAAAATCGTAACCCTTGCTCACAAAGTCTTTGGCGAATTTGCCCCATCCTTTAAGGCTGCGCGAATTGCCTTTGAGGTAAAAAACCACTCCCTGCGAATTGGGTACCTTGAATTGCAGGGCGTTGATCACCCCACCGTCCTCCATTTCAAAAGTATGTTCAGTAAAAGGAAATGGATAGCGGTATTCAAAGTTTTTGGGCAACATTTCCGGGCGAAAGAAAAAGTAGTCCTGAAAAAAATAAAAAAACAGGCAGAGCCCCCCGTAAATCACGACAGGCCAGAACAAAACATTCGCCCAAAAAAATGGTGACAACAGCATATGCATCGTAGGGGCACCCCTCGCGGGTGCCCAAACCACCCCCGACAACACCCATTTTGTTGGTTATATATTCGGATTCCGTTCCCGAGCCTTGCGATACGCCCGTACCCCCATCATCAACAAAATCATGAAGCCCATGATCCCTGCCAGCGCATAGGCAAAATCCAATGCATTTCGGTAAACGGCCAGCAACACAATTGCCAGCAAAAAAACGGTTGGCACTTCATTGAGCAGTCGCCAACGATGGGAGCTCATGCTGAAGTCGCCTTTTTCCAGCTTGACAATCATTTTTTTGCACCAAAGGTGATAATAAGTCAGCCCCAGGAGCAACACGAGTTTGATGTGCAACCAGGAATTGACCTTGAACCATTCCCAACCGTATAGAAAGATCATGGCCAGGCCACAAATCCAGGTCAGCATCATCGCCGGATTACAAATGATTTTGTACACCCGCTGCTCCATAAGGTTGAATTGCTGGGTGAGGATGTCGCGTTTGGGTTGGACTTCATCGTGGGCTTCGCGGTGGTATACGAACATCCGTACGAGGTAGAACAAACCGGCAAACCAGGCTACAAAACCGACAATGTGTAAGGATTTGAACAAAAACAACATGGAAAAAGGTGTAAAAACAAGTGAACGGGCAGTTACAAGAAGACCTTGAATCATGGCCCATCGACAAGTCTGATGAATTTCACGAAAATTAGTGATTTGTGATACATTATCCAATCATAAATTGATCTAAATTGCCCACAAATAATCATACACTCCCGATGGACTTTCAAAAAGACGTAATCGAACGTAGCTACAGCATCCCCGTAGTCATTGATTTTTGGGCTGAATGGTGTGGCCCTTGCCGGGTTTTAGGTCCGGTCATTGAAGAAATGGCGGCAGAGCAGGCGGATCGCTGGGCGCTGATCAAAATAGATACAGAAGAATACCCCGAAATGGCGCAAGCCTTTGGAATCAAAGGTATTCCCGCCGTTAAAATGGTTTTTGAAGGCAAAATCATCGCCGAGTTTTCAGGAGCCCTTCCGCGTGCGCAAATCCAAATATGGTTGGATACGCACCTACCTCAAATCGCCGAGGCAGAAGAGGTGGAGGAAGGACAGGAGGACTTGAGCGCCCTCATCGAAGCAGTGGAGGCTGGTTATCCCGGAGCACTCGAAGCTTTGATTGAAGTGGTGGAAGAAAACCCGGAAATCCTGATTGCCCGCATCACCCTGGCCAAACAACTGGCGATTCCTGATCCGGCCACTGCCCGGCAACTGGTTCACGACATTACCCTCGACCACGAATTGGCCGAAACCGCTGCCGATATCCGCACCATTGCCGACTGGATTCAAAGTGTGCCGTCTGATGTTTCTCCAGCCGCAGTCGCCATGGGCGAAGCGCAGGAGCTAGCCCTAGCGGTTGATTATGAAGGGGCGATCAAAAAAATCATCGAAGCGGTGATGATTGATAAAACGTTCAACAACGATCAGCCTCGCAAAACGGCCATTGCACTGTTTCGCACCTGGGGCGTGCAAAGTCCGTTGACGGTGAAGTACCGGAAGCGGTTTGATATGGCGTTGTATTAATGACGAATTTTTCGA
>JAIXOO010000158.1 GCA_027486765.1 Saprospiraceae bacterium
ACCAAAGGTGGGCTCACGCCCGGCGGCGACACCATCGTGGTATGCGTCATTGATGATGGGATTGACACCACCCACCGCGATTTGAAAGCCAATTTGTGGGTCAACCGAGCTGAAATTCCCAACAACAACCTCGATGACGATGAAAATGGTTACATCGACGATTACCGTGGCTGGAGCGTACGCCGTAAGAATGACGACATTAGTGAAGATGCTTCGCATGGCACTGAAGTTGCAGGATTTATTGGGGCAGTTGGCAACAACAATTACGGCGTCACCGGGGTCAACTGGAAAGTGAAAATCATGGGTGTGTTTGGCGGATACAATTCCAGCACGGAGGACATCATCATCCAGGCGTACAATTATCCTTTCATTCAACGAAGGCGCTACAATCAAAGTGGAGGTAAACAAGGGGCTTTCGTAGTGGCCACCAACGCCTCTTGGGGTGTTCCACGCGCCAAACCTGAAGAATATCCCATTTGGTGTAGTTTTTTTGATAGTTTGGGTCATCAGGGCATCATGAATATTTGTGCAACAGAAAATGACCCTGTGGATGTAGATGCCATTGGCGATATGCCTGGAAGTTGTGGTAGCCCCTACATCATTAGTGTTACCAGCATGAGCCGTACGGGCACGATACCTCATGGCTATGGAAAAACCACCGTTGATTTGGCCGCTTTTGGCGAACAAGCCATTACTACTGCCAAAAACAATGGTTTTGTGACGATCTCCGGCACTTCATTTGCAGCCCCACAGGTGGCTGGAGCAGTAGGTTTGTTGTATGCTGCGCCCTGTCCTACTTTGGCCTCTTTGGCCAGGCGAGACCCCAAAGCTGCGGCTTTGTGGATCCGGCGTTTGATCCTGGAAAATGTCAAACCCCATTTTAACTTAAAAAATACGACCAGTACCGGAGGCCATCTTCAGGTATACAACAGCTTGTTGGCTTTGGCAAAAGAATGTGGTTCTTGCCCCTCATTGGTTAGTGTAGCGGTGAGCAACATTACGATTAATAGTGCCCGACTGAGCTGGACGAGTAATGATAGTATTCAAAGGGTCGATCTGCGTTTCCGAATAAAGGGGAGTGCCACCTGGACAACGATCGAACGGGCGCTTCCACCTTATAATTTTATCGATTTGAAGCCCTGCACAGATTACGAGTACCAGCTCAAAACCTATTGCCGCAATACCAGTGTTGATTTTGATCAACTCTTCAGTTTCCGCACCGATGGCTGTTGTGAGCCGCCTTCCCAGGTGACGATTCCCACGGGGATCATCTCCAGCGTTATCATCCGTTGGCAGCCGGTAACCGCAGCGAGTTCTTATACGTTCCGCTATCGTCCGGTGGGTACTACGGCCTGGTCTTCTTTGAGCCCACCTTTCACCTCGGCCAATTTGCGGAACTTGACGGCTTGTACCGAGTATGAGTTCCAAATTCGGTCGGAATGCCTGGATGGTACTTCCTCCGTGTTTAGCAAAAGCTTCACCTTCAAAACCCGCAACTGTGGTGCTTGCCTGGATAAGGATTATTGCGCCGAAACAATCCTGATTGACCAATCTGAACAGGAATGGATTACCGGGGTATACGTAGGCAACTTCAAAAACACTAGTACCCGCGACGGTTATGGTGATTACACGGGACTAAAAGGGCTGGATTTGCGTTCGGGCCAAAGCTACAATTTCAAATTGACCATGGGTTACAAAGGGACATTGTTCAACGAGTTTGTGGTAGCCTGGATTGACCTCAATCAGGACGGGCAATTTGGGAACAACGAAGCCCTTTACAATTCGGGGGCCAAAAAAGATACCGTTTTCAGTGGTGTCATCAATATCCCTGCGAATACCCCTTCCGGGCCAACTCGGATGCGAGTAGCCCTGCGGTACAACACTGAACCCAGCACCTGTTTTTCAGGAAGCAGCAATTATTATGGCGAAATTGAAGATTATTGCGTCAATATAGACCTCATTTCTACTTCGGTCAACACCGTAAATCCGGCAAATCAACTGCATATATTCCCCAATCCATTTAGCGATGAATTTGTGGTGAGCCTCAAGTTGCCAACCAGCGCACCCAAAGCTCAATTGGAAGTATGGAACGCCCAAGGGCAAATGGTTCACGCTCGTACCTTAGCCATACCTGGCAATACGCTGCTGCAAGAAACCATCACTGCTGATGGTTGGCCGAAAGGGCTCTACCTGGTTCGCTTGCGCAATGGCAATGAAGAAGCCTGGGGAAAAGTGTTGAAGGTAGAATAGATTCTTCAATGTTAAAAAGCATAACGGTGAAGGCCCCATTAGCACTATTGCAGCTAATGGGGCCTTTCAATTCACACTATTTGGATGTATAGCGCTTACTTATCGTCGCCGAAGAAAGCCAAAATCCGATCGGCCAATTCCAGACCAATGTTGGCCTGAGCTTCCAGCGTAGAAGCACCGATGTGTGGAGTGAGCGAAATATTGGGATGCGTCAGGATTTCCGGACGTGGCGTGGGTTCGAAGTCAAATACGTCCAAACCTGCACCAGCTACTTTACCGCTAGCCAATGCTTCCAGTAGTGCTTCCTCGTCAACAGTTCCACCACGAGAGGTATTGATCAAACAAACCCCTTTTTTCATTTTGTCAAACTGCGCCTTGCCGATGATGGGGGTGCCACCACTGAAAGGAACGTGTAGGGTGATGAAGTGAGACTTCGCCAGGAGTTCTTCCATTTCCACGGTAGGCACTGTTACGGCCATCGTGATGTACTCGCTATTGTAAGGTTTGATGTCGATGCGGGCTTCGTCGATCATGAGGTCGGCAGCCAGTACATTCATCCCCAGTCCAATCCCGATGCGCGCTACTTCCTGTCCAATTCGACCAAAGCCGATGATGCCCAGGGTACGGCCGCGCAACTGAATACCGTCGGAGAATTTTTTCTTGAGTTTGTCATACTCAGTGCCGCCTGTTACTGGCATGGCCCGGTTGGAGCCGTGCAGAAAACGCGCGAGGCTGAACATGTGTGCAAACGCCAATTCGGCAACCGCTTGTGAGGAGGCTGCTGGTGTATTGAACACGGTGATGCCCTTGGAGCGGGCATAATCTGTATCAATGTTGTCCAAGCCAACACCACCACGAGCAACGATTTTGAGGTTGGTCCCCGCATCGATTACTTCCTTGGTGACTTTGGTTGCACTGCGTACGATCAGTACATCGTACTGGCCGATAACGCCAGGTAGGTCCGCTTGTGGAATCCGGGTAGTGTCTACTTCATAACCCGCTTCTTCAAGTAGTGTTTGACCGTCTGGGCTGATGCCATCATTGGCAAGGATCTTGATCATTCTGATAGGATTTTTCAAAAAATTTGACCCTAATTTTGAAATTCTCCGCAAAGAAAAGGATTTTTTTTGAAAGCGTGGTGATTAAAGGGGGAAAGTTGGTGGAATGCTAAGTTGCTCAGTGGCGCTTTTTAAGGATGGCTTGGGTGCAAATTAAATCCAGGTGAAACTGGTATACTTTATGTCGTGAGTTTTCATGAATTCGCCAAATAAAGTATAGGCATTGGGTACGCTGAACTCCTTTTTAATTGCAGCCAATAAACCTGCTTGATCATCCATTTGTACATTAAAAATCGGGTAGAATTTTTTGACGTCTTCCGGTTCAATGGTGTGGGTGTATTCGTAGTCTGAATCGCCAAAGCGTTCTTCTACGGCGCTACCAATGTCATAGCCATCGAGGGTCAATTGGTTTTTTTCGTTGAAATAGATTTGGATCGATATTTTGATGTCGGGTGACTCCTGATGGTAGAGGGTTGTTTTTTCCATAAGAATAATAGCTGCTAACAGATATTTGTTGATTGTTTTTATGTAGAATGATTTCCAAGACACTGTCTCGGAAATTAAGAAAACGAAGAAATAGATACAGATCAAGGCTTGATTTCGACGCGGAGGCTTAATTCTCCCAATCCCCCTCTTCCATCTCAGCGATCAGATTTTCCACATATTCTAAATCTTTGCCAATGATCATGGCTATTTCAGCAGGTTGCTTCTGATCAATTTGATGGAGATATAAAATAGCATTATTAATACGCTGGCGCTCTTTTTCTGCACGTTGATACTCCTCCTCTGCGCGTTGGCGTTCTTCTTCAGCGCGTTGATGTTCTTTCGCCAAAATCACTTCATAGATTCCTCGCTCTCTTTCGGTTGCAATTTCCATACCTTCAGCTAGAATCATATCATAGGTACTCATGGCATATTGATTTAGCTCATGTGGTAAAGCCTGATTGAATTGTTGGATCGTTTCTTTGGCAAGTTCGGAGTTTTTGTAAAAATATGCAAGCATGATTACAATGAAGTCTTGTACGCTACGCGGCTCCTCTAAATTGAAAATCAATAGAATACGATTCCGCAGACAGGGTCTGCGGAATCGGAAAACAAGATGTTTTTAAGTACGCTACTTCCCCCTAAAAACCGCGTGCTCCTCATCACCCCCCGCCTTCAAATACGCCACCAAATCCTTCAACTCTTCCACATTCAGGGGGTTGACCAACCCGGGAAGCATTGACGAGATCGTTGAATAATTTTTAGTCAGCACGTCCTTCTTTTTGACTTTGGCCAAAAAATCAGGGGCATAAGGATTTTGAGAGATGTAATAATACTTACTGTCTTGATTGGCGATTTTGCCCACCAGGCTTTTCCCATTTTTTAGCTGAAACTGGGTCGCTGCGTATTGGTCAGAAATCGTTTTGCTCGGGTCAAGAATGGCCTCCAGGATGTCTTTGGTGCTGAATCTGGTACCAATTTGGGTGAGGTCAGGGCCGATGTTTCCTCCTTCACCTTTCATGGCATGGCAGCGCGAACAAGTGGTAGCCACGTACATTGCCTTGCCCCTTTTGAAGTCTCTTCCACTCAACTCTGCCGTAAAAATGGTATCCATGTCCTTCACTTTATAGTTTTTCCCGGGGCCTTTGGGGTAATCCTCCTGGGCTATATCATTACCGGACTTGGTCAGCAGTTCCGCGCCCGAAAGTTGGTCGTAGTAGTCCTTTTTGTTGGACGGAACATTCTCCAAGGCTATTTTTCTCGCTTTGTCAATAAAGCCAACGTAGCTATTGCCACCTTTAAGCGCAAAGGCTTGTTTGTACCAGGCAAAATATTGCTCCCGCAGCTCTGGAGTCCAGCCCACTTTGGCCTTAGCCAACATCATGGCCAAATAAGTTTGTTGGGGGACTGGCATTTTTTCCAGCATTTTGGCAATGTCCAGGCCGTATTGGGGGTTACGTAGGATCAAGTCTTCGGAACTGGTGGCGAGTCCTTCGTTGGGATTGTACTGTTCTTTTTTCGCCATCAAAGCCAGGGTTTTGGGCAAAACCGAGGGGGCCTCCAAAAATACCAGCAGCTTGCAATAGGCTTTATTGTGTTCGGCTGAGTTACTAGGGTATTGAGCATCCAGCAAGGCTACAATTTTGGCTTTTTGGGCAGTTTCCGGCATGCCAAACCGAGCGAAGACCAATTCATAAGCCCGTAATACATCCAATTGCTGAGCGGGGGAAAGTTTAAGGTAATTGATCCTGGATAAGGCATTCAGAATGGCAGTCTTGTCATTTTCCGTTCCGTTGCGGATAAGACCGATCAGGGCATTCGTCAAGGCAACGGGGTTGGTTTCTGCCAAGGCTTTGGCTTTCCACTCCCCTACCGGCTGGTGCTCCAGTGCAATTCGGGCGGCATAACGGATGGCTCGATCAGGGTGCCCCAGGTAGGGCCATGCAACACTTATCGCTTCGGTATTTCCAGGAGCATGGAAAGCTTCCAGTTTCCGACGCAGCTTATTTTCCTCGGTCAATAGCGTAGTTTCAGTGCTGGCCGTCGCTTCCGTGCCATTGTAATACACGCGGTACAAATCCGATTCGAGTCTGCGACCTCCGGTCAAAAAATACAAAGCCCCATCCGGGCCAATCGCCCCATCGGTCAATGGCAAGGGTACGCCTGATAAAAACTCCTCACGGGTAGCTGTGTAAGTTGAGCCGCTGGGCTTGAGGTGGATGGCGTGGATGATCCCAAAACTCCAGTCAAAAGCCAGGAGGGTTTGCTTGTATTTGGCAGGGAATTTCGCTTCTTTGGCATAAAGCAAATTGGTGGGCGAGCCCTGGCCTATGTTGATAACGGGGGGTAAATTGTCGGGAAAACTAGCCGGCCATTTGCCATCGCCCGTTCGCCAGCCGAATTCGGAGCCACTGGTGGCATGGCAAATCCGGGTAGGCCGGTACCAGGGCAGGCCAAAATCCCATTCCATATCGGCATCGTACACAAAAAGATCGCCGACATCGTTGAAGGCCAGATCAAAAGGATTGCGGTAACCTGCTGAAATTAGTTCCCATTTGGTGCCCTCTGGGTTGACGTTAGCCACCCAGCCTCCCGGTTCCTTGCGGTCGTTGGCATGTCCTCGCGGGTCTTTGATTTCGGGGAAAAGGTTGTCGTATTTCCAGGTTTGAGGCAATTTGTAGGCATCCATAGTGGGCAAATCGGTGTAATTGCCACAAATCACGTACAGCGATTTTTTATCTGGGGAAAGTTTGATGCTGTGCGGCCCGTGCTCGCCTTCACCAACCAGGTTTTTGAGCAGGGTCAGTTTGTCGAACTGATCGTCGCCATCAGTATCTTGCAAACGATAAAAGCCAGACCCTTTGGGCAGGTTTTTATTGGAGCGGTTGTTGACCATCACGTACAAGCTGTTGAAGGCGTACAACAAACCATGGGCTGCCCCAAAAGTGAGGGTGTCGTTCTCCAGCTTTATTTTTTCGATCTTAGGTGTCAGGTCTTTGGAGCCAATGGCCGGAATTTCCAAGCGGTAAATGCCGCCGTATTGGTCAGAAGCCAACATACGTCCCTTGTCATCAAAACACATCGAGACCCAGGAACCTTCCTTGCTTTCGGATGGGCTGTAAAGGTGTTCGGCTACAAAACCAGGGGGCAGTTTCAGGTTATCGATTTTGGGCGGATTAGCCGGAAGGACAGGCCGAAAGACTTGCAATGAAAATGTTCCCAATAGCATTACTGGCAACAACAGGTACCAACGCATTCTGACTAATCGTTTCATTATCTTAAAATTAAAGGTCTTTTGAATTAAAAATACAACCCGACACTGGCTCTTGTCCCCTCAAAATGGCCAGCACATTATTCACTGTGCTCACACACATGTTTTTGTAGGTTGTGGCGGTCAGGCTGCTAACATGGGCGGTAATCAATGCTTTAGGGTGCGAGATTAGTGCATCGTCAGCAGTGGGGGCAGGGGATGTGGGCACATCGGCGCCATAGCCTGCCAGTTTTCCTGTATTGAGCGCCTCGACTAGTGCCGCTTTATCCACAATCTGGCCGCGGGCCGTATTGACGATGATGCAGGAAGGTTTTACCTTGCTCAAAGCTTCCGCATTGATCAGGTTGCTGGTTTCGGCAGTCAAAGGTACATGGATGGAAATGAGGTCGGAAGTGGCCAACAACTCAGCTTTTGAAACATATTGATAAGGAACATCCTTGGGTGATTTTGACCAATAAATAATCCGCATGCCTAGGGCTTGGGCAATTTTGGCGACTTTTAAGCCGATGTTGCCCAAACCCAGAATGCCCAAGGTTTTTTCCCCCAGTTCATCACTTTTAAAACTGCTCCGTGCGGCCCAGTTGCCACTTTTGACATCATTGAGCGCCTGATAAAGATTGCGTTGCAGCATCAACATCAGGGCAATGGCGTGCTCTGCTACAGTGGAGGCGTTGGAGCCGGGGGCGTTGACTACTTTTATTTTTCGCTTGCTTGCTTCAACTACATCCACATTGTCGAGTCCCACTCCGCAGCGGGCTGCCACGAGAAGTTGAGGGCAGGCATCCATCAATTGCTGGTTGACCTGGCCGAGGCCGCGGGTGATGACGGCGTCAACTTTGGATAAAACTTCGGCAGAAGGTAGTCCGGCAAAAGCAGTATGTACTTCAACATCTTTTGCTTCGCTGAGCAGTTGATTGGCTTCGTCGGCAATGGTTTCGAGCAGTAGGATATTTTTCATACGTGGTCGGACATATTGGCTAGGCCTTAAGTGTGTCTTAAGTGCCTAAGGTTTCTTAGGTGGTGAAAGATATTTTTCTTTTTCACCACCTAAGAAACCTTAGGCACTTAAGACACACCTAAGCAAAAAGCAAAAATTAATTGTGGTACAAAGTCGCGTCTTTAGACTTATACCCCCGGAAATCATTCCTCCCGGAAACGTATATCCCCGCCTGGAACAACTCATCTTCAAAAATGGCCGGGTCAATTTCAGAGCCAGGTTTACAGGACAACTCCAGCAGGTTCCCCGAAGGATCCCGCACAAACATCTGAATCGGTCCATCAGGCAATTGCCGAACTTTCCCCCAGGGTGAAGTATCGATCACACCCAACTCTTTCATGCGCCAAAAGATGGCATTGATGTCGTCCACCTGCATGCATATATGCCCGCGGAAGGAGTACGTGTCGTCCCACTCAGTCAAGTGAAGTTGCTGGGTTTCGTTGATCTTGAAAAAGGCAGTAGGATAGTCGAACAAGAAGGCGGGGATGATTTCCATGCCCAGTTCTTTTTCATAAAATTCGCAGGCAGCTTCCAGGTTGCTCACCACAAGTGCCACGTGATTGATGCCGATTGCTTTTGCCATAACACTAGATTTTTTGCTTGAATTCATGTACAAAATCCCAGTTGGGCGTCAATCCTAAGCCAGGAGCCGTAGGAGCGGAAAGCATCCCATCCTCAACCGTGATTTTTTCTTTCACCAATTCGTACATCATTGGATTACCGCCCAATGAGAACTCAATCACCACTGCCGCCGGAGATGCAAAAGCTACGTTGACTCCCGCCATAAAGGAGAAAGCCGAGCCCCAACAATGCGGCGCCAATTCCAATTGGTACGTATGCGCCAATTGCGCGACCCGCATCGACTCGGTGATGCCGCCAATGATCGCTGAGTCGGGCTGAACAACGTCCAGGGCGCGCACTTCGATCAAGTCGCGCACATCAAATGCGGTGTATTCACTTTCACCTGCAGCAATGGGAATGGCCGTTGAAGCTCTCACCTCAGCCGTGCCGTGCCGGTTATCGGGACTGATGGGTTCCTCGAACCAATAGAGGTTACAGTCTTCCACCCCGCGACAAAACTGTTTGGCTTCCGGCACACTAAAAGTACCGTGGGCATCGGCCATGAGTTTGATGTGGTCGCCGATGGCTTCCCGTGCCGCGCGTACCCGCTTCACACTTTCACCTACCGTTTCGTCCATGATGCCTACCCGCATCTTTACCCCCTTAAATCCTTTTTCGATGTAGCTGTTGAGCTGCTCGCCAATTTTTTCGGCACCAGCCCAGCCGCCACTGGCGTAAGCTTCCATGGTATCCCGACAAGCACCACCCAAAAGTTCTACCACTGGTACGCCCAGGGCTTTACCTTTGAGGTCCCAAAGGGCAGTATCCACCCCACTCATGGCTGAGATGGTCAAACCACGACGGCCTAAAATGGGAAACTTGCGCCCCCGGGATAAGGCGTAATGGTCACGCGTACCATTGTAAACGTGCTCCCAGATGCGCGAGATGTGGCGGGCATCCTTACCGACCAACAAGGGTTTCAACTCCTTTTCTACACAAGTCACAATGGACGCACAGACTCCCGATGAGCCTACGGCAGCTTTGGCTTCGCCAAAACCTTGTAACCCACTATCTGTAGTGACTACCACCAGGGTCATGTCAAAATCGGTTAACAGGCCGTAGTCCGAGCGATGCTGTTTTTCTTTGGGAATGGGACAACGCAGCCAAAAGGCTTCTACATTCGTAATTTTCATATCAGTGCACTAAGTGTTTCTATGGATTTCCGGGTTAGCATGGTGTAAAACTCTTCGGTTACCGCCGAGCTACCGTGGTCTTCCAGGAATTTCTTTTGTTCGGGACTGAGTCCTTCGGGATTGGTTTCGATGGAGTTTGGATACGGGTTGGCTGGAGTACGGTCCAGGGGTGAGCAAAACTCTACCGACAAGACCTCATCGTAGCCAATTTCATGGAGCGTAGCGATGATTTTTTTCCAATCCAGCTTGCCCATGCCGGGTGCCATGCGGTTGTTGTCGGCTACGTGGAACCCAACCAAACGCCCCTTAGCGCGCCTAATGGCTTCGAACATGTCGTCTTCTTCGATGTTCATGTGGAAGGTATCGAGGCAAACCCCACAATTGGGACCGACGGCTTTGGCCAGTGCCAGAGCCTGATCACCACGGTTGATGAAGTAAGTTTCAAAACGGTTGATCGGTTCAATGCCCAACAAAATGCCAAGACTTTCGGCGTAGGCGTAAACCTCCTGCATGCCTTCCACGGCCCATTCCCATTCTTCATCCGGGCGGCCATCGGGAATGATTTTGCCCACGGTAGCAGGCACTACTGAAACCATGGTGCCATTGAGTTCTTTGACCATCGTTACGACGTCTTTGACGTACTGTACCGAGGCGGCTCTTTGGGCTTTGTTTTTGGCCAGGAGGTTGCGTTCTTCCAGCATCAGGGTTACCGAGCCCCAACAAGAGAGGCCGTGGTCTTGAAGTAATTTTCCTACATACTTCGTATCGTAAGCCTCCGGAGCGCCCTGAATCTCAAGTTTGTGGTAACCTAGGGCTGCAATTCGTTCAATCGTTTTTTCGATTGTTTCGGCGCGCATCCAGTTGTGTATCGCCAGTTTCATGCGTATCTGATTTTGGTGTTCGTCTACAATTTTATTTGCCGGACTTAGCCGCCAAGGGGTGTTCTTTCAAGAGTTTTTTACTTTGGTAAAAAGCTTTTTTTCCTTGAAGTTTGGCTCGAACTTCCTTCACTTTTTCTGGTGAAACAACCGAGGCCTTATTGCCGAAAGAATTGCGGACGTAGGTGGCTACGGCTGCCAATTCCTGGTCGTTGAGCATCCCTTCAAAGGGTGTCATTGGCACCATGCCTTCGTAGTTTTTCCCATCCACTACAATCGGTCCCATCAACCCTTTGAGGATGATTTTGATGAGTCGATCTTCGGAACCCGTTACCCATTCGGTACCAGACAAGGGTGGAAATCCAGAACCTGGCAAACCCTTGCCATCCGCCTGATGACAGGTGATGCAAAAACCTTCTTTGGAGTAGAGGGCTTTGCCCTGGTTGAACGCCTCGAAGTCTTTGCCTTTCAGGTTGGTTGTGCTGTATACTTCTTTGACTTTTTTTACCGAGCGGCCGCTCAGGTGGGCCACAGCGGTCTCGTGGGCATGTACCATCCAATCGTCGAGTGGCTTCTTTTGGGCCTCTTCCAAAATGGGTAAACCTTTTTCAGGACTGATCCGGGAAGCTGCAACGATAGCACCCAAACGAACCCGACTGTTTTCATCCCGAGCGGCTTGCATCAACAATTCCGCCTGGTCTTTGACTTGATGGCCTGTAAAACGCAAAACTTCAGTGGCCGCAGCCCGCACCCGGTAATCTTTGGCTTTGAGGAGTTGTTTCAACAAGCCTTGATTCACTTTATCCAAGCCCCAGCTCACCCATAGGCCTTCCAATTGGTGGTGTTCGTATTGCGGGTCATTTTTATCCAAGGCCGCCAGCCATTTGTCTAGTTTGGATAAAACTTCCGTTGCGTTTCTTCCTCTCAGTTCCCGGCGAGTACGGTAACGGGTACGGTACTCGGGTAGTTTCAGGTTGTCCAACAAAATTTCAATGCTGGCTCCATCAATTTTTGCTGGCGTAACCAGGGGGCGAGAAGGGTAAGTGATCCGGTAAATCCGCCCATGTACGTGGTCGCGCAACGGATCGCGGGCATTGTGCTGCATGTGTCCGATCAGGATGTTGTGCCAATCTACGATGTACAAAGAGCCATCGGGGGCAAACTCCATGTCGACCGGCCGAAAATTGCGGTCTTCACCAACGAGCAAGTCCTGGCGGTGTTTGGTTTTGTAGCCGGTTCCATCATCCCAGATCTGGTGCTGTTTGGTGCCCAAAAAACCTATCGTATTGTTGATCAGCATATCACCTTGAACCTCATCCGGAAAATGACGGCTGGACACAAATTCCAGACCCGAGGTAGGGCGCACCATGTGGTCTTTTTCGATGAGTTGAAAACTCTTGTGCGTTGCCTCGCCATAACGGGGCAATACCGTGCCAGGCGTCATCCAGCGCACATCGGGGCTGGAGGTTTCTGCAAAAAATGGTTGCCCCCAATGATCAAAAGCGATGCCCCAGGGATTGGGAATGGCCAATTGAGCAATCCGATCCAGTTTGTGCAATTGTGGACTGTAGCGGTAAAAACCACCATTGGTAGCTCTGACCGTACCGTAAGCCGTTTCTACACTCGTATGTAAAAACACCCCTTCGCCCGTGTAAATGGCCCCTGACGGATCCGCACAAAACGCGCTGCTGTTGTGGTGGGTATCGTGATCATCAAAACCACTGAGGATAACTTCGACCTTGTCGGCTTTGTCGTCACCATTGGTATCGGTGAATAATTTCAGGTTGATGCCCTGCGAAACATATACACCTTCTGGCGCAAATTCAAACCCCAGAGGCAAGTGCAAGCCATCGACAAAGGTCGTTTGTTTGTCCGCCTTGCCGTCGTTGTTGGTATCTTCCAGGATGATCAGTTTGTCGTTGGGTTTGGCGTCGCCGGGTTTGTAGTGGGGGTAACTGGGCATGGTGGCTACCCAAAGACGGCCCTTGTTGTCGAAGGACATCTGGACCGGGTTGGCCAGATCGGTGAATTCCGCCTCGGAGGCAAAAAGTTCAATTTTGTACCCCGGAGGCACTTTGAGTTTCTCTAGTGCATCTTTGCCGTAGAGGTACTTCAGGCTGCCATTTTTTTCGGGATTAAAATTGGTTTTGATTTCAGGTAAACTACGGGTGTTTTTATCCGCAGCAGCCAGATCGGTTTTTTCTCCTTTCTGTGCCGCCAACCAAATTGCCTTGTCCCGAATCGCTGTCATTTGGCGGATTTTTTCGATTTCGGCGGGGTAATTATCTGGGCCAAAGGGGTCATACCTGCGGCCATACACGTGTACGCCGTTGGGGATTTTGTAGTCGTTGTGCCACAGCCAGTTTTTTTCCATCACCGCTTCACGAATCAAATTGCGATTCGCTTCGGCTTTGGCGGGGGCATTGCCAAAAATTTCATCACTCAGCAGTTTGGCTAGTTTTTTATACCCGGCTTCATTGAGTTGAGCGCCGTCGATGGTCAGAGGCTCCGCCGTGCTTTCATACCATTGTTTGGAAGGCGTAAAGGCATCCACAAATTGGACTTTGTTTTGTTGGGCCACCGTCTTCATGGCATTGGTGTAAAGCAAGAGGTTTTTGTTCTCTTTTTCACCATTTGGCAAGTCGTGAATGCTGGTTAAATCTTCAAAGGCAGTGGGGGAAACCAGGGCCAGTTGAGGCGCGGAGCTGCCATTGTATTTTTGACTAAGCGTATGTTTGATAAAAGCGTCCAGTTCCTGCTTGTAGTTTTCCAGACCTGCCTCGCCTTGAAAGGACTCACTGTAGCCAAAAAAAGCAATGATGATGTCGGTATTGAGTTTGGTCAACCATTGATCCGGGCTATCGAAATGGCCTTCACTATCGGAGTTGTTGGCGTACTCGGTTTGGAATTTTTCAGCCCCCGGAAAAGCCCAGGGTGAAAAACGGGAAGCATGGGGCCTGAATCCGGGAGTCTCACCGGGGTCACACATGTTGCGGATAAACAGCGATTTCTCAGGATACCGGACGTGCATTTCGGTTTCAAAATGGCCGTAGTGCATCATTCTGGAACCCAGGTTGCCTCCAATCAGAGCAATATGTGCATCTTGTTTGAGCTCAAGTTTAACTGGTTGTTGAAACTGTAAAACGCTAAATAGCATAAAAACGAGCACAAAAACAGAATAGAAAGACTTGCGCTTGAAGAGCATCTGTTGAGTTATTTATAAAGGTGAAAATTTAAATAAAAATCATTTCACAATCCCTCGGTAAGGCACATTGATGTCAATTTTCCCCTTCCATTTTTTAGGCACTTTTTTGCCCAGTTCCCAGTGGATGGCATTGATGATCAGGCGCTGAACCGATTCAACTTGAAAATCTTCGGGGTGTCCAAGGGTGGTGGTAAAAATCTTAGCGCCGTAGGAGTTGGTCCCGACATAGGCTACCGGATTGTCGATCGCTGCTTTGTCCGGATTGATGGATTTGCCCATCAACAACCACTCGGAACCCTTCGTCGGATAATCAGGCAAAAGACGATACAACCAGGAACTTACCCTGAAATTGGGTGCAACACCACGCAATATTGGATGTTTTTTGGCGGCTTCGATGACCGAAACTTCCGTAGTGCTTTCGTGCCCATAATGGGTATGTCCAGCTTTGCCGCCCCATCCCGGAGGCGCATTGAGGGCAAATTCGCCAAAGGCGTTCCAACGTGCCGATGGGTCGTCTTTGGGAAAATTAAAGGCATGAGTAGTCGTGCGAAATCCCATCAGAGGTTTGGCTGATTTGAGGTAGTCTTCGATAAAGGCCAATTGTTCTGGCGGCAGCTGTCGCCAACGCAGGTAGAATACGGCCAGGTCGGCGTCTTTCAGGCTTTCCAGGCCTGGGATGTTTTTTTCAGCGTTTTGATTGGGATAAGCTTTTAATACTTTGGTTTGGATCCCATAATTTTTCTCCAGCTCGGCGGCGATCAGGGGCAGCGTCTGTTCGCCACCGTATTCGTGATCACCAGTAACAAATACGACGAGTGGCTTTTTTTGTGCAAAAGAGTAAAAAGCCGTAAGCAGCAACAATAAGCAGAGAAGCCCCTTTTTCATGCGGTGGTTTTTTCGGATTGGAGATGGACAAATTTTTAAGCGCTTACAAAATAGAAAAACCATCAAATAAAATGTAGATTCTACTGCACACAAAAAAAAAGTGACGTGCGATTTACCTATCACACGTCACTTTTCTTGCGTTATTATCTATCTAAACTACTGTTTCCGCTCGATCAGCGTAGGGAAACCAGCCGAAGTATAATGTGAGAATTTTTTGTCACTGGTAAATTTGGGCTTGTAGGACCGCGTAAAAGTGCCAAAGAAGGCGCGCAATTCTTCTGGTTTAAAATTGCGGGAATCTGGTTTGACAAAATAACCGATGTGTCTGATGGAGCCATCTTCATTCCAAAACACGTGCAAAAAAACTTTCAAGCCGTTGATGTCAAATTTAACCGTTTCTGCGTGTTCTTGGATGGATTTGATGAATTCCAGCCAATTGTTCAAGGCTTTCCCCGTATCGTTGCCCGAAATCACCAAAAGATTTCGTGGATGTTCAACACTCAACTTTTCGTAAGCAGCTTCGTCCTGACCCAAAAGGAAAACTACTGGTAGTTGTTGGTTTTGACCCCACACAAGGGCAGGTGCACAGGCCAAGGCCAATGCGAATAAAATAGTTGTTGGAATTAAGCGCATGCTCAAGGATTTATGATGAAATTAAAGTATATCCTACTTAAGTTAGGTCGACTTGTAGTGATTATGACGCAGAAGGAGCTAGTGAGGTACATCCGATAATCAACGGCTTGCGTCGGAAAAAATTTCCATCTTGTGACTTTTTACTGCACCTTTGTATCTAAAGAATAGAATTTTTTACCTCTACAAGGTACAAGTTCTAAACTATTGAAAGCAAAAGGAAAGCAAAAAATATGATCATCGACGTAATTTTTTTGATCGTTGCTGTGGCTGGATTTTGGTTTGGCTATTCCCGGGGGATCATTGAGACGGTGTTCAAATACGTTTCTATCCTTTTAGGGATCATGGCTTCTTTGCGCTTCTCGCCCATGATGACCAATTTCCTGCAGGACGTTACGGGTTACCAAAACCCGCTGATGTTTTTGGCAGGGTTTTTACTCACCTTGTTTCTCACGATGTTTTTACTGCGTACGGTAGGGCGAGGGCTCGAAGGGGTACTACAAACCATCAACATCAACTTCATCAACCAAATCATCGGGGGCGTGGTATCGGCTGCCTTTTCGGTGCTGATTTATAGCTCTTTGCTGTGGTTTGTGCTCATTTCTTCCGCTACCACCAATGACGCCGTGGCCGAATCTCGAACCTATCCTTATTTGAAAGATTATCCCAAAACGGTATGGGGTCTCATGAAGCAAGCCCAACCCATCATGCTCGATTTTTGGGACTACTCCGTGGATGTAATGGATGACATCCAGAACTTGACACAAAAAACGGAGACAGAGGATGTTTACGACCTTGAGGACCAAGAGGATAGTGGCACTGTGGATGAGAGTCCGTACAGTGATAATTAAGAGAACAACTAAAACCCCTTCCAATCCAATACCACTCTTTTCCCTGTATTTGCAGCCTTAACCACGGCTTCAATGATTTTTAAATCAATCAAACCCTCCTGTCCAGACGCTTCTGGAACACGGCCATTGAGTACATCCTGCGCAAAAGCGTCCAACTGGGCGATTTGTTGAAATTCCGGCGTCTGGAAATTGAGTTTGGCCTCAAAGGTTTCGCCACTTGCACCCGTTGCGTTGTAGGAAGGCTGCAGGCCATACCATTGGTAACCGGAGGTGACGTGTAGTCGATCCACATAGGAGGAATACGTCGTGGTGGAATTAGAGACTG
>JAIXOO010000262.1 GCA_027486765.1 Saprospiraceae bacterium
GTATTAGTTTTTGCATGAGTGTAAGCGTTCTGATGAAGAATAGAGGACTGACTACCAAACTACTTTAGTGCTAAGTTATATTATTTAAATGTTTTAGGAAGGATTTTGTTTAATTGTGTATTGAATTGGCTTTTTCGGCTGAGAAGGCTAGGTTGAAAAATGCCGTTCCAACGATCTTTTACTTCAGCCCATCGTTTTTCCGTGTATTCTCAACGACAATCTTTGTTTTCCCTTCCGAATTTCGATTATATTTGTTGACATCAAAAAAATCAACAGGGAAGCTGGAACAAAACCAAAAACAACAACACAGTAACCCTGAAGTACAAAAAAAACGGATGAAAAGCAGGTGGGCTATTCCCCTCCGCAGCAAATCCGAAAACCCTTATCTCATTATGGCACGATTAACACCATTATCAAAACTCCTTCTCGCAGTGCTCATCGTTGGTGGCCTCGTTTTTGGGGGGAGGTACATCCTGAAAAATACCGAAGCTGGTAAAAAGCTTTTGGAAGAAAGTGCTCAAACAGACCCCAACGGCACCAACAGTGATTCTTCCTCTGACCCCAACACCATCAAAATCGGGGTAGTAACCTGGGGCGGCTACGCCGGAGGTCAATACTTCAACGAAGGCTTCAAAGCCAATACCGCATCTCGGTTTTACAAAGACTATGGCTTTCAGGTAGAGTTTAAAGTACTAGACGACTTTGAAGCCAGCCGTGCGGCCTTTAAAAATGGCAACGTAGACCTGCTTTGGTGCACCGTTGACGCCTTGCCTACTGAAATGACGGCATTGGAAGCCTATGACCCTAAAATCGTTTTCCAGGCTGACTGGTCGCGCGGAGGTGATGCCGTGGTTGTTCGCCGGGGGATTACTTCCATCAGTGATTTGAAAGGTAAAAAGGTGGCCGTAGCGGAATTGACGCCCTCCCATTCCTTTTTGATCTGGTTGTTGGAAGCAGCAGGAATGACTCCAGCCGATATTGAAATCGTAAAGCAACCTAGTGCTATTGATGCAGCTCAGGTCTTCAAGAGCCAGCAAGTAGATGCAGCCGTGGTTTGGAGTCCAGATGATCAACTCTGTACCCAGGCAGTGCCAGGTTCAAAAATTCTGGAAAGCACCCGCTCTGCTTCCAATATCATTGCCGATGCCTTTATCGCCAAAGGAGCTTGGTTGGAGAAAAATGCTGATAAAGCCAGTAAACTTTACGAAGGCTGGATGATCGGTGCTGCCGAAATCAATAGCAGCGACGTGAACAAGCGCAAAGCTGCCAAAATTCTTTCTGAAAACTTTGACGGTGTATCCATCGACGCTGCACTACAATCCATCAACAATGTGCGCTTGTGCACCCATGGTGACAACCAGAATTTTTTTGGAATGAATCCTGATTACAAGGGTGTTACGGGCGAAAACCTGTACAACCGCATGTCGGCTACTTACCAAAAACTGGGCTACATTGAAGGCAAAGTGCCGAGCTGGCGCTTGGCCATCAATACACAAGCCATCAAATCCGCATCCGCATTGGCTGATATGAATGGCCAAAGTGCAGAGGGGCAAAAACAGTTTACCCAAGCCACGGAGGCAGTTAAAAGTAAGGAAGCCATTGCAACCAAACGGGTGAGTATCTCTTTCCGCTCTGGAGAATTTCTGCTTGATGAAAACTCCAAATACATCATCGACAAGGAATTTGTTGAAATTGCCAAAGCTTTCTCTAATTCGCGCATCCGCATCGAAGGCAACACCGATAATGTAGGGAACCCTGCGGCCAATAAAGCTTTGTCTGAAAAAAGAGCAAGGTCTGTGGCAGAATACCTGATTACAACCTACAACATGCCGCGCAATAGGTTCATCATCATTGGGAATGGCCCGGACAAACCCGTGGATGGTAATGATACGGACTTAGGTCGTTCTAAAAACCGGCGCACAGATTTTGAAATCGTTGGGGAATAAGCTCATTGCTAAATAATTATGAATTTGGGCACTCACTTTGAAAAGCCAATCAAAGTGAGTGCCCTCCCAATTTAGTCCAACAAAAATTGCAGCATGTCCTTATTCAAACTTCGCGGAGAATTAAATACCCCACAACGATTTATTCTGGCCATTGTTGGGGTGCTTATTACAGTGGCCATTTGGTGGGGGCTCGCTGAGACCCTGGCCCAAAAACGCCCGGTGATTAGTGGTGAATTAAAAGTCTTGCCTTCCAGTTTTGATACCCTGATCACTCCTGCGCAACGAGATTCAATGCTGAAGCAGGACTCACTCCTGCAAGCGCAGGCGACTTCCTTTGAAAAAGTATATCCTATTCTGCCGCCGCCGTTAAAGGTCTTAGGATCCTATCAACGCCTGATCAATGACGACGAGTTGATCGGCAATACCAGCCGGAGCATCTGGCTCAACATTCAAGGGTACATCTGGGCTTTGCTGATTGCGTTGCCATTTGGTTTTGTTCTCGGTCTGATTCCCTTGTTTCGAGGACTGTTTAGCCGACAAATTGATGCCTTGAGGTACCTGCCACTCTCCGCCTTAACCAGCCTATTTATCGTTTGGTTTGGACTGGAAGACACCATGAAAATTGCCTTCCTGGCCTTTGGTATTTTGGTGTATTTGCTTCCGGTGATCGTTCAAAGAATTCAGGAGGTAGAGGATGTGTACGTACAAACGGCCTTCACCCTTAGTGCCACCAATTGGCAAACCATTCGGAGCGTGTATATTCCAGCGGTGTTGTCCAAAGTAATGGATGATATCCGGGTACTTACGGCCATATCCTGGACGTACATCATCATCGCTGAGTTGCTGAATCGGCAGGGGGGGATCGGAGGTTTGATTTTTGTAAAAAGTAAAATGGGGCAGATTGACAAAGTATTTGCCATTTTACTACTCATTATCTTCATTGGATTCATTCAGGATCGCATTTTTTCCTACATCGATAAGCGCATTTGTCCCCACAAGTACCTGAAACACAAACTTCCAGGGCTTCAAGAATGCCAGTACGGCATTTACTTTTTTTTATTGGTGTTGCTGGTGAATACATTATTCCCTAATGTGATTCCGGTTATTGGGACCTGGATTGCCCTGTTGGGTAGCCTCGCCATGATTGGAATGGGGGAAATGAGAATTTTAAGCGCTTCAAAAACATCAAAGTGACATGGTACAATTCACAGATACTGAACTGCCCAACATCATTCAATTGGAGAATGTTAGCCAAAGTTATGACGGGGGCAATTCCTATATCATCCAAGATTTCAACCTTTTAATCGAAGATCATCCCAATCGGGGCCAGTTTGTGGTTTTACTCGGGATGTCGGGTAGCGGCAAATCAACCATTTTGCGCTATGTAAGTGGTTTGCAAAAGCCAAGTTCTGGGATTGTTAAAGTACATGATAAACTGATTACGGACGAATCGCGGGTCAGTATGGTTTTTCAGCAATATTCATCCTTTCCGTGGATGACGGTGCAAGAGAATGTGGCACTCGGTCTACAGTTCAAAGGTCTGGATGAAAAAACACGGCGGGAAAAAGCCCAGGAAATGATCGAAATGGTAGGTTTGGCAGGTCATGAAAACAAATACGCACAATACCCCACTTTATCGGGCGGTCAATTGCAGCGGGTGGCCATTGCGCGAAGTTTATTGGCCAATCCTGAAATCCTGTTGATGGATGAGCCATTTGGTGCGCTAGACATTAAAACACGCCTGCAGATGCAGGAACTCCTGATCGAGTTGTGGGAAAAGTTTCACTCCACGGTCATTTTTGTAACCCACGACATTGCGGAAGCAGTGTATCTGGGTGATGATGTCTACATTATGAAATCGGCACCTTCAAAAATTGTTGAACACATCAAAATTGACTTGCCCTTGCATCGTACCCGGGAACTCAAGCGGGAAAGGCATTTTATGGAATTGGTGCAAGATGTGGAGGATAGAATGGTCCAGGTGGCTAGTTTGGACTGAGGAATTCGGATTGTGCCTTAGTAGTGGGGCACAATCCGAATGTATGATTTCGTTAATTGAATTTCCGCTTGAAGAACCAGCTGCTGTCATTCAGGGTAAAGCCAAAATGGAACTGTACATAGGTTTCTTTCAATCCATCAACGGCGCCAAAACGACCCGCTTCAAGTGCCAAGTTGACAAAAGAAAGGGTTTGGCGGGGCAAAATGATGGGAATCCCAACACCCAGCGTTACACCGAAGTTAGTCAGTTGTTCTCCATTGTTGCTGCGGGAGTCCTGGGCATGAAAAACACCCAAACGGTATCTTGAGCGACTCCAGTTGTTGTTGTACGACTGGACATCTGGAATGAATTCGAGGCCAAAAGCCATGCGACGTGCGTCGGAAAGTGGCTCCGACTTGGCCTCATTTTGGTACTCGCTCCAGCGGGTTTGCAAATACTCAGCGCTGATGCGCAATTTACCCAAAGATTCATAGGTCAAACCAAAACCCATTTCACCGGGTAACGTTCCGCCGCGTTCAATATCCGCCTCGTAGGTAATGGTATCTGTTACCGAAGCATTAGGCGACAAGCGGCGGTACAAACGGCTACTCACCGATTTAAGGTTGCTATTCGGCGTGTAGGTGAAACCAAGGATCAACGAACGATCTCCAATTTCCTTAACCCCTTGCTCATTTGGTTTATCCAAATTGATGACGTACTGTGCACCCAATTTTAAAATGGTACTGCGGTAACTGATGTCGTCCTGTAAGTCGGTGGAGTAGGCGAGTGCTACACTGTCCAGGGAAACACTCCGACTATTGGCTACTTTGCCAAAAAGGGACTGTAATTCGGCACCAATTGATAAATTACCAATGCGCACACCATTGCCAAACCCCAATTTGTAGGTTCCCCCGGAACCCTTCAGGTCAGTAGTAATCCGATCGAGGGTTTCGCCTTGAATTTCTACATTTTGGATATTGTACCCTACTTCGGAGTAAGGAGTCAAGTGAAAACCCATACCCCAGTTAAAATTGCGCTTTTTGCGCTCTTGCGCCCGGTTGATGGAGTTGTTCAGAGGGAATGCCAGGGAAAGTTGACGCAAGTTACCACTGTATGCTGCATCTTTTTGATCTCCATCCGATAGGGCAGAATATTTGGCGGAGACGCCCAATTCAAAAGCGGCAACTTCCAGTGAACTCAATGCAGCTGGATTCAACCAATTGGTGTGGGAACCATCTCGTATCGCAATCCCCATGCCAGCCATTCCGGTTTGTGATACCAGGGCTGGCGAGAATAAATCACCCAAGCCGAAGCGAGAATAGGGCGAATTTTGCTTGGGTAAAATTTGTGCGGTGGTCGTTTGTGCCGAGGCCATCCAAGGCATCCACAGTACCAACACGGCTGCACTCAGCGCCGTTTTTATCGTCCAACTACTCGACATTATGTTTCAATATTTTGTTCAGTCCAATGAATACTAAATCGGGTTCGTGTATCGCGCTAATGCTCAGGGTTTGTTGCAGTAGGGCGGCGTCTCCTCCGGTAAGGATGGTTTTGCTACTGCCTTCTGCCGTCGCCCATTTTTGACTATAACCTTCAATTTCCAGTGCTGTACCCAACAGTGCGCCATTGTTCATGGCGTTTGGGGTAGAATCTCCAATCCATTCTTGCAGTTTATTCAACTCCACTGTTGGAAGCCGTGCAGTAAATTCATGCATGGCCCGCAGTCGCATTTTTAAACCGGGAGCAATGTTTCCCCCCAGATATACTCCGGCTGCACTCAAAAACTCGTAAGTAATACAACTGCCTGCGTCCACCACCAGGCAATTTTCACCCGGAAAAAGGGCAAAAGCGCCCACTACTGCGGCAAGGCGGTCTTTCCCCAGTGTTTGTGGGGTTTTGTACGCATTGCGAATGGGTAGTGGGGTGTCTGCTTCCAGTTGTATGAGGCGGCATTGGCTTTCCACGCGCTTCAATTCGGCCGGTTCCAATCGCCGACCTACCGAACATAAGATCACATTCTGCACCTTATGGTTGGTTAGCAGCTGTAATAAATCCTCG
Source organism: Saprospiraceae bacterium (assembly GCA_027486765.1). GTDB lineage: Bacteria > Bacteroidota > Bacteroidia > Chitinophagales > Saprospiraceae > Haliscomenobacter. The sequence goes on from JAIXOO010000262.1 coordinate 5,983, forward strand.
ATCGACCATTCCTCCCAGAGTTGGCGCAATACCAATGTGTCCCCCTCAAAGAGGGCGAGTTTGGTGCGGGAATTGCCAATGTCGATCGTTAAATTCATCATCCTGTAGGGGCGACCCTCGCGGTCGCCCTATTGAAAGGCAACCGCAAGGGTTGCCCCTACGAATTAATGTTTGAAATGCCGTACCCCCGTCATCACCATCGCCAGCCCGTTCGCATCCGCATAATCCACACTGTCCTGATCACGAATGGATCCTCCCGGTTGTACCACCGCTGTTACCCCAGCTTCGTGGGCCAGTTGTACACTATCGGCGAAAGGGAAAAATGCATCAGAAGCCATCACTGCACCAGTGATGTCCAACCCAAAACGATTGGCTTTTTCAATGGCGTGGCGCATGGAATCCACCCGCGAGGTTTGTCCACAACCCATGCCAATCAATTGAGCATTTTTGGCCAGGGCAATTGCGTTTGACTTGAGGTGTTTCACGCATTTATTGGCAAAAATCATGTCTTTGATCTCTGGTGTGGTTGGCGCTTTTTTGGATACCACCTTAAAATCGCTCTCCGTTTCGATGGCCAAGTCGCTGTCTTGCTCGATCACGCCATTGAGTAAGCTGCGGAAATTGCGCGCTTGTACATCAAAGTGTTTGATTTTGAGTAAAATGCGATTTTTCTTTTTCACCAAAAGCTCTGCTGCTGCTGGATCAAAATCGGGGGCCAACAAGACCTCGTAAAATATTTCGTCTACGGCCTGAGCCGTAGCCAAGTCAACTTTTGTATTGGAAATCAAAATTCCACCGAAGGCCGATACGTTGTCTGCCTGGAGCGCAGCCTGCCAGGCTTCCAGCACCGTAGGACGGGTGGCCACCCCACACGCGTTGGTGTGCTTGAGGATGGCAAAAGTGGGTTCATCGTCCAAAAACTCCCGCATCAAAGCCACCGCTGCGTCGATGTCAACCATGTTGTTGAAGGAAATCGCTTTGCCGCCCAGTTTTTCAAACAACTGTTCCAGGTCGCCATGGAATACCGCTTTTTGGTGCGGGTTTTCTCCGTACCGCAGGGCTTCGTGTTGAATCAGGCTATGTTTGAACAAGGGTTCTTGTACTCCCCGGTTGAAATAATTAAAAATGGCGGTATCGTAGTGACTGGACACCAAAAAGCCCCGCCGGGCCAGTTCCTTGCGGTCTTCCAGCTCAGTAGCGCCTTGTTTGGCCTGAATCAATTCCAGGAAAAAGGGATAATCACTGCGTGAAGCCACGATAGCTACGTCCTGACAATTTTTGGCCGCTGCCCGAATCAGGGAAATACCCCCGATGTCAATCTTTTCGATGATGGTTTTTTCGTCGCTGGTGCTGGCCACCGTTTCCTCAAAAGGATAGAGGTCGACAATCACCAGGTCAATTTCGGGGATCTCGTATTGCGCCAACTGGGCCTGGTGTTTTTCTTCCCGCCGTGCCAGAATGCCTCCAAAGATTTTGGGGTGCAGCGTTTTTACCCGCCCATCCAGAATAGAAGGGTAGGAGGTTAGGTCTTCGACCGGGATAACCGGAATCCCCAATTCCTCAATGAATTGTTGAGTTCCGCCCGTTGAATAAAGGGTTACGCCATGCTGGTGCAATTCGCGAATAATCGGTTCTAGTCCATCCTTATAGTACACAGAAATAAGGGCCGACTGAATTTTCTTATGTGCCATTGTTTGGTTTGGTAGATACAGTTTGAAAAAGATGCGCAAAGGTAAATAGTTTTTGCGATTGTGGGAAGTTACATGTAGCGATTACGGACGTGATGAAATAAAAAGAGGCAAGGCGATTTACGCCCTGCCCCCAAAATGTAATAAGTTCCCCCTATAAACAATCTTTATACGTACGGACTTCGTCCGGTGTAATGTCGAAAAAAGGTCTTGTAAAAGTTACGCAGTTTTGTGATTCACCGGTTGGTGTACACTGTTAAACAATTTGGATGGAAGGTTAAGGTTCAAGACACAAATGTAAAGGGTTTAGTTCGCTTTGCAAATTTTATCTTAAGACGAGAGATGCAAATAAGGTCACATATTTGTTAAATTTTTTTTGAGTTTTTTTAAAAAATTATCACATTGTGTTGATCTACAATGTTTTTAAGAAAAAACCCGCTGAAAGATTCATTAACCTTTCAAGCGGGTTTGATTATGCATTCAGTATGCCCTAACCAGAAAAAAAATCACTGAATGCGTTTCTTAGCCTAAAAATTTACTGACAGCGTAGTATTTGTGTTTTGAAATAAGTGCTTGTGCAGGCTGCGCAGTGCAGCGTTTTTGGCATCCCGACTTACCAGAATTGAGATGTTGTTGCTACTCCCACCGTAAGAAACCATGCGCAGTGGAATACTTTCCAGTGCCGAAAAAATATGCTTGGTTACTTCGGTATGCGCACTCAGTGCATCCCCTACGATACAGATGATCGATTGATTCTTGTCTACACTCACGTCCCCAAAGAGCTCAAGTGAGCGAATGATCTCTGGCAAGTGTTTGTCCGAATCGATGGTCAAAGAAACCGACACTTCGGAAGTGGTGATCATGTCAATCGGCGTCCGGTATTGCTCGAATACTTCAAATACCCGGCGCAAAAAGCCGTAAGCATGCAACATTCGCCCGCTTTGAATTTTGATGGCGGTGATGTCATCTTTTGCTGCAATGGCGGTGATGGTCCGGTTGGAAGACGCATTTGAAATCAGCGTTCCTGGTGACTTTGGCTCAAACGTGTTTTTGAGCACAATTGGCACCTGACGGTCCTCCGCTGGAATAACACAGGTGGGGTGCAAAATTTTGGCCCCAAAGTATGCCAGCTCGGCTGCTTCCCGATACGATACCTGCCGGATCGGCCAGGTGTTTTCCACGATGCGTGGATCGTTGTTGTGGATGCCATCAATGTCGGTCCAGATTTGAATTTCTTCTGCCCGAATTGCTGCACCGATCAATGTGGCACTGTAATCACTGCCACCGCGTTGCAGGTTGTCTACCTCATCGGCGGCATTGCGACAAATGTAGCCTTGGGTGATGAAATAGGTGGCCAACGGGTGCTGTTGCGACAACAAGAGCTCCAAACGCTTTTGGATCCACTCCATATCCGGTTCTTCGTGCTCGTCGATGCGCATAAAATCCAGCGCGGACAAGAGCACCGAAGGCCGCTCGATGTATTCCATGTAGATTTGGAACAGGTTGGTGGAAATCACTTCGCCCTGGGCCAAAATCCATTTTTCATGGCTGGCTTCAAAACGATTGACCCATAGCAATTGCTCCATGCCATCAAAAATCGCCCTTACTACTGCGTGTCCTCTCTCCTGAAAGGGTTCAACGGGTAGTAGCTCATTCACAAATACCCGGTATTCTTCACGCAAGGCGGCCAATTTGATGGAAGCTACCTCAATCTGCTGTTTGCGAATGAGTTCACTCAATTCCACCAACTTATTGGTCGTGCCAGATACTGCTGACAGTACTACTATTTTGGGCAACCCATCGTCGATCAATTCTCCTACCCGACGCATCCTTTCCGGATTCCCTACCGATGTGCCACCAAATTTCAGAACTTGCATGATTGTTTACTTGATACTGTGAATAACCAATGGACAACTACAAATGAGCCATCTTTGATTGATGAAACAAATGTAGAGGGTGAAAATAAAAACTGGAATTTTTAGGCTACAATTGTACAGAAAAATATATTTTCGTTAAAATTTAAACAAAGTGATAAAAATTTCTGAGCACGTCAATCAAATCATCAGCAGTTCCCCTTTTATGCTGGAGGCATTGGCGGATGGGTTGGTCAATGTATCCTCCTTGGCTCGAAAAATTCAGCCAGACGTGGAAAAAGCAGCGGGTAAAGAAGTCAACAGCAGTGCCATTGTCATGGCCATCAATCGTATGCCCTTGGGCGATTTGTTGCATCTGGACAAAAACCTGCGCCTTTTTTTTCGGAAAATGACTGACATCAGTGTGCGCTCTGGCCTCTTGGACTATACCTTCCTCAACTCCGAGACCCTGCTGACCAGACAAGTAGAACTGCTCAATGCCATCAGTGAAGCAGCTAAGGTTTTTTACTCTTTTTCCCAAGGGGTATCGGAAACCACCATCGTCATTTCGGAAAGTATGGGCGAAAAGCTGGAGGAAATTTTTCACAGCGAAAAAATGCTGATCAAGGAAAAAGACCTCTGCTCGATCAGTTTGATGCTCCCCGAAGGCAACCAGGCAATTTATGGGGTGTACTACTACATCCTCAAAGAGTTGGCGCTCAATGGGATCAACCTCGTGGAAATGATCTCCACTTCAAACGAGTATACGATTGTGTTGTCGAATCGGGATTTGGATAAGGCGTTTTCGTTGTTGATGGGGTTGCGGCATCGGTAGAAGTGGTATTAAATTTGTATTATTGTACGGCCCTCCTTTCATACGCTTACTTTAACCCATGCAACACCTAGACACTCTCCTTCAAAAAATGATCCAACAAGCCGATACCTGGGAAAAATCCGCTGATCGGCGCTACATCTTTCTACGCTGTTACAGCATGATGAGTACCAATATGGTTGCGGCCATTCGGGAAGGACAATTTGAAGACCCGGATTGGGTAAGCACCCTCATGCAACGTTTTGCTGAGTATTATTTTGTGGCACTGGAGGCCTACGAACACCGGGCTGAGTATACCTCCAGCGTATGGAAGCAAGCACACGAGGCGGCCCAACATCAGGAGCTACACGTATTGCAAAACCTGCTGCTCGGAGTCAATGCCCACATCAATTACGACTTACCGCTGTCCTTGTACGATTGTTTGTGCCAGGAATGGACTACCCTGGACGATGCCCAGCGTCGCTCCCGCCAAAACGACCACGAAACCGTCAATGCCATCATCAGTAGTACCATAGACGCAGTGCAGGATACCGTAGTGGAACCGGCTTCGCCAATCATGGCTGTAGTTGATCAGGTTTTGGGGCGCATGGATGAATGGCTACTTTCTCAGCTCATCACCAGTTGGCGACAGGAGGTCTGGAATGTGGCCATCCGAATGTTGGAAGCGACCGAGGAAGCGTCGTTGGAAGCCATTCGTCAAGAGCAGGAACGGAGCGTATTGGAAAAAGGGGCGGGGTTGTTGGGGGGATAAGGGCTGGTTCCCTATTTCCTGATTTGCCTCTTTTGAAAATTTATTCAATGGCCTGTAATTGTTGCAAAATGGCGCGGGTAATGTCTTTGCGGCATTGGCCAAAACTGGGATTGCGTTCCGCCCGAGGTTTGATGATGCGGGTGGCAAAAAAATAAAGATTGTCCTTGCGCTCCACATAACCGACCCACCAGCCAATGTCCTGCCCATTGACACGCGTCCAACCCGTTTTAGCGCGGAGGGTGTAGTTGGGACTGTGCTCATTGATCATCACCGATTTCAAAATTTGCAGATTCCTTTTGGAAAAAGGTAGCCGTCCTTCGTGCACTTTGATCAGGAATTCCACTTGATTCTTTGGTGAAATGCCAAAAGGACCAAAATTCCAAAAATCATCACCCGGCTCCGATAAGTCGAGATTCCCGTACCCGCAGCGCTTCAGGTAACGTAGGTAGCGGGTTTTGCCAATTTTTTTGGCCAGTTCGATGAATACCCAGCCCGCGGATACTTCAAAGGCTTCCTTGACACTCATGTCCTTGTAAATCTCGGGCCGATAGCCGTAAAGCGTGGTATCGGTACTGCCCACCCATTTGACGATGCTATTTTCGTCCCGGATGGTTTTGGTCTCCAGGGCAATGAGCAGGTTGATGATTTTGAAGGTGGAAGCGGGTTGGGTGCTGCGCAGGGCATCGGTACTGTCGCTGAACAGCCAGCGCTGCTTGCCGTAGTCGTAGATGGTGACGCTGCCTTGAAATGGGCAGTTTTGGAAGGCTTGGGGAAAGTTGCGCTGGGCGAAGAGGGGGTGGGAAAGGAGGAGGAAAATTGAAATGGATAGTGAGCGCATGATTGTTTGTGTTTAATAGCAATATGCAGATGACAATTTTGGTGGTATATGGGTTGTAGTCTTTGTTGATGAAATGTTTGCTTTTTCAACGAAAATGAACGAGCTTTATGCTAAGGATAAAAATCTTGAAAATGTCTTTAACAATCGAATTGCCAGTAATGGTTGAACAATCCCTTCGTAAACGTGCTGAAGGGCAGGGAGTATCGCTTGAAAATTATATTTCACAGTTGTTGACTGAAATCAACATTGAAAATCCTAATTCGCAGTCCAAAAAATGGACAGAAGCAGAGCTCTTAAGTCGGGTTCAATTAAATGTTGATCCCAATGATTTGGAAGAATATTATCGACTTGGGGATCTATTTCAATCTGGAGAAATTACATCTGAAGAGCACGAAAAATTGTTGCAATTGAACGATCTAATTGAAATAGCTCATGCAGAAAGAATTAAGTACGTAATAGAATTAGCTAAGCTACGTGATCAAGCGCTGGAAGATGTAGTAATTGAATTGGGGATTAAGCGAAAAGTGGCATGACGGATTCATTGAGAAATGAAGTTCGTAAAAGAGCAATGCATTGTTGTGAATATTGCTTTGCCCAAGAAATGATTTCTCACGACCCTTTTTCGGCAGAACACATTATCCCCAGTTCCAAGGGAGGTAAAGATGAATTTGATAATTTAGCATGGTCTTGTCTAGGATGCAATTACCATAAATTTACCGCAACTACTGCTATAGATCTGGTCTCAGAAGAAACTGTCAATTTATTCCACCCTCGAAAAGATATTTGGGCAGAACATTTCAAATGGAATGAAGATTATACCCAACTCATTGGCCTGAGTGCAGTAGGTAGAGCAACCATTAATCGATTAAAACTTAACCGAACAGGTCTGATTAATCTAAGGCAGATTTTGAGGACGGCGGGGAAACATCCACCAAATCTTTGATTGTATCAATCCCTTTGCTGATCCAATTTCAATATGGCATCGGCTACCTTCGCTCGAGTTTGTCGATAAGTGTCAAAATCGATTTTGCCTCGCCCGTATTCAGCTTCCAAATCACTCAATTGGAAACGAAAATGGGTGGCTTCATCTTTGAATGCGCCACCTGATTGGGCTTCCAGAATGGCAATGGCTTCTTTTATGTCCCCTTTAGCAATGGCTCCAGGTACGTTACGATGGTCTTTGCCGAAACCCAAGGTTTCTTCCAACATAGGCAGGATAAGGGTGGGGTTATCCCCATTTTTTGGACAATCAATCGTATCCCGTCGATTGCTCATGCGGCGTTTTAAATCAGACAACTTGTAAAAACTTTTATCGTTGATTTGGCTACAACGCTCGCAATTACAAGGGACTAATTTTTCATAATGCAGCTTAGCAAAACGGACTAAGATGCGATCAAATGCTTCAGTAATGATGGTGAGCAATTCCTTCTTATCGCTGCCTACTACCTTGATTTCTATCCGGAAAATATTACCGTATACTTCAATAATTTCTGCCCAAGCGTTTTCTCGATTTAAGACTACACCTTTTCTCCAAACTCTCTCTTGATTATTAATGTACCGATGCAAGGCTACAATCAACTCTGTAATCAACCCCTTGGGCATAAAGGCATCAAACTCGTAACGCAGCATCAATAAATCTTCCTGGTATTCCCATTCGGAATAGGGCTTGGGTTCGGGCAGATGCTCCGGGGTAATGAATTGATCGGTATGTTCGATGCGGTAGGCCAGGTTAAAACGTTCCAATAATTTCAGTAACTCATCGTGGATCAATTGCACCTTGGCTTCCGGCCAGATGCGTTTGGCATCGGCTAAGGTAAACCGACCTTTGTTGTTTTTTACCTCAACGTCATTGAGCAACCGATAAACAGTAGCTGTTGTCCAATTGGCATCCAAGAAAATACGGTTCTTGAGGATGGGGTCATTTTGAAAATGTAAAAACACCCCAATGTCGTGTAGGTATTGACTCAGGTGTGACACGCGATCCAGTTCCGCCATTCCATGGGCGCGACAGATGTTAAGATAGCGCTCAAAACTGATGAAAGGTTTGTTTTCTTCTTGTAAAGCCCGGCGAATTGCTGCCCAGCTTTTGGGCAAGGTATCCCCAATATGCGGCAGTTCTCCTAAATACCGTTTGACACAATTGCGCAAGCGTTCCAAACGGCCAAGGTCACTATCGTCTCCAAAATTGACTTCCAACATCTCTTTAAAAAAGCCAAAGCGCCCTTTCAACCCCGTTTCATCAATCCGCCAACGATGGCCCTGTTTTTCATTGATGACCACGAGAAGGGGGCTATCTCCGCCCAATTGTTCGGCGATGTTCATCCAATAATTGAAGTCAGTATCCTGATTGCGGGCATTGGCCAGCAAAACATAAAGTGAACGGTGACTGAGGAAAAAGCGGTGGGTTGAATGGTAAATTTCTTGCCCCCCAAAGTCCCAGAGGTTAGCCCGGAAGCCATTTTGTAAAGCCTTTTCCAGCGCTACGGTATTGGTGAACTGATTGCCCTTGGCCGAGGCTAGTACTTCGGATGGTGAAAGATCATAACGCCAATGGGCTACTTCAATCCCTCTCGTGGTTTCTTCTTCTTCTGGCAAAGGCGCATTATGATTTTGGATTTTGCGGGCAAAAGAAGTCTTTCCTGCACCACTTTCACCTAAAATGAGTAATTTGGCTTCAAATAAATAGTCTTTTCCATCTGAATCCAGTTGTTCAAAATAATTTAAAATGGCTTCATTGCCTTGTTTGACAATTTCGGGTGGAGGGAGTTTCAAAGGGTTATTGTATAGGTTAACACCAATTTGATGTCCTTTAATAAGGATTGGGATATTTTGGCTAATAATAGGTTTTAATGAATGAATATTTTCAATTTGATTATTACGAAGATCTAATGATTGTAATTTGGTCAATTTTGCCAAAAAGTGAATGTCTTTGATTTGATTAAAACTAAGGTCTAATGATTTTAGTTGAGTTAGTTTTTCCAGAAAATGAATGTTTTTAATCTGATTATAACTAAGGTCTAGTGATTGCAATTGATCCAGCATTTTCAAAGATTGGATGTCTTTGATTTTATTGTCGCGTAGATCCAATGTTTGTAGTTGGGGTAGGTTTTTTAAACAATAGATGTCATTAATTTGATTATATCGAAGGTCGAGGTGTTGCAATTTGGTCAATTTTTCTAAAAAACTGATATTGCTAATTTGGTTTGAACGGAGATCGAGAGATTTAAGCTGTTTCAGTTTCTCTAAAAAACTGATATCACTGATTTGATTGTTACTAAGATCAAGTGATAGTAACTGAGTTAGATTTTGAAGAATACTAATATCCGTGATTTTATTGGAGCGAAGGTCGAGGGATTGTAGGTGAGGTAGCTTCTCCAAAAAACTGATAACCTCAATTTTATTAGACCGAAGATACAACGACCGAAGCTGGGTCATTTTTTTCAAAAAACTGATATTACTAATTTGATTGGAGCCGAGATCTAACGATTGTAGCTGGGTCAATTTCTCTAAAAAGCGGATGTCGCTGATTTGATTGGAGCTGAGGCCTAGGGATTGGAGTTGGGACAATTTTTCCAAAAAGCTGTAATCGCTGATTTGATTGGAACTAAGGTCTAGGGATTGTAACTGAGACAATTTTTCTAAAAAGCTGTAATCGCTGATTTGATTAGAGCGGAGGTCAAGGGACTGTAACTGGGGCAATTTTTCCAGAATTTGGAGGTCTTTTAAGTACCATGTAAACTGATTACCTCCTCCCAATTTTAGAATTTTTAAATGCTTCAATTGAGCAATCTTTATAGGGATGCTTGAAAAATAATTATTAGCCCCACGATTTTTACTCTCAATCCATTCTCTTAATTCCCAATCCCACCAGCGATTACTCACCACCAATTCCTTCAACCACTTCAACTCAAACAACTCCTCTGGCCAAAAATCATTCAAGCTACATTTCCCCAAATCCAACTTCCCCGTACGCTCCTCTTTCTCTTTTTCGATCAATTGTAAAGCCAGCTCCGACATAATATTGACGATTTAATTTTTAGGAAATATATAGCTCCAAGATAATACACCGATCTTATTTCTCCAAACAAAGGGCAGCCACATCGGGCTTCCCCAACCACACTTTTTCCTTACCTTTGCCGTTCAATATCCAAAAAAAGTCCGCATGACGCGTTTATACTTCTACGTTTTTATCCTCTTCAGCATCGCTATTGCCCTTGGTTCCTGCAACGACGACGAAAGCTTCACCACCGATGCCAACGCCAAACTGGCTTTTTCTACGGATACCCTGCGTTTTGATACCGTTTTTACCCGACGTGGATCGGCGGTGCGCTACATCAAAATCATCAACAACAACGACCAGCCCATCCGGGTCTCCAAAATATTTTTGCTGAATCGCGACAAATCGAAGTTTACCCTGAACGTAGACGGCGTTCCCGGACGCGAGTTTCAGGACGTGGAGATTTACGCCAACGACAGCATTTATCTCTTTGCCACAGTGACCATCGATCCTAACGACCCCTTATCGGTGAGCCCCTTTATTGTGGATGAAAAAGTGGTTTTTGAAACCAACGGTAACATGCAAGAAGTAACCCTGGAAGCCTGGGGGCAAAATGCCAATTATTTCCCTAGCCGCTTCAATGGCGGAAAGCCAGTGGTTTTGTCTTGCCGCAATTCCGAAATTACGTTTAATGACCCCAAGCCATACGTATTTTATGGTGCCATTTTTATCGATAGCTGTACTCTGAATATCCCCGAAGGTACCCGCATTTACGTACACGGGGGGGTGGCCAAAAACGACTTGTTCGACATTTACAACGACGGCCTCATCTACGTGCTGCGCAACGGGCGCTTGAATGTAAAAGGCAGCAAAGAAAAACCCGTAATCATCCAGGGTGACCGCCTCGAAGAATCCTTTCAGGACGATGCCGGGCAGTGGAATGGCATCTTCATCGGGCGTGGCAGCCGGGGCAATGTGATTGAGTACACCACCATCAAAAACTCCAACATTGGGGTATACGTGGATTCTTCGGCGCAGTTGACCATCCGCAACTCCCGTTTTTACAATACCGCAGGCAGTGGGCTATTGGCCATCCACAGTTCGGTGACGGCTGAAAACTGCCTGTTCTACAACAACCAGGTGACTTCCGTGACCCTGCGTCACGGCGGCGACTACAACTTCACCTACTGTACCATGGTGAGCTATGGCATTCGGGCCTCGGCTTTGGGCATGAACAATTTCCGCTGTTACAAAGAAGATTGTAGTGTGGCCAATGTATACCGCCTCAACGCCAATTTCCGCAACTGTGTCATCTACGGCTCCGACCGCGACGAAATGGAATTGAGCGATGCCTCCCAGGGTCAAACCGCAGGGATCTTCAATGTGAAATTTGAAAATTGTATCGTAAAGGTTCAAGACTTAATCGCCCGTGGTCAATTTGTCAATTTTTTGGGCGAAATATGTGATCCATGTATCAATGGCAAGTCGACGGATAAGGTCTTTAAGGATCCGAACAAAGATGATTATCGACTGGATAGTTTGTCAATTGCGCTGGATTATGGCAAGCCGATCACAACTCCTCGCGCCATTAGCACCGACATCGAAAATGTGGTACGCAACGCGCAAAAGCCTGATCCAGGCTGTTTTGAACGTCAGCAGTGATCGGGCATGAGCCGTCCATTGACGCCGTGTATGTAGTCCAGTCGGATTTCCAGACCATTGTCCAGGGTGACAAATTCTTCTTTGTTGCGGGTTTCGAGGTTTACGATGCGTACCTCGCACTGGCGCATGTTGCCCTCAGGCGTTTCGAATTCTACCACTACAATTTTTTGTTGCGTGGCGTATGCCTCCAGTTCATCATAAAAGTCGCAACTTATGGGCTTGTAGGGTTGCTTTGGATGCATAAGCGTTTCTTTTTGTGTTGTTGATTGATGCCCACGATTTGAATCGGGGTAGTTTGAGATTTCTAAGTTAAGAATTTTGAATTGAATTGTCAAATCAAAAATTTATCATGGCTTCGAATTCAGTAGAAAAGATATCGGTTTTGGGGGCAGGCTGGTTGGGCTGGCCTTTGGCCAAACACTTGCAAAACTTAGGTTATGTGCTTAAAACCTCCACAACCACGCCTGAAAAGCTTCATTTGTTGCAGGACGAAGGCTTAAATCCCTCTTTGTTACAGGTAGATCAAGGCCAGGTCAAGCTTAGCGATTCTGCATTTTTTGACACAGATTTGATAATTCTCAATATTCCTCCTTCGCGGCGCAGGCCCGATGTAGAAGTTTGGTATCCTACCCAAGTTCAGGCGATTGTGGAAATGGCCAAAGCGCGTGGGGTGGCAAAAATTTTGTTTGTAGGTTCCACCAGCGTTTATGGCGATGTAAACGCCGAGGTAACTGAAGATTCGGAGTTAAGGCCCGATACAGCATCGGCGAGAGCCTTGATTCAAGCTGAAAAAATCGTAAAAACCAATTATCCCAATGAAAGCTCCACAATCCTGCGCATGTCAGGTTTGGTGGGAGGTGATCGCAAAGCAGGCCGTTTTTTTGCTGGCAAACGAGATGTGCCCGAAGGCAATGCCCCGGTCAATTTAGTCTACCTCGATGATTGTATTGGAGTGATTGAAGCGCTGATTCAACAAGCGGCCTGGGGCAAATTGTACAATGTATGCGCCGATGATCATCCCCGCAAGGCCGATTATTATACTGCTCAAGCTATTTTAGAAGGTTTTGAACCACCCACTTTTTTGCCAGATGAGGCACCTCGTTATAAGGTGGTGAGCAATGAGAAGGTGAGAAGGGAGCTGGGGTATGTTTTTAAACGAAAAGTGAAAAGTGAAAAGTGAAAAGCAGATGCACCATATGTCTTTCACTGCCCTTTATTGCTATTTTCATGTAGAGAGAAAGCGTGAAGGAATGAAACGCAAATGGTGTAGCTGCTTTTCACTTTTCACTTTTCACTTTTCACTTTCTTACTTCTTCCACTCCGCAATCGAAGCTTCATTCATGCGCACATAATCCTGGTTGTTTTCTTTTTTAGCTGCAGCCAGAGATTTCATAGCCACATCGATGGCTTCTTTTTTGCGCCCCAGATCAGCCAGGATCAAAGACTCTTTGCGTAGCGTCCAGAACTGTGGAGACAGTGCGTTGGCTTTTTGAACCCATTCCAAGGCCTTGTTCAGGTCTTTCTTGGTATCGTGGTAATAAGAACCAGCTGTGTAGTAGTCGTTGGCAGAAGCACCAGCCAATACACGATCGATGTTGGCTTTTACCTTAGCATCTACGTCTACACTCAATGGCATACTCACCTTAGTGTTTTCCCAGATGATGTTGATGCTGGCCTTATCCATCGTTTGATCATTGATGTCGATGGTGAAGGTTTCTACTTTTTCAGCCAATTTTTGTGGCTTCAAGGTCCAGGTTGCAGCGGCAGTTTTGTCGCCATAACCACCTGAGTTAGGCGTGTCGTAGGTGAAGAACATCACTTTCCACTCGCTGGCACCAGGAGTAGTGAAAATGGCATAATCGCCTTTTTTTACTGCCGTTCCACCGATGGTTACATCGTCGCTAAAGGAAATTTTGGTAGCCGAGTTGGCACCAGTTCTCCACATGGCACCGAAAGGAACCAGAGCTGTTTTGTCCGCACTAAAAACCGTACGGCCTTTGATGCTAGGGCGAGAGTAAAGCAGGCTTACATCGGTAAGGCCCACTTTGGTTTTAAGCTCAACCGTAGGGCTGGCTGCAGGTGTTTGAATTTGGGCACTCAGTGGCATAGCAAATGCTAAAGCCATGGAAAGGGCTGCAACAATCGAGCAGAACTTTTTCATAGTTACGTTTGATTTATGAAATAAAAATGGTAAAGCAAAGTTGTGGTTTGCAAACGTTATATTCATCCATTTATTTCCAAGTAATGTAGTTATACGCCCTTGTTGGTGTATAATTTTACCATCGTGGGTAGTTACACACCCTGCGTGGTGTATGACTATCATTGTTTGTGCAAACCAAATATGCCAGACAAGTTTTCTGGTATCTCTTACAATTTAAGACGTCAAAAAGTTTACGCCGCAGATTACTTAATCTATTTTAGCCCCAAAAATTGTAAAAAATGACCATTGCACTGATCGCACACGATAGCAAAAAGGTAGATATGGTAGGTTTTGTTCGTGACCACATTGATTTTTTCAAAGAACACGACATTCATCTTATCGCTACGGGTACCACCGGATCTTATTTAGAAAAAGCTGGCCTGGAGATTGAACGGATGCTCAGCGGCCCTCTCGGTGGCGATGCTCAGATTGCCAGCCGGATGGTGGAAGGGAAAGTAGACATGATCATCTTCTTTCGCGACCCTCTGGGCAAACACCCCCACGAAGTGGATGTGAGTATGCTGATGCGCTTGTGCGATGTGCACAATGTTCCGTTGGCTACCAATCCTGCCGCAGGCCTGCGCTTCGTGCAATCCCTTCAACTTGAAATGGACAAAAGGGTTTGAGTGTATTGGGCAGCCAGATAGGGCTGTCCGTACTTGGTCTTCCATTCCCGCAGTATACCCGCCAACCCACGGGAATCCCACGATTTAAATCGTGGGTTATATCCGTGGGAGGCAACCATACATCCCACCCCACGAATTTATTCGTGGGAGAAGGGAAGGGCGCCCTGGGGAGAAGGGAAGGGAGCCCTAGGATTCTGTGCCGCAGACACAGAAAAAGCCCTGCTCCTAGAAAAAAGAAGCAGGGCCCAAAATATAAAGCTATGAAAACTAAACTTGTAGGGTGGAAGATTAAGATTACTCTTCCCGGCCACCTTTCAGTTCGTCCTGATAGGTTTCTAGTTCTTCCCACTGGCCAGCATCTGCCATTGCGGCTTGTTTGCCCCAGGTAGCAGGATCGTGGATGCGGAAACGAGGACCAGCCTCATCCAGAATTTCTTCCAATTTTTCGATGGGAGCAGCTGCCAATTCCGCCCAGGTAGTAATTCCTGCTGCGTGCATCAACTCTTCGATTTTTGGACCGATGCCTTCAACCAGTTTCAGGTCATCTTGCTTCACCTTTTTGCCGCTAGGCAAGGTGATAGAAGACGATTTTTTAGCAGCTGGTTTGGCGACTACTTCGGCAACTTCCTCTACTACTACTGGTGCAGCTTTGGCTACAATTGCAGTTTCCAGTGGAAGAATGTTAACGTAAGTACGGTCCTGCTTAGATCTGGAAAATGACACTGTACCCGTAATTTGTGCATGCAGGGTAAAGTCTTTGCCCATGTATACATTTTCGCCTGGGTGGAATTTGGTTCCACGCTGACGAACGAGGATGTTTCCTGCTTTAGCATACTGGCCGCCGAACAATTTTACGCCGAGGCGCTTACTGTTACTGTCCCGGCCGTTGTCGGAACTACCGACGCCTTTCTTATGTGCCATGACTAATTTCTTTTAGTTTGGTTTAACCAGCGATGCTGTCAATTTTGATTTTGGTGAAAGACTGACGGTGACCGTTTTTCACACGGTAGCCTTTGCGTCTTTTCTTTTTGAATACGACCACTTTGTCACCTTTCTGGTGGCCGATTACCGTTGCACTGACCGAGGCACTGCCAACGAAAGGCTTGCCAATTTGCACGGCGCCGTCTTTTTCAATCAATTGAACCTGATCGAAAGAAACTCCGTCGCCTGCATTTGCGTCGAGCTGGTGGACGAAGAGCTCCTGCCCTTCCTCAACTTTGAATTGTTGACCAGCTATCGTTACGATTGCAAACATGATGAATTAAATTTTAATTGCTTTTTGAAGAAATTGGGTGCAAAGATAAAGCTTTGTATGACATTGCAAAATAAAAAGTTGAGGAGTTTAGAAGTTTAGGCTGCCGCAGCGATGTTGACATTGTCCTTGCATAAGTCGCTGCGGTAGCCTAAACTCCTAAACTCCTCAACCTTCTCAACTAAATCAGGTCTTCCAATCTCATCTCCGTTTTTATCCGCTCTCCGTTGCGCAGGATGATCATGTGTATCTTTTTTCCCACCTTCCCCCTGAATTTGGACATCAAATCCTGGAGTTTGAAAAAGGAAGCAGGTACCCCATTGAGGGATTTAATTTCGTCTCCGGAAATGATTCCAGCCTTGGCCGCCGGACTAAGTGGAACGATGTCGAAGACAATAAACTTGGAAAGCGCTGCACCTGAGGCAGTGACAAACAGTCCACTGCGGTCGAATTCAAATTTTTTCTTGAAGTAGGGATTGGGTTGGACAAAGACCCTATTTTGGACGTAATCGATGATGAGCGTGAAACGATCCAGCAGTTGATTTCCAATAATCCCATTGCGCTCGTTCATGTAAGTACTGTCTTCAACGACGGGAATCTCTTGAAAATTGGTCAACACCTCATTGAACTGATGCTCAGAAAATTTCAAACTTTTGACCCGCCCTAAATAACCGTAAATAACGCCTCCCAAGCCTCGCCCTAAAACGCTGCGGATCACTTTTTCGGGTATTTTAAGCCCTTCGTGGGTATCTGTATAAAGTAACAAGGCAATGCTGGCCCCCGTATCCATCAATAATTTGGTTTGTATGGTGGTATCATTGCCCAATTTGACAGGAGCAATCAAATACGGCTTACTGCGGTGCATCTCAAGGGGGAATTCAGTGAAATGCCCTTTGGGGAGCTGAAAAACCGCAGGGTCATAAAGCGTGATGATTTGTTTGTAATAATTGATTTTGACAATAAAGCGCCGGAAAAAATCAGCGCCTAAAATACCATGAACGTCTATCCCCGAAAATTCGTCGAAGCGGAAGTAGTCCTCTTCCAGCACTAAAATAGAACGTTGGCTGGCCCGCATGTCGCCAATGCGAAAAGAGATGCCTCTAACCAGATAGGCGTAGAGGGTTTGGCTCAAATCAGAGCCGTAAATGGTAAAACGTTTTTGATAATCGATTTGAAACAAATCTGTGATCTCGCGCTTGGTTAAAATGGTGTTTTCTGCGCCGGTATCAAAAATGAATTTAAGGGGGAAGATGTCATTAAACATCAGTTTGATGATGATGAAATTGTTTTCATACTCAAAAGGAATGTCTACATGGGTTTCACCATTGAGAAAAGTCAAGTCGTTTCCTTGTCCCTTTACATTGACGAAACTTCCAAGGTACAACAGTCCAAAAACTACAAAGGCAATAGGTTTCATACAGTCAGGTTTTAAAAGAGGTTCCGAAGTTCCACAGTTCCAGGGCTCCAGGTTCCAGCGCTGCTCTCAACCTGAGAACTTTGGAGCCCTGGAACTTTGGAACCCTGGAACCTTCTTTTCGATTCACAATATAATTTGGTAAAACAAAATATCCCGAAAATCTTTTTACCTATTCTTGGTTATTTCATACTTATTTTAGACTTTTACGCCCGGTCAATTAGTGTAATGCACACACCAAGTTTGGGGAAAACCTATCCCAGCAAATAAGCGCAGTTAAAATACGAAAAGAGATAATGGTTTAAAATCATTTGCAGTGAAAGAATCCCTACTGTGAAGTAGGTTTCCTATACACACGCTTTCTGAAAGGAAAGCAATTTTTGATGTAAGCACAATTTTTTTAACAAAACACTAATAATGTATGAAACTTAAAGTCGGCTATTGCTCGAGGTGGCTTCTCGCGGCAGTTGCAGTTCTTTTGTGCAACTTCGCTTTCGCCCAACGTTCGCTTTCCGGTAAAATTACCGACAAAAGCAACGGCGAAGCACTCATCGGTGCCAACATCCTCGTAGTAGGTACCGGTTCAGGTACAGTTACCGATTTCGATGGGTCTTATACCTTAGAGGTTCCAGCGGGTGCAACCGAACTGGAAATCTCTTACACGGGTTATACTACTCAAAGAGTAACCATTGGTAGTGCAACTACCTTGGACATTACCCTTGCTGCTGGCCAATTGCTGGACGAAGTGGTGGTAACAGGTTATGGGACAGCAAAAGCCCGTGAAGTAACCAGTGCAATCGTGAGTGTAAAAGCTAAAGATTTTAACGGCGGTAACGTAACCAGCGCGGCACAATTGCTGCAAGGTAAGGTTGCGGGTCTGTCGATTGCACGTCCGGGTGGTAACCCCAACGAAGGATTTACCATTCGTTTGCGCGGTTTGTCTTCCCTGGGTGCCAACAGCTCACCACTCATCGTAATCGACGGGATTCTCGGTGGGTCTTTGGACAACGTTGACCCCAACGACATCGAAAACATCACTGTCCTGAAAGATGCCTCTGCGGCAGCGATCTATGGTGCACGTGGTGCGGCTGGTGTACTTTTGGTGACGACCAAAAAAGGTCAGAGCGGTAAATTCAGCGTAGATTACAATGGTTTTGTCAGCTCTGGAAGCAGAATGCGTACATTGCCCATTATGACTGCGGATGAATGGCGCGAAATCCCATCCTTGAACATTCCTGCCAGTGTAAAAAGTACTTACGCTGACCGTGGTGCCAGCACTGATTGGGTAGATGCGATTACTCAAAACGCCATCGGGCAAACCCACAACTTGTCCATGGGTGGTGGTACCCGGGATGGGAACTACCGGGTCTCTTTCAACTATCGCGACAACGACGGGGTATTGCGCACTACTGGTCGTGAATCATTGAATGGCCGTTTCACGTTTACGCAAAAGGCATTGGATGATCGTCTACGCTTGACTGCAACTATGTCAATCACCAATACCAAGGCCAACTTTGGTTTCAATGACGCTGTACGGTATGCTTTGTTGTACAACCCCACCGCACCAATCAAATCTGATGCTGCGGCCAATGCCCGTTACGGTGGCTACTACCAGGAATTGTTGTTTGACTACTTCAACCCGGTAGCGATCCTTGAGCAGAACACCAACGAAGGTGAATTGAACAACTTCCTGGGCAGTTTCCAGGCTGATTTTGACTTGGCTAAAAATTTGACCATTTCCGGTTTCTATTCTCGTCAACGCGACAACCAATTCAACGGTCAATACATCAGCCGTCAGTCTTTGTTTGGTCAGGGTGCTGACCGCAAAGGGGTAGCTTCTCGTGGTTATGGTCAACAAACGACTCAGCAGGCTACTTTTACAGCTACGTATGCCAAAGAATTTGGCAAGCTTGACTTCCGTCTTTTGGTTGGTTATGATTACACCAGTAACGATTTCCAAGGTACGGGCTCTAGTGCGTTCAACTACTTGACGGACGTATTCTCCTACAATAACCTGGGTAATGCTTTGTCTTATTCACTTGGTGAAAGTGCTGCAGGTTCTTACCGCAGCGGTTATGAAAACGTTGCAACTTTATCTCGTTTGAGCCTAGGTTACAATGATACCTACAACTTCACTGCGACAGTACGTCGCGAAGGTAGCTCTCGTTTTGGAGAAGGCAACAAATATGCAGTTTTCCCTTCTTTGGGCTTGGGCGCTGACCTCGTGAAAGCGATGGGTCTGGACTTCGCAGATGCCTTGAAATTGCGTGCGAGCTGGGGTGTTGCTGGTAACTTGCCAGGATCCAGCTTCTTGTCTTTGCAGCGTTTTGGCCCACAGGGTCGCTTCTTCTACAATGGTGCGTTTGTGCCCAGCTATGGCCCGGTATCCAATGCCAACCCAGACTTGAAGTGGGAGCGTCAAGCTGAACTCAACATCGGCTTGGACTTCTCGTTCATGAACTACCGTTTGAACGGTTCGATCGACTTCTTCAACCGCGTCACTAGTGACCTTTTGGTTGAAGTTGCAGTACCTGTTCCACCAAACCTTTTCCCATTTACTTGGGTAAACCTGGGTGAAATGCAGAATACTGGTTTGGAATTGGCGGTGAACTACAACGTGATCAAGAAGCAAAACTTCTCTTACAACTTGGGTCTGACGCCAACTTTCTACTTGGCAAATAAACTGGTTTCTTTGTCCAAAGGTGATTTCTCCTTTGGTGAAGAATTGTTCCTGGCCAACGTAGGTTCTCCTGGTTTGAACGGCACACCAATGATTCGTGCTGCTGAAGGCGGGGACATCGGCGACTTCTGGGGACCTATTTACGATGGTGTAAATGACAATGGTACCTGGAAATTCAAAGATTTGAACGGGGATGGCACCATCACTCGCGATGACGAAACCAAAATCGGCAATGGTATGCCAAACATGGAAATAGGCTGGAACAACAGCTTCACCATGGGCAGATTTGACCTGAATGTGTTCTTCCGTGGGGTATTTGGTCATGATATGATCAACTCTTACCGGATTTTTTACGAAACCTTGAACACACTGACCTGGAACCGCGTTAAAACGGATGATTATTACAATACTGCGTTGACTGATGGTGCCAAGTTCTCCAGTTATCAAGTTGAAAAAGCTTCTTTCTTGAAGTTGGATAATGCTACTTTGGGTTATAATTTTAAATTGAAACCAGGTAGTAGCATAAGCAAGATTAACGCTTATGTAACTGGTCAAAACTTGTTCGTACTGACCAAGTATAGTGGTTCTGATCCAGAATTGCGCTTGGCTGACAGCGAGCAAGGTGGTGCTAACGCCATTTTGTCTCCTGGGATTGACCGTCGTAACACCTACTTTATGGTAAGAACGGTTACGTTCGGCGTTAAAGTAGGTTTATAATTCAGTGTTAAAGAGCGATCAACAATCGCTCACATCAATTCAATTAAAATCAATTGCAATCATGAAAAAATATTGGTTTAAGGCTTTATTAGCGGGCCTTTTCGTGATAGCGTTCAACCAATCCTGCTCTGATCTTGAAGAGAAGTTGTATGATCAGGTGAAAGCGGACGAGTTCTTCAAAAACGATGAAGAATTTATCGCGGCGTTGGGCGCAGCTTATACCAACCTCTACGGGTTTCAAAACCACGGTAGCTACATGTCTTTGCAGGAAGTATCTTCCGACGAAATCATGATTCCTCAGCGTGGTGGTGACTGGTTCGACGGTGGTATTTGGTTGAATGCTCACCGGGCAGAGTTCAATGCCCAGGATGAGCCAATCAGAAATGCTTGGAACTTCTTGTTTGGTGGGGTGAACACCTGTAACCGTTTGATCTTCCAATTCCAGGATTTGATCAACAAAGGTGCAGTTGACCCTGCTTTGGCTACTCCATTTCTATCTGAGTTGAGAACGCTGCGTGCCCTGTGGTACCTGTGGTTGGTTGACAGTTATGGTAACGTTCCAATCGTGGACAGATTTGACGTTGAGGCAGGTTTTGCACCTGCAAATTCTACTCGTGCACAGGTGTATGCCTTTATCGAAAAGGAATTGAACGAAAGTGTACCTAGCTTGAGTAAAGAAGTGAATGCTTCTACTTATGCCCGTATCAACTACTATGTAGGTAGAGCAATTCAAGCCAAGTTGTACCTGAATGCACAAGTTTACAAAGGTACTCCAGAGTGGGACAAAGCGTTAGCTGCTGCGGATGAAGTGATCAATTCTGGAAAATACTCTCTGGAAGCAGATTATTTCAGCAACTTCAACAGCAACAACGCTGGTTCTAAGGAAAGTATCTTTGTGATTCCTTACGATCAGGTAAACGCCCAGGGTTTCAACCTGCCACAGATGACTTTGCACTATGTGAGCCAGGAAACTTTCAGCCTGCGCGAACAGCCTTGGAATGGTTACTGCTCATTGGCTGAGTTCTACAACTCTTACGACAATAGCGATAAGCGTAAAGGGGTATCCGGCAACCAAAAAATCCGTGGTAACTTCTTGGCTGGTCAGCAGTACAAAGCGGATGGTGTTACACCTTCTTCCGATGGTTCTGCAGATGACCCAGACGGACCAAACGTAATATTCACGCCTGAGATCAACGCTCACTTCCCCAACTGCCAGCGTCAAGCGGGTGTACGGGTAGGTAAGTTTGAATTCCCTCAGGGTGCTACACCTAACCTGAGCACTGACTTCCAGATTTTCCGCTA
>JAIXOO010000151.1 GCA_027486765.1 Saprospiraceae bacterium
AAAAAAGCAGCAGATGCACAAGGTGGCGATGCGGCTTGGAAGGTTTACGAGGAGTTGAAAAAGGATCAGGTAAACAAATACGAATTCAACGAGGATGAAATCAACACCCTGGGCTATACCTACTTGCAAGGGGGCAATACCAAGGCTGCCTTGACCATCTTTAAAATCAATGTGCTGGAATACCCCAAATCTTTTAATGTATACGACAGTTATGGCGAAGCTTTGCTGAAGGACGGCCAAAAAGAAGCCGCCATTGAAAACTATAAAAAATCCGTTGAGCTGAATCCCGGCAATACAGGAGGTGTGGAGGCATTGGAAAAGCTGGGCGTTAAAATGGGATCCAACGAGGTAAAAGTTACTGAATCTGTTTTAGAGTCCTACGTGGGTGTGTATGAACTTGCCCCCAATTTCACCATCACCATTACCAGGAATGGCACCCAGCTTTTTGGGCAGGCAACTGGCCAGGGGCAGTTTGAGTTGTTTCCTAAATCGGAAACCGAGTTTTTCCTGAAGGTGGTTGAGGCTCGGGTCACATTTTCAGTCAAAGAAGGTAAGGTGGAAAGTTTGACTTTGTTTCAGGGTGGGCAGGTGCTGCCGGGCAAACGAATCAAATAAGGTCTTGTCTTTAACATGAATCATCCCGAGTTTTCAGAGAATCACTAAAGCGACATTTTTGGAGCACAAAGAACACAAAGAGGGGGCACAAAGGACACAAAGACATGACGTTGACAGGACATTCTGCCCATAATGAGGACAAAGAGAAACCAAACCTTGGGTGCATCGCTTTGTCAACATTTCGCCTTTGTGTCCTTTGTGCCCCTCTTTGTGCTAATAAATTGTGCCGCTTTATGTTTCTCTGAGTAATTCGCGGTAACGAACATTTCAAAACTCAATACCATGAAGCCCATCCTCACACTCCTACTCTTACTCAGCCTAATTTCAGCCAAGGCCCAGGACAAATGGCCCACCCAGGCCTGGACCAAAAACAGCCCTAAAAAGCTAAACCTGAACGCCGACTCCCTCGTTGCCCTCGACCGTGATTTTGCTGCCGGAAAATACGGCAATGTAGACGGCATGCTGATCATCCGGCACGGCCAGATCGCTTATGAGGCCTCGTACCGCCGCAATTACGCCGAATTGTACAAGCAGGAAGCCATTGAAAAAGGTGGTTTGAATGCGACAGACCCCACCGGGCCTTACAACTACTTCTCGTCCTGGTGGCACCCTTTTTACCATGGCGGCAAACTCCACACCTTACAGTCTGTTTCCAAAACCATCACTTCGATGATCATTGGGGTGGCGGTGACCCGCAAGGAGTTCCCGAACCTGGATACACCGGTTTTGAGTTTTTTTGACACCACTGCCGTCAAAAACATTGATGCCCGCAAAAGGAGAATGACCATCCGGCACTTGTTGACCATGACTGCCGGATTTGATTGGCATGAAGACCTCCCCTACGCCGATCCCAACAACAGCTGTAGCCAACTGGAAGCCAGTTTTGACTGGGTCAAATTCACCATCGATTTTCCCATGTCGGACGAGCCCGGCAAGGTGTTCAATTACAACAGCGGTGCCACTGTATTGCTGGCTCATATCTTCCACGTCGCCACGGGTCGGGACATTGAAGAATACGCAGTAAAACACCTGTTTGAGCCACTAGGCATCAAAAATCATTTTTGGAAACGTACCCCCTACGGACTGGTGGACAGCGAAGGTGGGGTTTACCTGGAAAAAAGCGACGTAGCCAAATTGTTCTACTTGTTTCTGAAAAATGGGATATGGGAAGGCCAACAAATCATCAGTACAGATTGGGTACAGCAGTCGGTTTCCTCTTACAGCAAATTTGGCCCCAATCGTGGCTACGGTTACAAGTGGTGGCTGGGCTCCTATGGCAATAAACCCGCCGAAGTTACCTGGGGCGGCAATGGCTTCGGGGGCCAATTTCCGATCATTATTCCGGAGTACGACATGGTGGTCGTATTCAATGCCTGGAATGTCCTACCAAGTGCTGAATCCAGGAATTACAACCCGAATTTTTTGACCCAAAAAGTATTGAACGCTGTGGTGGAGTACTCGCAAAAGAAAAAATGAACCTAGTACTTTTATTGGATTCGTTTTTGCCAGGTGTCAAATCATATTTTGAAGCGACTGAGCCTCAAATTGGATGGAATTTTACCCTACAATCATTTTATCACCCATTTTAATCCATCCATTTATGAAAAAGATCATCATCACCCTGATCTGCGGCTTCAGTGCATTTTTTATGGCTTCCTGTGGCATATTTGGCTCTTTGACTTCCACCACCACGATTGGCCCACAGAATAGTTTTGTGCTGGGCAACAACCAACATGGGGCTTTTAGTGTCGATTTAAAAAACATTTCGTCCAGTCCCCTCAAGATTCACCTGGCGCCCATTGATGGCGGAACGCATTCGCCAGTGGTGGTGCAGCCGAATCAAAAAGCGAGCCTGAAAGTGGATAAAAACACCGCAGTCGTCATCGCCAACCCCTCCAACGAGAATGCCGACGTGGAACTGAAAGTACATGGCGACACTGGGTTATCGATGGGGTACAAAAATTAAGTTGTTTCCAAACCTTTATTGCAGCATCGGGTTTTGTCTCTGGCCAGAGATAAAATCCCGAGCGCCGCAATAGCATGGATTTTCAAGTGAACGTATACGCCTTTGTACTGCTTTTTGCCTTTTTGCAAGGGCTTTTTTATGTTTACCAATTCTGCAAAAGAGGCATCTCAGAAGAGCGTGCTTCCGATTTTTGGCTAGCAGGGCTGATCCTGGCTTTGTGCGTCACCAATGTTCCTTCGATGTTGGGGTTCATGGGCATTTACATTTTGGGGCAAGACTGGTGGTTTTTTCCTCAGGATACGGGGTTGATCATTGGGCCCCTGGTTTATTTTTACCTAAAAAGTCAAACCAATGTTCAGTTTAAATTTCAAATCAGGAATTACTGGCATTTCCTGCCCTACCTCCTTTATTTTTTCTACCACCTTCTGGTCTTTCTTAGCGGAAAGGAGGGGGTAGATTGGTGGGCACAAAAAGTCCACAATCCATTTCACGTGAACACCTGGCATAGGATTGCCGAAAATGTATCACTAGTGGTTTATATGGTTTTATCCCTGCGTTTGTACCAGCGTTACCGCCGCTGGTTGCCCACCGAGCGCTCGGACATCGAAACCATTCGCCTGGCCTGGTACAAGCATTTTTTAGCTTTGGTGGTGGTCAGCGTTATAGCGGCCATTGTTTGGTTCTTATTGGGTTTGTTCATGCCCCTTTCTTACCAGGACGACTGGATTTTGCGCGCCATAGTCGCATTCAACATCTGTTTCATCAGTTTTAACGGCTATATCCAGGTCCAGCCACATCGGCTAATTTTTGACGCCGATAAGCCATCTGCCTCCGATGTAGCGCCAAATCACCCCGAAACAAGCACAAAAAGAGCAGAAAAGCCGGACCCGGCCGAAGTGCAAATCTGGTGCAAAAGGGTGGAAGCGATCATGCAAAGGGAAAAGTTATACCTCAATCCTGAACTCACTTTGAGCGACCTGGCCGAAAAACTTCAGACCAACAGCTCCTGGGCTTCTTATGTGATTAACACCGGCTTTCAAAAAAATTTCAACGATTTTGTCAATGCCTACCGTGTCGCTGATTTTCAGGAAAAAGTCAATGATCCCAAATTGAGCCATTACACCCTTTTGGCCCTGGCTTTTGAATGTGGCTTTAACTCCAAATCAACTTTTAATCGGGCAGTAAAAAAAGCCACCGGGCAGTTACCCTCCACCTTTAGTATCAAAACGCAGTAGAAAAACGTTCGCTGTAAAGCAATTTACTCCGCACCTAAAACCGCAACAAACATGAAGAAATCTACACTGCTGTTCTCCTTGATGGCCTTGACGATCTTTGGAGGCCTGTATACTGAAAAAAATAAGGGCATCGCTTTAATTTTTCCTCAAAATGCGCCCTTCAAAAACGGCGACCTCATTTTTCAAACCTCTCTTTCCAGTCAGAGCCAGGCTATTCAATTGGCTACCAAATCCAAATACTCCCATTGTGGCATCATTTATCAGGAAGGCGAGAAATTTTTTGTTTTTGAAGCCATTCAACCCGTCAAAAACACCCCACTTGAACAATGGATCGCCCGCGGAAAAGCAGGCAAATACGTGGTCAAACGATTGAAGAATGCGACCCAGGTGTTAACCCCAAGCGCCCTGCGAAAAATGAAACAAGTGGGCGAGGGGTTCAAAGGAAAAAACTACGATCTGACCTTTGAATGGTCGGACGACAAAATCTATTGCTCCGAACTAATCTGGAAGGTGTACCAGCGTGCAACGGGGCTTGAGGTTGGGAAACTCGCAAAATTGAGTAGTTTTGATTTGAGTGCAGAAGCGGTAAAAAAGAAAATGAAAGAACGCTACGGAGACCGGATACCGCTTAATGAAACGGTCATTTCTCCAGTGGCTGTTTTTGAGAGTGAGTTGTTGATTACGGTTAAATCCAATTGAGTTTTTCGGGTTTCGGGGGCTTTAGAAAATTAGCCCCGAAGCGATTTTGTGCTTATATTTGTTAAAGGTGCCTTTGAGGCCAAACTCAACGCAGCATCCCAGAAAACATTTGTTTGATGACATCCCCCAACCTCATTACCTAAAAACCATATTATGCAGAAAATTCTTTACAGTGCAGTATTCCTTGTTTACTGCCTGAGCAGTGTTGCTCAAATCACCGTAACTTCTTCTACTTTTCCTGCGGCAGGCGATACCTTGCGTTATGCCATTGATGATCAGCCGACAGTTGACCCTCAAAGCATGTATACGCCGCCAGGCTTCAATCAGACCTGGGATTTAAGCCAATTGAAGGTTCGTGTTTTGGCCAATCAGGTTTTCTTGCCAGCCAGTGCAGGAAAAAATGTGGCCAATTTCCCTGGGGCGGATTTGGTCACTACCAATGGGGTAACCGAAACCTATTACAACTTGACTTCCACCCGTTTAGAAACAATGGGCTACGCCGGAACTGACCCGTTTGGATTCAACCTGAAAGCGATTTATAAATTACGCCCTGCGTTTCCTGAACGCCGTGCACCCCTTAATTTTTTCGACACCAATTCGTCTTCCACTAATATTTTGCAGGGTTTTTCAGTCTCTGAGTTACCTCCGGCGGTCATCAGCTACCTCCCAGCTGGTACAGCCTTTGACTCCATCCGGATTCGGATGGCTATTTCCCGGATTTCCAGCGTCAACGCTTCGGGGACCATGAAATTACCTTCTGCTCAATACGAGGTTTTGCGCGAAAAAAGTACCCAATACCGGGAATACAGGGTGGATGCCAAGATCAAAATACTGGGCTGGCTGGATGTAACCGATGTCATTATAAACACCACTAATGCCTGGGATTCCTTCCTGGGAGTAGATACCACGGTAACCCACCTTTACTTCAATGACAAGAGCAAAGAAGTAATCGCTGAGGTCAACTGGAACACAGCGGAGAACAAAATCCTCAGCGTACGCTTCAAAGCTCCGCCCAGGGCCACCGTGCCCGTACGCGAAGTACAGCCACCAACAGCTCAGTTGCAGGTAATCCCCAATCCAGCCGATGCGGAAATCCAACTCAGTTTTGTTCCGCTCATTTCCGGAAAGCTCCGCATCGAATTACACGATGCATTGGGGCGCACCCTCAAAACCAGTCAGGTAGAGGTAATCCAGCAGCAAAAAATGCGCTGGCAAATGCCTGGGCATGATTTACCTAATGGCATGTATACCCTGGTGCTGAGTACGGCAGATCGGTTGGAAACGGTTCCTTTGGTGGTGCAGCATTAATTTTGAGTAGTTGTGTTTTTTTGAGTGAAGAGTTCCGAATACATGACTTACGAGTTTAGAAGTGGGCTACCGCAGCGACCTAAACCAAGGCTGTGCCTAAGTCGCTGCGGCAGCCCACTTCTAAACTCGTAAGTCATGTATTCGGAACTCGCAACTCGAAAAAATCATCAATCACATAATAATCAGACACCTAAGACCTATTAAAGAATTCTATGCGACAGCACCCTTTACGCTCCATCATCACCACTGCTACGGTAGGTACGGTAATTGAATGGTATGACTTTTTTATTTTTGGAGGACTAGCCAGTATTATTTCCAGCCAGTTTTTTCCCAAAGAAAATCCTACCGCTGCCTTTTTAGCCACCCTGGCTACTTTTGCGGCGGGTTTGGTGGTGCGGCCCTTTGGCGCCTTATTCTTTGGGCGTCTGGGTGACCTGATCGGGCGCAAATACACCTTCATGGCCACCCTGGTGCTGATGGGAGGCTCCACTTTTGTCACGGGACTGGTGCCGAGTTACGAGCGTATCGGCTTTTTGGCGCCCCTGATTGTACTCATTTTAAGGCTATTGCAGGGGCTGGCCATTGGAGGTGAAACCGGCGGTGCTACCACATTTGTGGCCGAACACGCTCCTGTGCGCGAACGCGGCTTCTGGACTTCCTGGATTCAGGTAGCTGGCCCATGTGGGCTCTTACTTTCCTTTGGGGTCATCTTACTGACCAAAAACGCCATGAGTATCACTGCCTGGGAAAGTTGGGGTTGGCGGATCCCTTTTTTGGTTTCGGCCATTCTGGTGGGCATTTCCATTTACATCCGCAAAAGTATGGCCGAGTCTCCCCTATTTGTGGAAGCAAAACAAACAGGGCGCACCTCAAAAAATCCCTTGCAGGAAGCACTGGGTAAAAAGGAGAACTTAAAAGTTGTACTCTTGGCCACTTTTGGACTGACCTTGGGCATCGGCGTAGCCAGTTACGCCTCCATCGTTTACGTGCAAAATTTTTTGATCAAATTCAGATTTTTGGACTACAACCAAACCTCCCAAATTGTCATGGTCGGCTTGTTGCTGGGCAATCCCTTTTACGTACTTTTTGGTTGGCTATCGGATCGGGTGGGCCGTAAGCCCCTGCTGATGTTGGGGTTGTTGCTAGCCATTGTTTGTTTTCGGCCCATTTACAGCCAAATGTACCGGACTACCTCCACCGCTCAGCGCACGGAAAACAAGGCTGCCCAAAAGGTAACGACAAGCCATACGCTCCTGCCCAACGGCGATTCCTTGCGTACTACCACCAGCACCCTAGTTTTTACCGATGGCACCGTCCAACAAAGCATCGAAAAACAAAGCATTAAGCAAGGAAAAATGGGCAAAGCAGAATTGAGCCAGGTCATTACCGTGAATAACGCTGACCGCTGGACGCTGATTGGGCTCACTCTTTTGTTGGTCATCATCTGCGCAATGTCCGCAAGTCCTTCTTCGGCCTTTTTGGTGGAGCTGTTCCCCATCCAAATCCGCTATACCTCCTTTTCACTGCCTTATCACATCAGTTATGGCATCTTTGGGGGCATGGCACCAGTGATCGCGACGTATTTGATTGAAAAAGCCAATCTGGGTAGGGACGCACATTACTATCTCGCTGGTTTGACCTATCCTATTTTATTGATGAGCATCAGTCTGGTGATTGGGCTTTTGTATTTGCGTGAAAAACCCACCGCAGAAACTTGGGGAAAGAGGCTAAACCCGCTAAAAAAATTCATGGGTCTGCTTTGGATGTTGCTGGGGGTAGCTGCGGCCTATTTTGGTATCTTTGAATTGGGGATTCCCAAAGTCAGCTCAGGCAATCCAGATGATTTGATTTTTGGGCTAATCGCCATGTTGATCATCACGCCGGTTGCCAGCATTGGTTTGTTTCTTTTTGGGAAATACGCCTGGCAGGGGAATTATTCGTCGTGAAATTGTATACTCGCTTTGCCTAATCCAGCGTATCTTTAAGCAAAAGTTCAAGCCCGGTAGATTCTTTTATACATGGAAAACGCCAAAATCCTCATCGTCGAAGACGAAATCATCATTGCCGCCGATATCTCCATGATGCTCAATAAGCTCGGTTACGACGTTACAGGCATTATCCCGCGTGGGGAAGATGCCCTCAAAAGCATTGAAGCCACCCGACCCGATCTGGTGCTCATGGACGTCGCTTTGAAAGGTAAAATGAATGGTATAGAAACGGCGCTAAACATCCGCGAAATCCATCAAATCCCCCTGATTTTCCTCACCGCCAATGCAGACGACGACACCTACAATCAGGCCAAGGCCGCTCAGCCTTACGCTTTTATGTCCAAACCATTCCGGCAAGCTGACCTGAGTCGCACCGTTGAATTGGTGCTGCAAAAAGTAGCGGAGGAAAAAAGCCAAACCACTTCTGCTGCGCCAGCCGAACTTGTCCACAAAGAAGAAAGTATCCTCTCCGATCGCATCTTTGTGCGCTACAAGGATCGAATGGTAAAAATAATGTTAAACGAGATTCTTTTTGCAGAAGCAGACCGCAGTTACTGCAAAATCCATACAGCCAGTACCGAATACCTGATGGCGCTACCCCTGGGCACCTTTGAGGAAAAGTTGCAGTCAGGCGATTTTATGCGCATCCATCGCTCGCACATCATCAATGTGACTAAGATTGATGCGGTGATCGACAACTACAACTACGTCAGTATTGGAAAGCATACTTTGCCGGTGAGCCGGGGATTTCAGGAGGCTTTGGCGCTGCGATTGAAGGTGATTTAAGCCGTACCTACCTTTTCAGGACACGGTTTTTCTTCATCAAGCCTACAGTCAAAAAATTCCACTTATCTTTAATTCAAAAACATGTGGAAGCTCCTCAAATACCTGGCCATTCTCTTTGCCATTTTGGTCCTGATTATGCTGTTCAACACCTTCCGTGTGTCTTCCAAACAGATGGCGGGCATTCCGCCCGCGCCAGCCCTGGCCATCGGGGATTCAGTGGTTGGGCACCTGGCAACAGCCATCCAGTTTCGCACCGTTTCGAATGCCGATGTTACTCTGATCGACAGTGCTCAATTTGAAAAATTCGTTGCTTTTTTGGCCAAAACCTACCCTTTGGTGCATGCCCAATTGCAGCTCGAGCGGGTGAATCAATATGCTCTATTGTATACTTGGAAAGGCAAAAACACTGGGCTCAAACCAGCCCTACTGATGGGGCATTACGACGTCGTGCCGGTGATTCAGGGCACCGAAAGATTGTGGAAACACAAGCCCTTCGCTGCTGAAATCGCCGATGGCTTTTTGTATGGGCGCGGGACCCTGGATGATAAAGTCACCGTGATTGGCATTTTGGAAGCGGTGGAGCACTTGTTGCAAAAAGGGTATCAACCGGAGCGCGATTTTTACCTCGCCTTTGGTCACGATGAAGAAGTATCGGGCCACAATGGAGGAAAAAAAATCGCCGAATTGTTTGCCGCACGCAAGATCGAATTGGAATTCGTGATGGATGAAGGTGGAAGCATCCAGGTGGATGCAATTTCCGATATTCCTAAGCCGATTGCTTTTGTGGGTGTTGCCGAAAAGGGTTACACGACCTTAACGTTGACGGCGGTAGGTGATGGTGGCCACTCTTCCATGCCTCCCCCCCAAACCAGCATTGGTGAATTGGCCACGGCCATCGACCGACTCCAAAAACATCCTTTCCCGGCACGCCTGGAGGGGGCTGTGGGTTATTTGCAAGACTACCTTGCCCCGGAGATGCCCTTCGGCACCAAAATGGCCATGGCCAACCGTTGGCTGTTGAAATCCACCATCATCAGCATGTTGGCGCAGTCCAATCCCGGCAATGCCTCGGTGCGCACCACCATTGCTCCCACCATTCTGGAAGCCGGGGTAAAGGACAATGTATTGCCCATTGAAGCCATCGCCAAAGTTAACTTTCGGATTTTGCCCGGAGACTCCGTAGCGGGTGTGATTGCCCATGTCAAAAAAGCCATTGACAATGAGCGAATAAAAGTCGAATCAAATCAGAAATTCGATACCAATCCCTCTCCCGTTTCGGATACCGCCACTTTGGGTTTTCGGCTGATTCACCGTACGATTAAGCGTTGTTTTCCGGATGTGCTGGTCTCCCCTTATTTGGTATTGGGTGCAACTGATTCGCGTTTTTTTAGCCAGGTTTCTCCGAATGTTTACCGCTTCATGCCTGTGCGCATGAACGACGAAGACCTCAAGCGGCCCCATGGCACCAATGAACGAATCAGCACTGCGGATTTTAAAAATGTGGTGCGGTTTTATGTGGAACTGATCCAGGGGAGCTAAGCCCTTTTTTAGCCAACATTCATTATCTTGTTTCTTCATCAATTTTACACCATCATGTTCAAATCATTTGCCCTCCAACCCATTTCCTCGCTGGCTTTTTTGTTGCTCATCGCAGCTTTAAATGCTTGCCAGCCACAAGCTACACCATCCGCTGACCATGTACACCTGGAAGACTATTTCTCCAGCACCAGCGACGCGAACCCCAAATCCGGTGGAGTCCGCCTCATCCCCATCAAAACCCCCAAGGGTGAATTCAAGGTGTGGACCAAACGTTTTGGCAACAACCCGAAAATCAAAGTGTTGCTCCTGCACGGCGGCCCGGCTTGCACCCACGAGTATTTTGAGTCTTTTGAAAGTTTTTTGCCGCAGGAAGGCATTGAATTCAT
>JAIXOO010000047.1 GCA_027486765.1 Saprospiraceae bacterium
CCCTGAAGCAAGAATTGATAGGTATTGCCCGCCTTCCAATTGTATTTCAAATAACTCTGGCCTCCCGCCCCTTCGTTGCCAAATTCACCCGTATAGACGCCTTCCCCTTTGCGGGCCATCAGGATTTTTTGATCAGCGGGGATGGAGTTGGGATTGTCGGTTTGGAAGGGGCTCCATACTGAGAATAGAACCCGTCGCTCTTCTGTCGAATTGACTTGAAAACCAAAATAACCTTCGGCAAAACCATTGGCCATAAAGTAGGAACCAATTACATCGTTGCCCGTGGGCACGGTGATTTCGCTGTAAAACCATTCGATTTTTTCCATGCCATCGGTGTTGTAATTCAGATGTACCGATGGACCTCGGCGACCCCAATAGAAGTAGTTGTCCTGGTTGTTTTGCACAAAACTGAGTTCGGGAGTGATGGCAGTTCCGCTGATGGCTACATTGGATAGGGTGCCAAAACTCGCTCCGGTTTTGCTTACTCCCTGGATTTCTATGGCCACATATCCGGCTTTTGCAATGCTCCATTCGCCAACAAAAAACTCTTTTTCACCAGCTCCACTGACGCTGATGGTTTTGCTTTTGCCCAAGAGGCTGACTTTGATTTTTCTCTGGCTGTTTTGCGCGTTAGCAAGGAGGGAGAGCTTGATTTTCCCTGCTTGGGTGAAGCGGGCGTAGACAGTGCATACCGTCGCTGGATTCGTCCAATCTTCCAGGCCTGTTTTGCTGATTTTGCCCCCGTTGCTCACCCAGGCATTGCCCCCGATGGGAATGACTTGGCGGTTGGCATCATGGGATTGGAGAATGGGTTCAAGTGATTCTGAACTAATTTGATTGATATTGCAGCTCAAGCATATATTGAGGCAAAAGAAGATGAATTGGAGCATGGTCGATTGTTTGGTGGGCACCATCATTTTGGAATATGGTTAAAGCTTGACCAAAGTTAAACTATTTCAGAAAAAAAGTTCCTACATCCCAACCACCGTCAAAACAGTAATGATTTGGCGGTAGAGAATGATGCTGAAAATTAGAGAAATCAGAGTGCCCAGGAATTTCAAAGCTTGCAAGGGCCAGGAAATATTGCCGTAAACTTTTCGTAAAGACCTCCACAAATAAACCCCATAGCCAATAAACAAAGGCAAAAACCAGAGATCATCAATTGCTTCAAATTTCAACAAATCAGACATGATAAGAAGAAATAGTAAATCAAGTGCCATGAAAAAACCAAAACCATGCAAGGCAAAAATGAGATGAGGAAGGTAATATCGATTTTGAGCATAATAAAGCCCCCAGATGAAAAAGGCCCAAAAGGGTGGAATAGCAATCAAAAAAAGTTTAGAATTTTCCCAACAGTTTTTGAAAGCTAGGGTGTAAAAAGCTGAAGGAGTGATGTTCAATGCCTGGCTTTTTTGTTGGATGGCCTGAGTCATGTTGTATCCAAGAACATTTTGAAGCCGATTGCCATTGTTGTAACCACTGACCAATTCATCCAGTAATTCAAAGTAGACATTGGTTGTTGGTAGGAAAAAATGAACGGCAACCGCCACCGTCAAAAAAAGGGTTAAGGGTTTCATGTAAGCTTTACGCTGTCCCTGAATCCAGGCTAGCGTAAGGCCTCCTGGCTGAATAAAGAACAGTTTTAAACTTCGCAAAACTTTTGCATCAAAGTTTAGGTACTGCTCTAGTGTCTCCCGTAAGAAATAGAACAAGTTGAAGTCATGCTTTGGATCAATCTGTTTTTCTCCACATTGATGACAGTATGCTCCCTGGATTGGAGTTTGGCAAGACACGCAGAAAACATCGCCGGATGGAGTAGGATTATTTCCCATTTCACCTGTATTTATTGGATGAAATTAGGGTTTTTTGCTTGATATTCGTTCAAGATCTACTTCTTTTGATTCAAAAACTTGAACGCCCGTGCCACCGCCGGATGCAAAATCGTTCCATGGTCTTCCTCTGGTAAATACTCAAACCCAACCTTGGCAAATTTTTGGCTTTTTTGGAGCAGTTTGGCCAGATTGTGCGCATCATTCTCCATCATCTTGCCTTCCTTGCCCACTGCTATGTATACTTTGGTGCCGGGATTAGGTGGGGTAGGTTGGAGTTGTAACAAGGATTCATTGTCCCACCACAAACTTGGGCTCATGATGATGTATGTGTTAAACAATTGTGGCCTTTTTAGCAAGAATTCCGTAGCCATCAGCCCTGCCAAAGACTGCCCAATTAAAGTTTTTTCCGAATTGGTCTTGTACGCCTGATCAATATAAGGCTGCAATTCTTTTTCTACAAAATCCATGAAACGTGTTGAACCACCGGCATTGTGGTAAGCGCTTTGGTAAGCTGCCAACTCGGCTGGAAACTTGAAACCGGGAGCAGCCGGATAGGTGAAATCCCTTTTGCGATCGGTATTGGCGATACCTACTAAAATAGATGGCGGCAACTGTTCAACCCAGGGGAAGCTGGCAAATTGGACGAGGCCAGCAATATGGATGAAATCTTCATTGGCGGCACCATCCAGCAGGTAAATCACCGGGTAGGTGTGTGCAGAGTCCGGCGAATAAGCGCTGGGTAAAAAGATGTTCAAAACCCTTTTCTCCTGTAGGGTTTTGGAATAGAGGGTATCTACATGCCCGAGCACAAATGCTGCCTTTTGAGCAATGGCATTACTCAAAACAAAGACTGAAAACAGGATTACCAGTGAATATTTCATGGGATATTAAAATAACCCATGCAACTCCGCCTGCACCATATTGACTACCTTGGACAGGTCGTCCTGGCTGCGGGCAAAATCGATGTCATCGGCATTGATGATCAGCAGACGACCACTGCTGTAAGTGTCAATCCAGGTTTCGTATTTTTCGTTGAGGCGACGCAAGTAGTCCAAACTGATGCTGCCCTCGTAGTCCCGGCCCCGCATCTGGATGTGGTCCACCAGCGTCGGGATGCTGGCACGCAGGTAGATAAGCAGGTCGGGTGGCTGGATCTGGGAAGACATGGTTTCGAACAAATCCAGGTAATTATGGTAGTCTCGCCCGGTCATCAAACCCATATCGTACAGGTTGCGGGCAAAAATGTAAGCATCTTCGTAGATTGTTCGATCCTGAATGACGGTTTTTTCTCCGCTGAGGATAGACAGAATCTGTTGGTACCTGCTGTTTAAAAAGTAAATCTGCAGGTTGAAGGACCAACGGTTCATGTCGTTGTAAAAATCAACGAGGTAGGGGTTATCGTCGGCGGATTCATAGTGGATGTCCCAGTTGAAACTTTTGCCCAATTGGGTACAAAGGGTCGTTTTTCCGGCGCCAATATTTCCGGCAATGGCCACGTGTTTGATTTTGGAGACTTGGTCTTGCTGATTCATGCTTTGATCTAAACTAACTTATGCAGTACTCGTTGTGTGACGC
Source organism: Saprospiraceae bacterium (assembly GCA_027486765.1). Taxonomy (GTDB): domain Bacteria; phylum Bacteroidota; class Bacteroidia; order Chitinophagales; family Saprospiraceae; genus Haliscomenobacter. The sequence goes on from JAIXOO010000047.1 coordinate 3,408, forward strand.
GGCTAAAATACGTTTTTTGTTGAGCAGCACGAATTATCCTTTGAGAAGTTTAGAAAATTAATGAAAGGATAAAGTGTATTTTTACCGCTGTCGAACAAAATCGCCTACTTATCTAAGAATTTATCATGACGATCACGGGAACTTTAATTTCGAGGCTTGAACATTTGGCCCGTTTAGAACTTTCTGATGTCGAACGCCAATCTTTGCAAGAAGACCTTAGCAACATCTTGACAATGGTGGAAAAGCTTCAGGAATTAGATACCAATGATGTAGAACCTTTGGTATACTTAAACGAGGATGTCAACGTTTGGCGCGAAGACGAGGTAAAAAACCAGGTAGAACGGGAAAAAGCCTTATCCAATGCGCCCCAACAAGACGGGACTTTCTTTATGGTGCCAAAGGTTATTGATCTTTAAAGTGCAATTTGCACGGACAACACAAATCTTCGTACATGGAACCGATCATTTCTTTTCGCGAGCTCAAGAAGACTTACACCATGGGAGATACCCAGGTGAATGCCCTTCAATCGGTGAGTTTGAACATTTATAAAAATGAGTATGTCGCACTGATGGGGCCTTCTGGTTCAGGAAAGTCAACATTGATGAACGTGCTGGGCTGTCTGGATACCCCCACTGGCGGAGATTACTTCCTCAATAGTACCAATGTGAGCTCTATGTCCGACGCTGAATTGGCCGAGGTACGCAATAAAGAAATTGGGTTCGTTTTCCAAACTTTCAACTTGTTACCCCGGCTTTCGGCCCTTGAAAATGTGGCCTTGCCCTTGGTTTATGCGGGCATCAACAAACATACCCGCCTGGAAAAAGCCAAAGCCATGTTGGAAGCAGTAGGGCTTGCGGACCGGATGGACCACAACCCCAATGAACTTTCGGGTGGTCAACGCCAACGGGTAGCAATTGCCCGGGCTCTCGTCAACGACCCCTCAATCATTCTTGCTGACGAACCTACGGGTAACCTCGACTCCGTCACCTCTTACGAAATCATGGTCTTGTTCGAACAAATTCACAAAGCTGGCAATACCATCATTTTGGTCACTCACGAACCTGATATTGCGGATCACGCCCACCGGATCGTGCGTATGCGGGATGGATTGATTGAAAGAGATTATAAAAATGAAAACATCACAACGGCGGAAGCTGTAACAAAATAAGGGGTTCGCAGTAGCGAGCCCTTTTCTATTCGGCATCTTCACGACAAGTTTTTTAAAAATCCCTTCCCGTTTAAGAAATATACTTTATTTTTGTTTGTGTACGGTCCCCTCACGTACCTGTCTAGCCGTTTTTTGCGTTACTTTAATAAAAATGACATCTATTCTATCCATTCAGGTCTGCATTCCAGCCTTAGCAATCCTGTGAACATATGATTGGTAAACTGCACCTATCCCAAGGTGTCGTTTATTGGAACACTGGCACTTCAGAGACCGTTGTCTTTGGAGTTGGGGGCAACTAAAAAAACAATCATGGGAATTCGTTATCTCAAAAACTCGATTTGGGTCCTACCCATCTTATTTTCTTTTTATGTCCAGGCGCAAAAGCCCAATACCGATTGTCGAACCGCAAAAGTGATTTGTAGCGATAGCACATTTTCATTCTTGCCATTGGGACGAGGTATTGATGATTTTGCCAACTTCAAGAACAACAAAGGTTGTTTACAAAGGGGGGAGAACATCAGCAGTTGGTTTTATTTTGAATTCCGGAAGGACATGCCGCCTAATAGTTTGGTGTGGTTCAAAATTATCGATGAAATTGAAACCAATTGTATCCAAGATTTCGATTTTGCGATCTTTCCTGGGCAATTGCATTGTGATAGTTTGGGAAACCCCATCCGCTGTTCCTTTTTTCAGCCGCCAACTAGTGCATTGGGCACGCTGGAGACAGGGATGAGGCCTTCCTCGCAAGACACCACTGAAGGTTTGGTTGGTGATGGCTTTTTAAAACCGATGATCGTACAGCCAGGTCAAGGCTATTTTTTATTGGTTGACTTTTTCGTGGGGGTTTGTATTCCTGTCTTTGACTCGACAAAAGTCCAGGATTTTGTCTTTGACTGGGATGGCCCTGCCGCACCTTTCTTAAATTGTATCGCCAATCCTAATTGTGATCTGGTTCAACTCACGACCAGCAATGACACCACTGTTTGTGCGGGTACAAGCCTCAACTTAACGGGCTCCGCCACATTTACCAACAATGGTGAGACCTACATCTGGAGAGCTAAAGGAGCAGGAGCTGCCTTTATCAAACCGAATGGCCGCACCAATGCCATTGTTGACATCCCCCTCAATTTTTCGGGGCGCCTCGTCTATGAGTTTACTGTAGAGGAGGGCAACTGTGTGCATTCCGATTCGGTTGTCATTAACGTTACACCAGCGCCAATAGTCAAACTGCAAGCTGATACAGTCTTGTGTCCCAGTTCTTTAACCACTATTCAGGCACCTACAGGATTTGCTAGCTATGAATGGCAAGATGGCAGCCGCAATGCTACCTTGCCCTCAGTTGGAGCTGGTATGTACAGCGTAACCGTAACTTCGAACGATGGCTGTAAAGGAACCGATGCCATTCAAATTTTTGAAAAAAAAGCACCCAATCCGTTGATCACGGGTGATACCATTCTTTGTATAGGAGAAAGCACCCGCTTGGTGGTTATTGATACTTTTGATACTTACCGTTGGTCGAATCCAACCGCTAGTACGAGCAACTCTATTTTGGTCAGCACCGCTGGAAAATACACGGTCACTGTAACGGATGGTGAAGGGTGCACCATTGTTGGTTCCATCATGGTTGATGTAAAAAGTAATCCCCCCGCAGGTATCAGAGGGGCTACTTTTTTCTGCCAGGGTAGGAGCACCATCATAACCGGCCCAAATGGTAATTTTACTTATCGCTGGTCAACTAATGCGACAACCCAAGACGTAGAGATCAGCAGTCCAGGGCCGGTAAGTTTGACGGTCACCAGTGAGTTTGGCTGTACTGCTTCGAGTAACATTAGCATCATTGAAAGATCCAACCCGGCCATTCAGGTGGGGGGCGATAAATTTTTCTGTGGCAATGAAACTGCAACTTTGATCGCTGATCCCGGGTTTCGGGCCTATTTGTGGTCAACAGGTGATACCAGTACAAGCATTACCATCAATACCCCTGCAACTTACCGGGTTTCTGTTACGGATGCATTTGGATGCCAAGGTGTTGCCGCCGCAACCATTGACACCATTCCGTATCCGCGCCCGCATATTGCAGGGGGGGGGCGGATTTGCAGCGGGGAACGATCCATTATCACGCCCGGAAATTATCAAGCTTACCTTTGGTCAACCGGAGCCACAACATCCAGTATATCGGTTACTGCTCGGGGTAATTATGCAGTAACAGTTACCGCAGCGAATGGCTGTATGGGGGTTGATTCCTTGCCAGTAGTAGTTTTTTCAAGCCCCACACCCGATATTGAGGGAGACCTGGTTTTGTGCCCCGGAGAAACGACTACTGTTCGACTATCCGCCAGTTATGACCGTTACACCTGGTCTACTGGTAGCAGTGCTGCAAGCGTAGTCATCAACCAATCCGGCTCGCTCACTGTTCGGGTTACGGACGCCAATGGTTGTTCGGGAAAAGACTCCGTCAACGTCATGAGGGTGAGTAATCCGATCCCTTCAATCCAGGGTGCAACTCAATTGTGCGCTGGCGAGACAACCGAACTAAGTGGTGGCCGCGGCTATCAATCCTATCGTTGGTCTACTGGTGATACCCTTACCGAAATTATGATCAGTCGCGGTGGCTTGTTTACTTTGACGGTAACCGACTTCAACAATTGTGTGGGTGATACCTCCTTTACTGTTCAATTGTTGAGCAATCCCAAACCAGAAATTACCGGAGATAAAGTCATTTGTGATGGGACCCGAGCCAACTTAAACGCAACAGCGGGTTACGCTACCTATTTGTGGTCCAACGGACGCAACACCGCCAGTATTTCAGTAGGTAATCCAGACTTGTACGTCTTGGTAGCAACCTCGGCCAATGGTTGTATCAATCGCGATTCAATTGATCTAGCTTTGGTTCAACCCAAACTTCCAAGGGGAATGGGAATGGAAAAAGTGCTGTGTATCGGATCCAGCGTGGTACTGGATCCAGGGCCTGGTTTTAACAGCTACCGGTGGTCGACTGGGGCTACTTCACAAGTCATTAATGTTGGGGTAGGGGGTAGGTATGACATTATGGTCGTTGACAGCAATGGATGTTCCACTTCTACTTTTTACCCAGTAAAAGCGGTCAGTGTAGATACTCCTGATATTTCAGGGCCAAATGAAATTTGTGAAGGACAATCAACTTTGCTTTTTGCACTCAATGGAAGCTTTAGAACCTATGCCTGGTCTACCGGAGAAAGTACCGGCGCCATCCAAATACGTGTGGGTGGTAACTTCACCCTCGTTACGACTGATTTAAATGGTTGTCGGGCGAGTGCTCAAAAAAACATCATCGGCAAACCCTCGCCTCTCATCAGCATTACGGGAGATTTGATCATTTGTCGCAATGAAACCACCATCCTTACCGCAAGTCAGGGCTATCCCAATTATTTATGGACCAATAGCAACAATGATACTGCCCGTTCGATTATGGTAGGGGCGGCTGGGCCTTACTCCGTTCAAGTGACCGGCCCCAATGGGTGTCCGGGAAGTGCTACCGTGCAAGTTGTACAAAGTAGGCTCCCTTTCCCCATTATTGAGGGTGATCGTTTTTTGTGTGAAAGAGATACGCTGGTTTTGGAGGTAGAAACTGGATTTTCTACCTACAACTGGACGAATGGTGAAACCGACAATAGCATCATCATTCGTGAACCCGGATTGTATGGCGTGACAGTCGTGGATCACCTCAATTGTGTAGGGAATGCTTTGATCAGTGTATTTCCGAAGCTGGCACCCCCTGTTGAAATCGTTGGGCCTCGCACAATCTGTCCCGGTGATACAGTGACCTTACGCACTACCACACCATTTGAAGCCTACCAATGGAACAATGCGGATACAACAGCGGCTTATACCGTCAATAATGCTGGCACCATTCAGGTTAAGGTACTGGGTACTAATGGTTGTTTTAATCAGGACACCTTTGTGTTGAAGCAAGCGCCAGTACCCCAATTCAGTTTTGTCGGTAAACCCTATTTCTGTGCAGGTACGGAAACATCCATTAGCATCACCGAGGGTTTTGAGCAGTACCGTTGGCGAGATGGTTTTTCAGGCTCCACCCGTATAATCGATTCTGCAGGAACCTATTACCTTGAGGTGAGCAATGCAACTGGATGCCAAAAAATTGATTCTATATCGATACAAAACATCGCTTTACCCGTAGCCAATGCCGGACCAGATACCGTATTGAATTGTATTTGGCGCGATGTGCATCTGGGTGGTTTGAATACCAGCGAGGGGCGTTACAACTGGACTGGCCCAGGCATCACCCTCACCAACCGCAACCTACGCAGTCCCAGAGTGAGCCAACCCGGTTTGTATACGTTGTTGGTTACAGACCGGCAATATGGTTGCATTAGCGAGCTGGATTCCGTGCAATTACAGGATTTAGCTTATCGTCCTTCCTTGAGCATCAATCCACAAGGAGGATTATCTTGCCGGGTGGATACCATGCGTTTGCTCGGAAACTCTACCTTAGTTGGCAACCGTTATCAATACCAATGGCAAGACGCTTTTGGTCAGGATATTCTCGATGCTCAAAACACCCAATTGTTGATCAATCGAGGAGGAAAGTACACCTTACAGCTGATCGATACCCGAACGGGCTGTATTGGAGAAGCGAGTTATACTGCTGTCCCTGATACCCTGGTTCCGGTAGCGGACATTTATGGAGCAGAACCTTTGACTTGCTTGCGCGATTCTGTGACGCTGAGCATCACTCAGGCTCGGCCGGGGGAGACCTGGACCTACCAATGGCAACGCTCCAATGCTGGACAAATGATGAACCTGAGTACCAACCCTCGTTTGACCCTAGGCCAAATTGGTGTTTATCGGCTGCTGGTTCAAAATCAAGGCAATGGCTGTATCGCCCTTGATTCGGTGCAGATTGTCAATGATACCCTTGCTCCACTGGCCGACGCGGGCCCCGACCAGGAATTGGATTGTAACAACCAAAGTGTTCAGATTGGCAAAAGCAGTCAAAACAATGCCAGTTTCCGCTGGTACCAAATTGAAAATGCCTTTTTTAACCGGAAGGAGGCCCAACCATTGGTGGATGAAAAAGGGACTTATATTCTGGAGGTTGAAAATTTGTTGAATGGATGTCGTAGTACCGATACGGTAGTGGTGCTCGTGTTCAACGATTCGCCGGATAGTTTGAGCTTGAACGTCAAACACGTTACTTGTGCTGGACTAGACAATGGTGCTTTGGAAATCGTGGATGTGCGTGGGGGCGAAGGTCCTTTTCTGTATCGCCTGGGGCGACAAGGTGTTTTTGGCACCAATCCTTCCTTCAACAACTTGAAAGATGGATTGTATACCCTAGCTGTGCAAGACGTACGGGGTTGTACCTGGAATCAATCTGTACTCATCAATCCGGGGGTTGCAGCAGATTTACAGGTAACACCAGCACAAACAATCAAGCGAGGTGAAACGGTGCAACTACAATCGGTGACCAACCTTAGCCTCAATACGGTGCAAGATTTTCGCTGGAGTACCAACACGACCACTACCACCATTGCTTGTGACACTTGCCGCAATTTCACCATTCAACTGTTCAAAACCACAGACTTTACCGCGAATATCGTTGATACCAATGGCTGTGCGGCTGTGGCGAGAACAATCATCATCGTTGATCCTAAACCAGGATTTTACATTCCGAATGCGTTTTCTCCCAACGGAGACAACATCAACGACTTTTTTGACATCAAGCTAGGGCAAGACATCGAAAAAGTAATCAAATTCCAGGTTTACGATCGTTGGGGAGAAATGATGTACAGCCGTGAAAATTTCTTCCCTAAGCGAGAAGGAGAAGGACATGGATGGAATGGAGTACACAAAGGTTTGGCGATGGCTTCGGCGGTGTTTGCCTGGTACGTTGAAATAGAAGGGCTGGATGGCGAGATTTTTAAAGCTAAAGGAGACGTAACGTTAATCCGTTAAGGGACGAAAAAAGCCCACGCTAAAAATAAAAACCCCCGGCAAAAATTGGAGGATTGCCGGGGGTAAGGATTCTTATCAATCAAAGATCAACGCTTGCGATTAGGCAAGCTTAACCTCTACTGCATTCATTCCTTTTCTGCCATTTTCGACTTTGAAAGTGACAGCGTCACCTTCACGGACTTTGTCAACCAAACCCGTAACGTGTACGAAAAATTCCTCCTTTGAGGCATCATCAACGATGAATCCAAAACCTTTAGACTCATTAAAAAACTTTACTGTTCCAGTATGCATTGGAAAAAACTAAAATGGTGATATGGCGATTTGCCGGCACAAAGATACACCTTTTTTGTTAAGAAACTGATTTTCATGTAAAAAAAAAGGACTACTCCTTCGCTTCCAGCACCCGCTTCACCAATCCATCCATTCCATCACCCTTTAACCACCTGGCAACCACCACAAAATCCTGATCTGGTAACACAAAAATCACGTTGTTTCCATTGCCCAAATGCCAAAAAACATTGGCTGGCATACTCGGTAATGCTTTTTGATCGGTATTCAAAAAATAGTTCATGAAGCCATAATCTGTCTTAACTGGAGTCGGGGTAGTCGCCATTTTGTACCAGGCTTCTGACAGCAGTTGTTGGCCTTTCCACTTACCTTTGTGTAAACTTAGGTAGCCAAAACGCGCCATATCATAGGCATTGATGAACATGCCACCGCCCCAGTGGCCCCCGCCACTCACGGATTGTACCACCTGCCCGTCCATCAGCACCCAGGAATTGTCGTAGCCATACCAGCGCCAGGTATTGGAAGCGCCAATGGGATCCATGATGTATTCTTTAAGGACTTGGGGTAACGGCCGCCGCCAAATGTTGAGCATTGCCAAGGCCAATACATTGACGCGGGAATCATTGTATTCGTAGGCGGTGCCAGGAGTAGCCCTTTCCGGATTGAGCCATGTTTTGGAATCCTGTGCGGGGCGATCAGCCCAGTCTGGCTTGCCCCAGAGGGTGCCCTGCCAAGCGCTGGTTTGGCGCAACAAGTGGTCCCAGGTGATTTTGCGGTTGTGTGGCGTAATGAACAAATCCAACAGATGGGGCTGACCAAAAGCTTCAGCCCGATCAAAACGTTTGCCAGGTTCCATCACCCAAATGGGCGCCATGTAGGGATAAACAGTATCGTGTACACTTTTGATCATCCCTCGGTCAACAGCTAGCCCTACGGTGCTGGACACCATACTTTTGGTAACACTGAAGGTCATGTCTACCCGCGCAGGTTCACCCCATTCAGCCACAATGTAACCTTTGTAGATGATCAAGCCCGTAGCAGGTCCACGTTCTTTGAGCGGCCCCACTGCTTCGCCAAATGGTTCGCGGCCAAAACTTTGGTAATGGGCCAGTTCCAAATCACGAGTGGTGCTGGACTCCTGTTCCTGGGCGTATTGAATGGCTGCTTTGATTTTTGAAGCGTTCAGACCGAGTGTCTCGGGGTTACGCTTTTCCCAATTTTGCGCACTGGGGAAGTATATTTCCGGGGGCGGAGGTGGTAGTGGGGTAGTTTTTTTCTTTTGGGCAAAAAGGGAAAGTGGTAAAAACAGAAGGAGCAAAAGCCATTTTTTCATTTTGGACTTTTTAAAAATGAAGGATTTTTTTGCGATTCTTAGGTGGTTTGGTGTCTTCGGTTGCCAAGGAAACGGAGGACACGGAAGGGGTTACCTTGGTCTATACACATCGATTACTGGAAATTGCGCAATCCGCAAAGTGGTACAGCCGTAAGGAATCAAAGTTAACTCCTCCAAGGGCGTTCCCAGTTCCACATGGGGATGCGATGGATAAGGAATTTTGGCGGTTGAGTTTTGTGACAACCCCCAACTGGGAATCTTTCGCCCCTTGATCGTAAGTTGCAGTGGTACATTGGCCAAATTCCAGGGATTATCCGCCATTTTGCCCATGAATTTTATTTGCATAGAATCTGCATGGATATGTTTGGCCGAGATGCCATAATTCCATGGAGTGGTAGGGGTTACTTCGTAAAAAGTATCTTCAAACTCCGGGGTTTTGACCTCCCGCCAACTTTCGCCAATTTTCAAGGCATAAACCAAAGGGCCTCGTTCAATTCCTAAGGACTTTTCATACCATTGTGAAAACTGGATAGTCATCGGCAATTCCAGTTCCACCACATCATTTGCCGACCATTCACGGACAATGGCTACAATTTTATCCATCGCAATGGCCATTACTTGTCCATTGATTTTGACAACAGGCTTTTTGCACCAACTTGGTATACGCAAGTGCAGCGCAAAACGCGTTTTGTTTTTGCTTTGATAAGTGAATTTTATTTTATCCTCAAAGGGGTAATTGGTTTCTTCTACAAATGACACTTCTTGTCCTCCTGCAACCACGGCTTTTACTTCTGAAGCCCCGTAAACCAGTGCGGCCAGACCATTGTCTGATGTTGCATACCAGAGGTTTTGTACAAATTTAGGCCAACCCTGGTGCATATTGCTCACACAACAAGGATATCCACTTAAAGTGCCAAAAACCATCCGCCCAACGTGGTCATTGGCAAAATTATGACCTTTGTCCACTACTTCTACTTGGTTCACTTGCTGGAAGTATTGTTTGCGCATGAACTGATCGTCGTGCTGCGTGGGGAGTACGTTGAAGGCAATTTTTTCCAAGTAATCCGCATAATATACGTCTCCGGTGATGGGCAGCATACTCTCGAAGGAATACATAAATTCTACGGCAGAACAAAGTTCCGAGCCCTGAATCGGGTCATTTCCATGCAATTCTTCATCCCCACCGTACATGCCATTCACAAACCCATGGCAGTCTTTCAAAGCTTGCAAACCCTCCTTCACCGCCAAGCTATATTTGGCTTCGGGATGCTGTTGGTAATAAATCAGTGGCTCTTTGATGCCTTGCGCTACATTGACACAGTGTAATTCGGGATAAGGATTGAGGCGGCGGATGGTGTTATTGGTTAAAACATCCGTCCAGTTAAAGGACTGTTTGTGAATGATTTCGGCGAGATCCAGTAGGTATTTTTCCTTGGTGATGTTGTACAACCAATAGACAATTTGGAGGTTATCTCCCCCACGTTGTTCGGCCCAAAAAGTCCATTTACCCAGTGGGTTTTGGGGCAAATTTTTGAGCTGATAGCGAAAGTATTTATCCATTAGTTGCAGCACCCGTTGGTCTTTAGTGGCCGTATAGTACTGTTGAAAAGCTTTGAGCATCACCATTTTGGGCCACCAATCCTCGCTGATGGTTTGTTGCGTGCCTGGAATTTTAGCCATCTTTTTTTCATCGAAAGGGTAGGGGCCAAAGTAGCCATCAGCGCGTTGGTTTTTGATGCTCCATTCGATCCATTGTTGGGCTTTGGCTTTGAGTTTGGCATCATTGAGGATGTAGGCGAGGGGCACCAATCCGTCGATCCAGTAGGGGCCGCGCTCCCAACTGTCGCCTGTGCCACCCAACCAGCCGTTGTTGGGGCCACAAACGAGGGCGTACATGCTGTCCAACTTCCCCGTCAGGCCGTCACGTTGGGTCTCCAACATTTTGCGCAACCAGCCTTTGGGCTGAATGGCCCCGAGTGGCAAAGCCGTATAGGGTTGAACAATCAATGGTTCCTGGTTGGTAATGTAAAACTGATTGCGACCAGATTGGGCAGCCAAGATTTGACAAAAAGCCAGATAAAAAAAGAGCAGTAGATAATGTTTTTGCATGTTGCTGTTGGTTTTTCACTTTTAAAAGTAGCTTTTTTCTAATCGATTAAAGCTACTTTTGCGGCATATTCATTCAACACAAATGCTTGTTATGCACAACAACAACGAAGACGATTACTCCGACTACGATTACGATAGCGAGTACTACAACTACGACGGCGGCGATGCTACAGACACTCAGGTAACCAGGGATGCTAATGGCAATGAGTTGAAAGATGGAGACTCAGTAACACTGACCCAAGACCTGAAGGTAAAAGGCACCTCGGTGAACCTGAAACGGGGCACTTTGATCAAAAATATTCGGTTGACCGACAATCGGGAGGAAGTGGAATGCCACGCGGAGAAGGTGAAAAACCTGGTCTTAAAGACGAAGTTTTTGAAAAAGCATTGACCCGGTAGAGACGCACGGCCGTGCGTCTCTACACGAGAGCTTCGATTGAATCCCAAACTGTTCGTAAGACTGGTATGCCATTTTTCAGATTTTTGGCACGAGTTGCCAGTACCCTTTCTCCCGGGAAATTGATTTTATTGCCCCCTTCCGATGGTGTTGACTCCTGGTAGTCCTGAATGATTGTTTCTACCATTTTTTCCACTTCCTCGGCATGACCCAAGCGAATCGGATCAATAGCGATAAAAACCTGGGATACCCCGTATTCTACTTTGGTTTTACTCACTTCATGCGTGGATGCGCCACCCGAGATAACAGTGGCGAGAATATCCAAAAGCAGTGACAAGCCCGCACCTTTCCAAAACCCGATGGGTATAGAACGCCCCGTTTCCAGAATGGCTTGTGGGTCGCGGCTGAGTTTGCCCGCTGCATCGTAGCCGCCTGGGACGACTAATTTTTCATCCTTCATGGCGGATTGTTCCATCGCGCCGAATGAAAACTGCGACATGGCCATGTCCAGCACTATGGCTTCATTCTGATAGGGTAGGGCCAGTACAAAGGGGTTGTTTCCCAGTTTGGCGTCCAAAGCCCCCCAGGCGGGCATGTTGGCGATGGTGTTGGTCCATGCCATAAAAATGAAACCGCTGCGGGCTGCTTTCCAGCCGTAGGTTCCACCCCGCATCCAGTGGTTGGTGTGTGCCAAACCCAAACAACCAATGCCGTGGGTTTTTGCCAATTCAATAACCCGGTCGGTGGCAAAAAGGGCATTGAGTGGGCCCGGCCCCAGATTGCCATTCCATTGCTCAATGGCCGCGAAGCGGTGTTCTAAACCTGGGCTTACGGTCGGTTTGATGTAGCCCTCTGTCAGGTACTCCACAAAACGGGGAAAACGGTTGACCCCGTGGGTATAGACCCCATCAACGCTGTTTTGGGTGAAAATCTCGGCACAGGTATACGCGCGGTCGGTAGGCATACCTTTTTGAATCAAAATTTGCTCAAAAGTAGCCTGCATTTGTGAGGCTGGAATCAGGATGGTAGAAGGCATGGTGGTTTGCTTGAGTAGGCTAAAAGTAGCACAACTTGCCCATTCAAGGTTGCTGGCCAGGTGAAAAAATAGCCAACGCCGCCTTTATTTGCTCAAATTCAAACGCAAGTGCACTTCATTTGGCGCAAAACCAATGCTGCTTTGGGTCAACAATGGTTTGAGTTTTTGATTGTCACTGCTCAAAATGCTGTGTAGGGACAGGTCAAAAACAAACAAAAAAGCACCTTGAATCAGGATCGAACGCCCGAAACCCCGTAAACGCTCTGCGTTTTTCACTTCTCGTTTTCCTCTTTCCATCAAATACGCGCCGCCCAGCATGTAGCCCACATCCAAGCCAGCATTGAACAACAAGATTTTTTGGATTTTGTAATGCTCCTGGACGCTCTGGAAAGTATCCCAGGCACTAGGATCAACCTTGAGTGTGCTGAAATAGCCCAAGGTAGCAATGCCAAGGTTCACCGCACCCCAGCCGATTTGCATTTGTTGAAAGGCTTTATTTTCACCACTGGTGTGACCAAGGCGGATTGCTCCGACGGCCATATTGCCCAGCGCCCAAGTGCCGAGGACGAGCATGCCTTGGCGTTGTTTGTTGAGGCGGAGCTCGTGGACGTTGTCAAAAGTGGTGGTCTGGGAAAAAAGGGTGTGGCTGAAAAGCAGGAGGAAAAATAAAAGGAATAGATTTCTCATGTGGTTTTAGGATACAACTACATTATACTTAAAAAGTTGATTTTTGGGTTCAATTTCCTTAGTTTTAAGGCAGCTTTACGTGTACAAAGTAATTTTATTTAAATCGTTGAAAATGAATTGGGAAAGATTTTTGTTGTATGGTATTATCAGCATTGTGTCCACTATTTTCTTAGCAACCTTAAAAGGTGGACACACCCAGGAAATCGAAACAAACGTAGAAGGAAATTTTGAACTGCGAATGAGCAAACTGTATCAATTCTTAGGTATAGGCAGTGTTTTTCTTTTTGGTGGCTTCTCAATTTATGGAGTCTTGTTTGGCGACAAAACTGATGCCGTTGCAGCAATAATCACTTTTATTTTTTTGGGCGGTTTAGGAGCTTTGATGACTATTTTTTACCGTAACCATAAAGTTTGGTTTAATCAACAGCTAATCACTATTCAAAACTGGCGGGGTAAAAAAACAAGTATTGAATGGGATGATATCATAAAAATGCATTTCAACCATTTAGGTGGGTATTTGAAAATCGAGACAAAGGATAAAGTATTAAAAATACACCAGCATTTGATTGGTTTAAAGGAGTTCACAGATTTGATGGAGAAAAAAACAAAATGGACGGCCAAAAAATTAAGGATTCCATTGGATTAAAGGGGCAAAACAAAAAAGCCAACTACCTGCTTCCAGATAATTGGCTTCGTTAACGTGCCCGGAGCGGGACTCGAACCCGCACGGCCGGATGGCCACAGGATTTTCTTACCAACTACGACTTTCGCCGCTACCTGCAAATTACAGGTGTTTGTGGTCTGGACTATCCCTTCGCCATGGATCAATCTCTTTAGGCGTCCCCCATCTAGTCTCTACACCTTTTTCGATAAAAAAATTACCGAAACTTGGCTCGGGATTGCCATTCCTACGGAGTAGGAGGGAGGTTTCCCCGAATTTGAGGGATTCTACTGCAAAAGTTTCCTTCTGCGCACTCAAATTTTACTTTAAG
>JAIXOO010000200.1 GCA_027486765.1 Saprospiraceae bacterium
AAAACCTTACCCCAGGTGCTCACCATCATTCTGCCCAACGACCACGGTGCTGGTGAACGCCCTAATGCCGGATATCCCTACCGCGCCAGCTACATGGCCGACAATGACCTGGCCCTAGGTCGTGTGGTCGAATTTTTGTCCAATACCCCTTATTGGAAAAACATGGCCATCGTGGTCACCGAGGATGATGCGCAAGATGGACAGGATCACGTAGATGCGCACCGCAGCATCTTAATGGTGATTTCACCCTACGCTCGTCGCAACTATGTAGGGCACCAACATTACAGTTTTGGCAGTATTTTTAAAACCTTCTGGAATATCCTGGGCATTCCGTACCTAAATCAATACGATGCAGCGGCGAGTGACCTTGCTGACTTGTTCGGCGATCAACCTGATTTCACCCCATACAAGGCTTTTCCGGTAAACCCCAAAATTTTTGATCCACAAAAAGCCTTGACGCCGATGGATGCCAAGTTCGACTGGAAGGCAGTCATCGAGTCGCCGAAATTGGACAATGTGGAGGATTTTCTGAAAAAACAGGAATAGACACTATGCCATTTTTATGCATACCTTTTGGCTTTTTACTCGGAGGACATCAATTGCCACGTGCTTTAGCGCGTGGCAATTGATGTCCTCCGAGCAAAATGTCTAGAGGTATAAACATAGTGTCTGATAAAAATCAGCAGCATGAACAAGCAGTTTCTCACCATCTTATTCCTCCTGTTGCAAGCCCCACTTTGGGCTCAAAACATCCAAGGTTTGGTGCTTGATGCCAAAACCAAAGCGCCGCTCGCTGGCGCGAACCTCTGGCTCAAGGGTACCCAGCGAGGTACCGCCAGCAATGAGCAAGGTTCATTTTCTATTTTTGCTCCGGCACAGCAAGGCGCTTACACGCTGTTGGTATCGATGCTGGGCTATACAGAGCAAGAGCGGAAAATAACCCTCAGTGGTTCCAATGTAATGCTCGACACACTTTATCTCAACGCTGAACCCAGCCTCATCCAAAATAACCTGGTCGTCACCGCGCAACGTAGTTTGAATCAAAGCTTCAGCAGTTCGGAAGCAATCAGCGTGTTAAAAGCCATCGACATCGTCCACAATGGTGCTCGCAGCACACCCGAAGCACTGATGGGTTTGACGGGAGTTTTTGTGCAAAAAACCAACCATGGCGGCGGCTCCCCATTTGTCCGTGGGCTAACCGGCAACCAAACACTCCTGCTCATGGACGGCTTGCGGCTCAACAACTCTATTTACCGCTTTGGCCCCAATCAATATTTCAACACCATTGATGTATTCAGTGTGGAACAAATTGAGGTCGTGCGCGGGGCTGGTTCGGTGTTGTACGGCAGCGATGCCATGGGCGGTGCCATCCAAGTTTTAACGGCCACACCACAATTTTCCACGGAAGGATGGCAGTTTGGTGGCCGCCTGCTAGGGCGTTACCTGGATCGGGACATGGAACAAACCGTGCATGCCGAACTGAAAGCAGCGAATAAAAAAATAGCTTTCCGGGCTGGGACCAGTCTGCGCAATTTTGGGGATCACTATGCCGGACAAGGCCTGGGCAAAGAAGGCCCATCAAGTTATCGCGAACGGGCCGCCGATGCCAAAGCAGTTTTTAAACTCAGCAATCGCGCCAAATTCACCCTGGCCTACAATGGCCTTTTCCAATCTGAGGTAGAACGTTACGATCAGTACGTGACGGGCGCGAAGCTGGCCCAGTTTGAGCCACAAACCCGCCAAATGGCCTACGGTCGTCTGGCTTGGGAAGGGCAATCGCCCTGGCTGCAAAACCTGACCTTGACCGCTTCCTGGCAATTTGCCGAAGAAGGCCGCATTTTCCAGCGCAACAACACAGTGATCCGCAGCAATGAACTGGATGAAATCCGTACCCTCGGCTACGTGCTGGAATGGCACGCGCAACCGCTGTCTTTTTGGAAAATCACCTCCGGGCTAGAGCTTTACGACGACAAAGTGAGCAGTGGCGGCACCAATACCAATACCGAAACGGGGGCCGTCACCCCGCGCCGAGGCCTCTATCCAGCAGGAACCAACGCGACCAACACAGCAGCTTTCACCGCCCATCAATTGAGCTGGAAAGGCTGGAACCTGAACCTTGGCTTGCGCTACAATCAGGTGCGCCTGGCCATTAAAGACGCCACATTTGGGGATACCGAGATCAGGCCCGATGCGTTGGTGGCACATGCCCTTTTGCGGTATCAGGCGGGTAAGAACCACGCCATTTCCGGGGGCATCTATTCCGGTTTCCGCGCGCCCAACATCAACGACATGACCAGTTTTGGGCGTTTTGATTTTGGCATCGAGGTGCCGAGTTATGATCTTTCTCCAGAAAAAACCACTACCTACGAGTTGAATTACAAGTACAGTTCGAGCAAGTTTCAGGCAAATGTGGCTGGGTTTTACACTGCGTTGAGCGACCTGGTGACGCGGGTTCGCAGCACTTTTGAAGGGTCGCCCATTTACGAGGGAAGTGATGTGTACAAAAAGGAAAATGCTGCGGAGTCCTTTATTCGGGGCACAGAAGTCGATTTTGCCTGGTCTTTGAACAAAATTTTCAACTTGCAAGGCAGCCTGACTTATACTTTCGGCCAAAATACTACCGCGAATGAACCGATGCGCCGCATCCCCCCCCTCAATGGTCGGGTGGCACTGCAATACCAACCACTTAAGCAATGGTTCAACCGCATCGAGTGGCAGTATGCCAGCAAACAGGATCGATTGGCCGGTGGAGATAAGTCCGATCCACGGATTCCTAAAGGGGGTACCCCTGGCTGGAATGTGCTGAACCTGCGCAGTGCGTATCAGTTCAAACAAGTGGAGCTACAAGCAGGACTAAACAACCTGTTCAACGAAGCTTATCGCACGCATGGATCGGGGATTGATGGTGTGGGCAGGAGTGTCTGGATAGGCTTGGATTGGAAGTTTTAGATTTGTCGCCCCTTAGGTGTTCCTTGAGTGTCTGAGGTTTCTTAGGTGGTAAAAACCATGATTTCACCACCTAAGAAACCTCAGGCACTCAAGGAACACTCAGGGATGGCAGTTGCTACTATTACCCCTTAATTTTCGCTTTGGCGAGTGTATTGACTTCCAAAAAATGCACGCCCCCGTACTGCTCCCCATTTTTTTCCACAATCCTGACTTTCAACTGGTGCTTACCATCCCCCAATCCTTTGGGCAACTCGCCTTTCCACAAGTGCAAATTCACCTTGGCACCCATCCAAATGTCGTATTTCTCCCGGTGGGTCTCCAAAAAATCATTTACATAAGCATCGATGCCTTCAAACTGTTTGAGCGGAACAAAATCTGATCCATTCCAACTCACCTCAATCAAGGCATCGGGCGGGGTAGCAAAAGCGTTGACGACCAGCTCGCCAGCACTTGAACCAGGGCTGCGCGGAAAACGGAGAACATAACGGGATTTGCTTTCGGGCACCCCCAGCGGTTTAAATTGGTAGCGTACACTGGTTCCTGAAAACTGGAAAACGAAATACCCATTGGGTGCTCCATCCATCGCCATGCGGATGGGCAGGCCGTCCTCTTCCAGGGGCCCTTGCCACCAGGCACCACAAATAGCCCCGGAAATCAGTTCTGGAAAGGGACCATTCCATTGCTCCCAGCCTCCTTCACGCAGATCCACCTGCTCGATGGTATGCGTATGCGCCGAGGCGGCAAACAAGTGGGGCCGTTTTTTGAGCAAAGCGTACAAGTCCCTCCGGTTCATGATGTTCCGGTAAGGGTTGTGCGATGCTGTTTTGGTGTAAATGGGGATGTGCGAGAGGATAAAAACCAACTTGTCTTTGGGAACCAAAGCCAAATCGCTGGCCAGCCACTGCAACTGCCG
Organism: Saprospiraceae bacterium; assembly: GCA_027486765.1. Taxonomy (GTDB): domain Bacteria; phylum Bacteroidota; class Bacteroidia; order Chitinophagales; family Saprospiraceae; genus Haliscomenobacter. The sequence goes on from JAIXOO010000200.1 coordinate 3,863, forward strand.
GGCATCTAGCCGCCCTTCGGTGATGCCTTGCTCGTCCCGTTTCAGGTTCCAGCCGCTGTAATCCACATCATCCAAGACTACAAAATGCACCTGCCCATAATCGAAGGAGTAATAGGTAGGGCCAAAAAAGTACTGGAAACTTTCCCGCGCAAAACGGTTGGCCGAGGCGCGGATGTTGATGTCGTGATTGCCCATCACAACGTGCCAAGGTTTGCCGATTTCCCCAATCGCGGTGCGCACATCGGGGTGAACTTCCAATTCATCCCAGGCCAGGTCGCCGAGGGGGATCATAAAGTCGGCTTGCTCAGCCTGCAAAGCAGGTACAGCCAGGCGGCGGAAATAATCAACTTCTTTGCTGGTTTCAGGCTGGATATCGCCCATCAAAATAGCGGTGAACTCTGCCTTGGGCTCCGTTTTGATCAAATAAAAATTCAGCGGATTGGGCACTTCTCCTGTTGGCTCAATGGCGGGGTAGGGACTCAATCGCTCGGGCTCAGGCGAGCCATTGGGGCGGTAGAGGTAATAAAACTGCGGCTGTTGGTGTTCGTTTAACGGGAAGCTGTAGGCAGCTGGCTTGGTAAGGATGATGCTACAGTCTTCTTCCAGGGGCAGTTCATAATAACCGTTCTCATCAGTCAAAACGACCTGGCGTTGGTTGCTGATCATCACGCCGGGAATGCCCCGGGTGCTTCCCTGTTCGTAGACGTAGCCACTGGCTGTTTGTTTTATCGGGTGCATGGGTGGAGTTGTTTTTGGGGTTACGATAAATCAGCGCAACGTACCGTAGAGACGCACGGCCGTGCGTCTCCACAATCCGGCATTTTCTGCTGGTACAAGTCTCCAGACTTGTACCAATATCAACACGCCTCCGACGTGTAAGAACTCAGTATTTTTGCGTTGCTCGTGCGTCAGAGACGCGAAAATACTGGTACAAGTCTGGAGACTTGTACCAGCGTAGGCAGTCCTAAATCATTTCTTCAGGCCGCACCCACTCATCAAATTGTTCGCTGGTCAACAAGCCCAAATCAATGGCGGCTTGTTTCAGCGTGGTATTTTCAGCGTGTGCTTTTTTGGCAATGTTGGCCGCGTTGTCGTAGCCGATTTTGGTATTCAGCGCCGTCACCAGCATCAAGGAATTGTTGAGTTGGTCGGTGATGCGGGCGTAGTTGGGTTCGATGCCCACTGCGCAGTTGTCGTTGAAGCTCACACAAGCATCGCCGATCAGGCGCGCCGAGGTCAGGAAGTTGAAGATGATAACGGGTTTGAACACGTTGAGTTCGAAATGGCCGTTCATGCCGCCAATGTTGATGGTCACGTCGTTGCCCATTACCTGCGCCATCGCCATGGTCATGGCTTCGGACTGAGTTGGGTTCACTTTGCCGGGCATGATGGAAGACCCAGGCTCATTGGAAGGGATGATGATTTCGCCGATCCCAGAACGTGGGCCGGAAGCGAGCAGACGGATGTCGTTGGCGATTTTCATCAGGGAAACAGCGACCGTTTTCAGCGCACCGTGGGCTTCTACCAGGGCATCGTGAGTAGCCAGTGCTTCAAATTTATTGGGCGCCGTAACGAAGGGTAGGCCACTCAGTTGGGCGATGTGGCTCGCTACATTTTCGGAATATCCCGGAGGGGTGTTCAATCCTGTGCCTACCGCTGTACCACCCAGGGCCAGTTCAGCCACGTGTGGCAGGGTATGTTTGATGGCGCGGATGCCGTAGTCCAATTGGGCTGCGTAACCCGACAACTCCTGACCCAAGGTCAGCGGGGTGGCATCCATCAAGTGGGTACGACCAATTTTGACCACCTTCATGTACTCGGCCGACTTGGCTTTGAGGGTGTCGCGCAACAATTCGATGCCAGGGATCGTGGTTTCTACCAAAATTTTGTAGGCGGCAATGTGCATTGCCGTGGGGAAGGTATCGTTGGAAGACTGCGACTTGTTCACGTCGTCGTTGGGGTGCAGTACTTTTTTGGCATCCTCCAAAGTCCCACCAGTGAGGACGTGTGCGCGGTTGGCGATCACCTCATTGACGTTCATGTTGGATTGGGTGCCCGAACCGGTTTGCCACACCACCAAAGGGAATTGGTCATCCAGTTTTCCTGCCGAAATTTCATCACACACCTGGGCGATCAAATCGGTTTTTTCCTTGGACAATTCCCCTGCTTCAAAGTTGGTAAAAGCGGCGGCTTTTTTCAGAATGGCGAAAGCACGGATGATCTCCAAGGGCATCAAGTGCCCACCAATTTTGAAGTTTTCTTTGGAGCGTTGGGTTTGTGCGGCCCAGTACTTATCAGCGGGTACATCTACGTAACCCAAGCTGTCTTTTTCTTTGCGGAAAGCCATGATGTGGTCTGCTTAGCGTTTGGTTTAAAAAAGTGCCGCAAAGATAGGAAATTTGGGGAAGGTAGAAAGGGGAATAGGGGTGAGAATTATCAGGGATTGTAGAGAGGAAAATTGGCGGATTTGGTTATTTCTGAAATTAGGAAGCCACACTGGGCTGCCCCAACACCCCCATATTTCCCCCTAACCGGGGGATTTACAGCCGCCATTTTTATCGTAAATTTGTCTTGTAAAGACATTTTTCACCCGACGATAGAGCAGTTTCTCATGATCCCCTGCCCCTTTGGTAGGGGTTTCATTTTTATGCACGAAATTGTAACTTGCTAGCATATTGTCTACCGGATGAAAAGAAGTATATGTTGGGCCGTAAGTTGGGTAGTGTTGACGGGAGTATGGGCTCAGAAGTACAACTTCGTCAATTTGAATGTAGAACATGGCCTAATCCAGTCACAAGCGAATGCTTTGTGTCAGGACCAACAAGGCCATCTATGGATTGCTACAATGGGTGGCATTTCTCGTTACGACGGTCAACATTTCACTGGCTTTTCTATGAACGACGGCTTGGCCAACAACATCTGCATGGCCCTTATAGCCGACCGGAAAGGGAGAATTTGGATTGGCACCCAAAATGGGCTTTCCCGCTACGATGGATCTCAATTCAAAAACTATTTTTTTTTAACCACTCCTGAACAAAGTGAAGTCAGTTCCCTCGCCGAAGACCAGCAAGGACGCATCTGGTGCACCGTCAAAGACAAAGTTTATGGTATTGATCGGGGCAAAATCATCAAAGCGGACTTGCCTGAAGAACATCAGTTCCGCCAGGTTTTTGCCGATCACCAGGGACAAATCTGGGTTTGTGGACCCGATGCCCCCCTATACACTTTGCGCAAAGGCCAATGGCAGGAAATTGCACTGCCCACTGGGGACAAAGCACTCCATGCACCATTCAGGCTCTACTCCGATCCTGATCACAACCTCTGGTTGCTTACCCGTGGAGGGGTGTACCGCCGCAAAAATGGGGTATATGAAAAATTCAACCCACCTGGTTTTGCGAAAATGGTCAAAGGAAGGGTAAGGCGTTTGGCATTTGACCAGAACAAAAACCTGTGGTTGGGTACTCAGGATGGCTTGTATCAAATGAAGCCAGGTGGCATCCGGCGCTTTGACCGCAACAATGGATTTTCCCACAACATCGTCAGTGATCTATTCATCGATCGCGAGCAGCAGCTTTGGTTGGCGATGACGGGTGGGGATGGCATTTTTAGGTATGCGGGGGATACTTTTGAGCAATACGATGAGTCCACAGGGTTACCTACCGCTTCAGTAATGAGTATCTGTCTGGATTCTGCGCAGCAAATCTGGGCAGGCACCTACGGAGGTGGTTTGGCCCGCTTGGGCAAACAGGGATTTGAAGCCGTTCGGCTACCTCCAGCCGGAGCGCAACGCATCAACTCCATCATTGCGGATCATAATGGTCATTTGTGGATCGGCACCGAAGGAATGGGGCTCTGGCGATACCAACAAGGTAAGTTCACCCAATTGCTCAGCACCAAAGATGGTCTGCCCCAGGGGGTCGTACTGAACTTGTATGAGGACCGGATGCAGCGCATTTGGATCGGTACACCCGGCGGAATCATGCGCTATGACCGTGGCCATTTCGAACCACTCAAGGCCTACAATTTTTTTAGTTCCTGTTTTTTAGACATTGGCCAGGATTCATTGTTGGTTGGCAGCACCAGAGGTATACTGCTGTTGCAACACGACCGGAATATTTTGCGCAAGCTGCCAGATTTGCTGCGCAAATCGACTGTCATCTGTGCTGCACTGCAAGGATCAAAAGTGTGGATTGGTTCGGACAATGGCCTGTTTTTGTGGGACTTACCCAGCAATTCATTCAAACATTTCAGCCAAAAATCAGGTTTACCCTCCAATATTGTCTACAACCTCAGCGTGAGCAAAAAGGGCATTGTTTACGCCGGAAC
>JAIXOO010000222.1 GCA_027486765.1 Saprospiraceae bacterium
CAATTCAACAATTACCTGAAGCGATTGAAGGACTCGGATGCGCCGATCGACAAGTTGAAATTTTCGGTTTTGAACTCGGCTTGGTGGATTTTTTTAATCGCCATTACCGCTTTGATTGCAATGGTGGCACTTGCTCCGGGATAATGGATCAGGTATGATGCGGCGTTACCCTCTTTTTTCACTGTTGCTGGCCTTATATGCGGTGCACCTGGTTTTGAAGTTTGGCCAGGTGCCGGTGCAGATGTTTTTTAGCCATTATTTTGCCGATTTGTTGTGTATGCCCTTGTTGCTTTCTGTTGCAGCGTTGTTCATGCGGTGGGTTAGGGCTGATGCGGGCTTGTACCTGAGTGGAGCGATGATTTTAGTCGCCAGTTTGTATGTCAGTTTGGTCTTTGAATGCGTACTTCCACTGTTTTTTCAACGTTATACCGCTGATGTTTGGGATGTAGTGATGTATGGAGTAGGAGGGGGGCTGTTTGGTGTTTTTCAGGAGCGGCTGTTGCCAAGAAATGAGGTTAAATACAATCACCCTAACACATAAATCATCGTTCATCCTGCTCCCTGTCATTCTTATAAAATTTTAGCTTGCAATATTGAAGGTCAAAGGAATGTTTTTTTCCATCCTTTTTAATCACAGTAGCCACCGTACTTCCAGCTTTTTTGGACAACACATCACCAACTTCTATGAAGTCATAAGTTTGGTAATCCAGTTTCAGTACGCCTTGAGGATGCAAGTTCTTACTGCCATAATGCACTCTTTTCAAGTAATATGTACTGAAATCCACCTTTGCCTGGATGGTATCCTGAAATGCCACGGGCAGGAACTCATCTTCGTACCAAAAATCAAATTGCTTTTGCTCGATGTCGCCGTACAGGAGATGGTTCCAGTCAAAGGCCCAAACAAAAATCAAAAACATAACCAGCAGAAAGAGGCGAAATTGCATATCCTGTTTTTGCTCAAAACGATAGTTGATCCCGATTTAATGTAATTCACTCCATACTACTTGACTTTTTGTTTCTTGGAATCGAAGGACATGAATTGCCTCCAGCTTCAGCTGGTGGATAAGCAGTAAATACTTGTTTTTGGGCTTTAGCCCTCGCGTAAAAATTAAGGTTTGGGCTAAAGCCCGTCTTAAGGGGAATGACCCGATCCACCAGCTAAAGCTGGAGGCAATTCATGTCCTTCGAGCTAAATGTCCAGTAATATGACTTCACTCCCAAGTTCCCACATTTCAGTTTACTCCTTCTACACTTCAGTTCACTATTTTTTCAAGAGACCTCCTCACCCTGCATCTTTGTAGCGTTCAACCCAAGTTCGTTGAACCTACTGCCATGAAAAAGGAATTACTCAGCATCGTTTTTGGTTTGTTTTGTCTGCTGGTACATGCCCAAAGCATCACCATCAAAGGCGCTGTAAAAAGCAATACAGGCGAAAGCATCATCGGTGCCAACATCGTCCTGCTGGGCACTTACGATGGCGCTTCTTCCGATCTTGATGGCCAATTCAGCTTCAGCACGGAGGAAAAAGGCAAACAGATATTACAAATCACCTACATCGGTTTTGATACCCTGAGTATGCCGCTGGAGTTGAAGGGCCAAAATTTGGAGTTCAACCTCAAACTCAAAGAAACCGTCAACGAACTCAATGCGGTGACCATCGTAGCCGGGGTATTTGAAGCCAGTGATACCAAAAAAAGTGTCATCCTCAAATCGGTCGACATTGCCCTGACTGCAGGTGCAGTGGCTGACATCACCGGGGCGATGCTGACCTTACCGGGCACAGTGCGCAATCAGGAAAGTGGGCAACTGTTGGTACGGGGTGGAGCAGCTTATGAAACCCGCACTTTGATCGACGGCCTCTACGTACAAAACGCCTACAACAGCACGACCGGAAACCTGCCCGCCCGCAATCGTTTTTCGCCCTTTATGTTCAAGGGCATGATGTTCAGTTCGGGGGGCTATTCGGCGGAATACGGCCAAGCTTTGTCTTCCGCACTGATCCTCAACAGCAGCGATGTGGCGACCCAAAATACCACCGGGATTCAATTGCTCTCGGTAGGTGGTGGCCTGTCGCAACAAAAAAGTTGGGCTAAAAGCTCCCTGAGTGTGAGCGGTACCTATTCCAACCTCAGCCCCTATTTTAAATTGATCAAGCAGAATTTCGACTGGAAACAGGCACCTGAATCTGGCAATGTAGAGCTCAGTTTTAAAACGAAAACCAGCTCAACGGGCATCTTCAAATTTTACGCCACAGGTTTGAGCAATGGCTTCAACATGAATGTGGCGGTAGACGGTGATGAAAAGCAAAAAATGCCCCTTAAACTCAGCGGTGAAAACCTGTACCTCAATACCTCTTACCGCGATGTGGTATTCAAGGACTGGACCTTGTTCGTCGGCAGCGCCTACACCTGGAATCGCGATAAAATCCGCCAAAACTTCCAGCTCAATACCCTGCAACAATCGGCGCAAAGCCGCTTCACCTTGACCAAGTCCTTGAGTGATGCTGTCAAACTCAAATTTGGAGCTGAACACATCTGGAGTGTTTTTGATGAAAACTACACCGAGGGTGAAACTTTCAAAACCCTGCACAACGAAAACTATCTGGCCGCTTTTGCCGAAACCGACCTCAAATTCAGCGAAAAATGGCTGGCCAGAGTGGGCGTTCGCGCAGAACAGTCGAGTCTACTGGGGCGCGGCAATATAGCACCCCGCTTGTCTACTGCCTACATTTTGGGCAAGGGTGAGCAGTTGGCTTTCTCTTTCGGCCAGTTTTACCAAACGCCCGAACATACCCAAATGCGGCGCAGCACCGATGTCGGATTTGAACAAGCCGATCATTACATTTTGACTTATCAAAAACAGGTGGAAGGCTACATCTTTCGGGTGGAAGGCTATTATAAAAACTACCACAACTTGCTCAAAACAACGGCGGAGTTGCCTCAAAATACCGGCTACGGTTACGCCCGGGGCATCGACTTGTTTTGGCGGGATTCCAAAAGCATCAAAAACGGCGATTATTACGTGTCGTACAGCTTTTTGGATACGGAGCGCAATTACCGGGATTTCCCAACGCAGGCTATGCCTTATTTTGCCGCCAAACACAACGTCGCGGTCGTTTATAAGCATTGGATTCACGAGTTGAATACCATGTTGAGCACCACTTATGCTTTCCAATCGGGACGGCCTTACAACGACCCGAACAGCTCGGTTTTTAACGGCAGCCGAACCCCCGTATTCCAGGACTTGAGTTTGACCTTGTCCTACATCACCAACATCAAGGACAATTTCACGGTGGTGTACATCGCTGCCAATAATGTTCCTGGTTTCCGGCAGGTATCTGGTTACCGCTTTTCGAATACGCCCGATGAGCAGGGGCGTTTTGCGGGTTCGCCGATTTTGCCCCCGGCCAAACGGTTTATTTTCCTGGGTTTGATCATGACCATTGGTGAAAAATTTGTGAAAAACCAGGGGAACAATGATGATTTGTAGGGGCGCCCCTCGCGGGTGCCCTGTGTCGGTAGGGGCACCCGCGAGGGGTGCCCCTACGGGTGCCCAATGCCAAAAATCAATCAATCAATCAATCAATCAACCATAACACCATGAAAAATCTCGCAATTTTCCTGATCACCTTTTCCCTCTGCGCCACCAGCCTGAGCGCCCAAAACGAAAAATTCCAAATGGCCATGGGCAAAGCGCTCGGCCAGATGTCGGCAGCCAAAGGGCCTGAAGACTTAAAAAATACCGCCAATACCTTTTCTCGCATTGCCAGTGCCGAAGCAGCCGAGTGGTTGCCCCAATACTACGCTGCGCTCACCCACCTTTGGGCCGGGTACAGCATCATGGGCAGCAACATGACCGAGGCGCAGGCATTGGCCAAAACGGCCTTGAGTGAAATCCAGGCAGGTCAAAAAATTGCCCCCAATGAATCGGAATTGGCCGCGCTGGAAGCATTTGCTTATCAGCTCCAACTGCTCGAAGACCCTATGACCAAAGGAGCCGAAATGAGTGGAAAAATATTTGCGACGTTGGGAAAAGCCGAGTCTTTAAATCCCGCCAATCCCAGAGTTTATTATCTTCGGGGCAACTTCACCCTCAATATGCCCGAGTTTTTTGGCGGCGGCCCAGCTAAGGCTGCCCCCGATGTACAAAAGGCTGTAGCTGCTTATGCCGTGTTTAAACCAGCTTCGCCATTGCATCCGAACTGGGGCGCAACGGAAGCTGGTGAATTGGCGGAAAAGGTGAAATAGAAAATTGGTTTAGAAGGTTGAGAGAGGTTGAGGAAGGTTTAGGCTACCGCGAGCGACTTAGACAAGGGCATTGTCAAAATCACTGCGGTAGCCTCAACCTTCTCAACCTCCCTCAACCTTCCTCAACTTAGACACCGTGAAATACCTCAAAGAATTCGTCCTCGTCTTCCTCATCCTCGGCGGTATCCTCAGCGGCCTGGATTTGCTTTTTGACGATGAAAAAAACCTGTGGAATTTTTTCAAGCAATGGATCATGAATGGCGCGGGAAGTGTGTTGATGTGGAGCGGAAATTCCTATTTGGCCGATGCATTGAGCATTCATTTTCCCTGGACTAAAAACTCCACAACCCGTTTGGTGGTGACCATTTTGGCTACCCTCATTTATACCTTTTTTGCCTGGCTGATTTTGGTCTGGCTATCCAGCTTGTTATACTCTTGGACGCTCACCTGGGATGGACTCAGGCATGAAATCATGAACGGATCATTTTTTGTTACCTTAATCATCACCGTACTGATCTCCGCTTTTATGCACGGACGAGGTTTTTTGCTGGCCTGGAAAGAAACGCTGGTCGAAGCGGAACAGTTGAAAAAGGAACAAATGGCCGCGAAGTACGAAGCCCTCAAAAACCAGGTCAACCCCCATTTTTTGTTCAACAACTTCAATGTACTGGCTACTTTGGTGCACAAAGACGCGGACTTGGCTGAGCGCTTCATCAAACAGTTGGCCAATGTGTACCGCTATGTGCTCGATAGTCGGGAGAAGGAAGTGGTACCACTGGAAGAAGAGCTGCAACAGCTGGAAGCGTACGTGTTTTTGATGAAAATCCGCTTTGGAGAGAGTTTACAAATTGAGATTGACCCGGCATTGAGCCAATTGGAAGGCATCAACCTGGCACCACTGACCTTACAAATGTTGGTAGAAAATGCTTTAAAACACAATGAAGCTTCCAAATCTAACCCCTTGGCGATTCAGGTAATTTTGGAAAAGGAAGATTATGTGGTGGTGCGCAACAAATTACAAAGCAAACTGAACGTAGGTGAATCAACGGGTGTTGGTTTGGAAAACATTAGTGCGCGCTACAAGTTTTTGAGTGACAAACCCGTACTCACCCCACCGGAACCCGGTTTTTTCACCGTTAAAATCCCCCTGATCCCTGCATGAGAATCGTGATTGTTGAAGACGAAGACCTGGCCGCCGAAGGATTGATCCAGGCCTTGCAGCGCATCGAAAAGAATGTAGAGGTGTTGACCGTGTTGGACTCAGTGCGGGAGGCGGTGCGTTGGTTCAGCGAGAATGCCCGACCTGACCTGGCTTTCTTTGACATCCAATTGGCCGATGGTTTGAGCTTTTCCATTTTTGAACAATGCGCCATTACCTGCCCGATCATTTTTACCACTGCTTACGATGCGTACGCGCTGCGTGCCTTTAAGGTCAACAGCATCGACTATTTGTTGAAACCATTTGAGCTGGCTGACCTGCAAAAAGCGCTGGAAAAATGGCGCTTGCTGAGTGCGGAATCTCCTTCCACCGCACCGGTCCCCGATGCCGAGCTGATGCGCCTCCTGATGCAACAAATGAGCAGCCAAATCCGGCAACCGAGCTACAAAACCCGCTTCATGGTCAAAATTGGCGACCACCTGCATAGCATCAATAGCCAGGAAATCGACTACCTGTACAGCGAAAACAAAATTGTTTGGCTGCGCCACCAAAATGGCCGCAAATACCTCATCGACTATACCCTGGAGCAAGTGGAAGACTTGCTCGATCCCGCCGATTTTTACCGCATCAACCGCAAGTACATCATCTCAATTGGGTCAATTAAATCGGTGGCTAGCTACACCAACAGCCGCCTGAAAGTGCTGCTGAAAGAGCCGCCGGATCAGGAAGATGTGTTGATTAGTCGGGAAAAGGTGGAGGCGTTTAAGGGATGGTTGGGGCGGTGAGGTGGCTGATAGATCGGATCAGGTAGTTTATTTTTTTGAAGACAAGATGCGATTGATTTGTGCTTGTACATCGGCATCAAGCGTTTTATGGTTTTTCAAAACCATTAAGATGTCTTCAGAAGCTTCACCAAACCGTTTCAAATAATCATTGTAATAGCCAATGATGCCTAATGCACTGAATAGTTTTGATTTTTTAAGGTAGCAGTCTAGCTGCTTTGGATTGGCTATCAATTGAAGCCAATGTTTGTGATAAAAATCATCAAGGATTCTTTTTGCAGACTTAGATAAGCCCCAGGCATTTTGATACACAATAGCCCAATACTCAAAAGCTGTGATCTCTTCTAAAGTGATCGTTTGAATGAGTTCATTTTCTAGCTGGGCTCGTTCAATTGTGGGGATTTCCTTTTGCAGTGCGGCAATTTTTTTACTGAGGTGGGCGGATCCATGAAAATCAATCTCTTGGTCACGGCAATAGGCAGTTAAAACTGCCAACTGTTTTAAAAAACCACAAGGATAATGGGGAATGGAATTGTTGGTTACCATAGAATAGTCAAAGTATTCACTTGCGGCACGACTCACTCTATCGGGTGGACAATTGCTCAGTTGGATAAAGGCATCCATAGCCAAAGAATCGTTGTCATGGCTTAAAAATTGAAACAGGTATTCCTCTTTTTCCAGCGGTCTTACGTATAATTGGGGATTGACAAATCTGGGCTCTTGTTCGTTCCAGGTGAATTGCTGGTAATGTTTTGCAAAGAAAATCAACAAATTAAACCTCGATTTATGGTCGAAATAATAATCATTTACCCAGGACATTTTTCCATGGCCATTTTCCACCCCTATTTCTATTCCCGTCAACCAGTGTAACAACTGTAGGTAAGGTTGTGGGTAATTAAACTGGTTATCATTCCTGCGATGGGAAAACAACTCTGCTGCGAGTACTAAAAGCGCTTTAGAATCTTTTTGGGCGATGAGTGCACCCAATTGACTTTGTTTGACCCATTCCAAGTCCATAAGCTCCTTAATTCGAACCGCAATTTCCTCTTTCCTTAGAGTAGAAAGTTCGCGAAGCTCAAACCGGGCTTCCCATTTTTCCAGGGGTTGGAGCATGAAACAGGATGCCATTGGGGAGAAAAAGAGCTCTTTTCGATGGACGGCTAAAAAATCAAAAAACTCCTTGCCAGACGTCGAATCATTGATCATAATTTCAGTATCCAAGAATTGGCAATTTTCCAGGACAATTCTTTTTGCGACAGCAGCTTCTTTCGTCGGCCATTCCTTTAGATCAATGTATAGAACTATGGTTTTGCCACTATCAAAATAGAGCGCGATTTCAAACAATGCATCTTTATCGCCCTCCTTTATCCTTTCTTCTAGTTCATAAAGTGGGTGATCGAAGTTTTGTCCAAAGCATGCACCTGTCCAAATTAGACAAAGTGAAAATACTTGTGACCAAAGGAGATGTTTTAGAAACAATTGGAGCATCATAATCAAGGTTAGCTTTAGCAATTTTGTGTTGTTGAAATAATATTCGATTTCTCAAAAGGTTACGGTGGGGCAAAGAGGACGCGCTTACAACTTCAAAATCACCCATTTGGGTGAGGCATCCCATGCTCAACTCCCCCAACTTTGCTCCGAATTTCTTTTTCACAAACCAAAAACACCAATTAATCATGAACAACCCATTGATTAAATTATGCCTGCTTGCCCTATTGATGGTTGGAACACTAGCCCAAGTCTCCGCCCAAAATGGCGTTTCTGCGGCTGACAAAAAAGCCATTGTAGACATTTTTAAAGGAGTGGATGCCAGCAAATACCGACTGGCGTTCAACAATGGCGACGAAGTGTACGGTAACAAAGCCATTAAAATGGGTGATTTAAAAACACTAAGCCGCAGTGGTGGAACTGCAGCTAAAGGCATCAAATGGACTTTTATTGTTGGTGACCGCAGCGCCAATGAAGTGTTTTACGTCTACACCGAAGGGGAATCGGAACTGCTGAGTTTGTTGGGCAAACAGAAGATGAAAGCTCTGGAAGAAATTGCTGCGAAGTACAAGGATGTGCGTTAAATCCTAATGCATGCACGGGAACCATGGCTCTACGGAGTCATGGTTCCCATAATGCCTAAAACCATGTTCAGAAAAATCATTTATATCCTGGCTGCCCTCCATTTGCTGTTGGTAGCTGCGGTGATTCTGCGTTTGTTGGACAATGACAAGGTATACCACAGTCTGGAAAAACCATTTGCCATTCTGACCGCCATCAATTACTCCGCCTGGCGCTTCGCTTTTTTTACTCCCGATGTAGGCAAAAGCACGGAAGTCGACATCCTGCTGGAAAATGAGTTGGGCAAAAAAATCCACTATTCCACCCTGGAAGGTTTTGATTTTTTTACCCACAATCAGGAATCGGCCAATCGATTTTATGGCTACAAAGTTCACGCTGCGCGCGACTCCACTTTTATTGACCTCTGCGCCCGCTCCGCCTGCACTTATCTGCTCAATGAGCACCCCGGAATGACCAAAATTACCTACACGATGAAAGGCATCAAATATCCCGATTTGATAGACTTCCGCAAAGGGGCTAAAGTGGAAAAAGGTACCTTTTATCGGGTGCAATTTGGCCTATAAAAATTAATCATGCTTCACCCTAAACACGACAGTCATGAACCTGCTCCAGCGCGGACTTACCCGCTTTCAAGGATTTTTCACTCAACCTATTCCCGTAGCACCACTCGGTATTTTTCGCTTGCTGATCTCCAGTTTCGTCTTACTCCAAGCCGCTTTGTGGTACCCGGATTGGGAAGCCTTTGTAGGGAGTGAAGGTTGGGTGCAATGGGAAATTTCCAAAGCTTTCAACCACAGTTGGCATGTCCATCTACAAGATATTTATGTGTTGTTGCGCCCTTGGGGCATCAGCGACGGCCAGTTCATTTACCTCTTTTTTGGGGTTTATGTGGTTTCTGCGACCGGCCTTTTGCTAGGAATCCTTACCCGTTTTTGGGCGATTTGCACCTGGGCCTGTCATTATGTGTTGATGAGTTCTTTGCCGACTTATGTTTATGGAGTTGACATTTTTTTGCACATTTCGCTCTTTTATTTGATGGTCATGCCTGCGGCTAAAGCCTTTTCTTTGGATGCTCATTTGGGTTGGGTCAATCCAGCGCCGGATTGGGCTTCCACGCTGGCGATTCGGGTCTTGCAAATTCACCTGTGTTTGGCCTATTTTTCAGCGGGTTATGAAAAAATGTTGTACGTCAATTGGTGGGAAGGGGATGTGTTGTGGCGGGCGGTGATCCAACCGGATTTTCGCCAATTCGGGGTGTATTGGCTGAGTGAGGTGCCTTGGCTGGTGATGCTGTTGAGCTGGTTTACGATGTTCATAGAAACTTTTTATTTCATCGGGATGTGGGTGCCGCGTTTGCGGGTGTTTTGGTTGCTCGCGATGATTGGCTTACACCTTGGAATTGGGCTGTTTTTGGGACTTTACTTGTTTGGATTGATCATGATTTTAATGTCGGTTTCGGCGTTTGGGCACGATGCCTGGCAGGATGTAAAGTCTTGGGGCAAACAAGAAAAACGCAGAGCAGTACTCGCATAATCTGAGGTGGCCCTATGGTGTCTTAGGTTCCTTAAGTGGTGAAAAATATGCCGCGCTCTATTTTTTTCACCACCTAAGAAACCAAAGGCACTTAAGAAACACCCAAGAGATGGTATTCAGGCTGAAAGTTACTTCACTACAGACATTACCGGATTCGATACCGCCTCCAACGCCCGCTCCGCCTGCAACACATGCCGCCGATGGTGCGCCGTATAAAACCCAAAGGTATCCCCCAATTTCAACCGGATCCATTGCACAATAGAAATGGGAATCCGCACCCGATTCAGGTTCACCGTCCGGGCCGCTTCGATGAGTTTCAACATCCGCTCTTGTTGGTCGATGAATTGGGCCAGGGTTTCTGCAGGGTTCAAAAAAGTGGGCGGTATGGCATTGGCGGGTGATTTCATTTTGGTTTTGGAATCTGGTTGCATCAACTTCGTAAAATAAGCCCCCAGCCAGCTACTCCGAAACTCCACCGCAGGCGTACTACCTGCCTGTTTCGCCTCTTGAATGGCTTTTTCAATGGCCGGCAAATAATAATTCCCGTAAGCATTCAAGTGTGCCAGGCATTGTGCCGCGCTCCAGCTGCCGGGGGCGGGTTCTACATTCAATTTTTGCGGTGGCATGTTTTGCCATTCACTTACAGCTTTGTCCAGCATGGTTTCAGTCTGCTGGTAGAGGGTGTCCAAAAGGGTATTGGCTTGCATATGGGTTATTTTTCTGCAAACCTACGGGGCTTCAATTCCAAAAACCTTGGTAAAAACCAAGATTTACTTCAACATGCGATCAGATCTTGATTTGCCCCAAAAGTTTGCTGAAGTTCGTAGCATCCATGCCCAGGTAATTGGCAATGTATTTGTGTGGGACGAGCTGCAAGAGGTGTGGGCTCCGCGTCATGAGGGTCCGAAAGCGCTGCTCGGCGGTATAGGATTGTAGCTCGATTTGTCGCACCAGTACCCCCTCCAGCGTTTCACTCAGGGCCAAACGAACCAGGCGCTCCAACAAGGGGTGTTTGAGCAATACGGCATCAAAATCCCGAAAATTGGCACGCAGAAATTTACTCGGGGTGAGGGTCTCAAACCAATACCGCGAAGGCTTTTGCAACAAAAAAGAATCGGCCACCCCCGAAAAGGAAGGGGCATAGGTAAACACCAAAGTTGCCTCACGCCCGTCGCTGCCAATGGCATACGCCCGTTGCACCCCATCTTGCACCAGATAGAGGTATTTTTCCACCTCACCTTCGGCCGTGAGGATGGTTTTGCGTTTGGCGCTGTGTTCCTGAAAAATGGCTGCTAAATCTTCCAGTATTTCCCCCGGAAGCATTGGCCAAATAGACAGTAAATAATCGCGTGCATTGGTAATCAACATGTCGACGAAGGTAATTTATCTTCTCTAAATTAGCAGAGATTTGGAAATGCAACTGCAGCTTATTGGTTTTTCCAGAAATAAAAACATAAATTTGGCTGAACTATAAGCTGGCAAAATTTATGCTTTTTACTTTAAGAAGCGCCATAAGAAACCCCCTGTTTACATAAACTATAAACACAAAACAATGGGTTCAACGCGCCGGGCATTTGTAGCTCAAATTGGACTGACTAGTCTGTACTTTGGCTTGGGAGCTGGTTTTTCCAAAGATTTTTTGCCCAAAATCAATGGCATGCTCCCCCGCAGCACACCCGCCGCACAGGGAGTTGATGCTGCTCGGATCATTGCTTTTCTCGATGCGATCAACCAAAGCAAACACGAATTCCACAGTTTTATGCTCTTGCGCCACGGTCAGGTGATCGCCGAGGGTTGGTGGGCACCGTATGCGCCTGATTTGCGGCACACCATGTACTCGATGAGCAAAAGTTTTGTGTCTACGGCGGTCGGTTTTGCGGTGATGGAAGGCAAGCTCAAGGTTACGGATCCGGTAATGCAGTTTTTCCCCGAATCACTGCCCGCCAACATTAGCTTGGAACTGCGCCAACTGAGCATCAAGGACCTTTTGACCATGTCAGTGGGCCATGAAACGGATACCTCGCAGGCCATGCGCAAAGAGGAAGATTGGGTCAAAGCTTTCCTGGCTTACCCCATCAAATACCAGCCCGGTACCCAGTTTTTGTACAACAGCGCTGCCACTTATATGTGTAGTGCGATTGTACAAAAAGTGACGGGGCAAAAAGTGGTCGATTACCTCAAACCCCGCCTGTTTGATCCGCTCCAAATCGAGGGTATGGACTGGGAAACCTGCCCCAAAGGCATCAACGTTGGAGGCTGGGGGCTCAGGGTCAAAACCGAAGACCTGGCCAAATTTGGGCAGTTGTTGCTGCAAAAAGGCAACTGGAATGGCCAACAACTGGTGTCCAAAGCATGGATTGAAGAAGCGACCAGTTTCAAAATTCAACAGCCTGCACCAGCCAACCCCACCCGCTCCAATGCGGAGAACGACTGGCTGCAAGGGTATTGCTACCAGTTTTGGCGCTGTCGCAACAATGCCTACCGAGGTGACGGGGCCAACGGCCAATACACCATCGTCATGCCCGAACAGGACGCCGTGCTGGTCATCACCAGCGAAAGCCCGAACATGCAAGGGCAATTGGACTTGGTGTGGGAACATCTCCTGCCCGCTTTTGACGCGCGCAATGCCAACTCGAGTGCCATCACGAACCTGAAGAGCAAAACGGCAGGCCTGGCCTTGCCTGTGGAAAAAAGCAACATCCCGACCCCTTGGTCCAAGCGCAGTTTTCAGTTGGAACCCAACGAAATGGGCTTAAAAAGTATCCGACTGGCTTTTTCCAAAAACAAATGCACCCTCGATTTACAGGGTGAAAAGGAAAATTTCAGCATGAGTGCTGGCCTGGGGACCTGGAAATTTGGAGAAACGACTTTCCCCGGCAATGACTTGACCGTCAAACCCAGTTCCCGTGCCAGTGGCATTCGTTTGAAAAAAACGGCGATCAGCGGGCATTGGAAAGACGAAAATACCTTTGTACTGACCCTGCGCTACATCGAAAGTCCACACCACGATGTGTTGACCTTCAATTTTACGGGAGATCAACTCGAATTGAGTTTCAACAATAGCCGCACCCGTTTGAGTGCAAACAACAAAGATGTGCGGCCAGTCCTTAAAGGTCGGTCCGGTTCTATCTGATTTTTTTTTGGCAAGCAACTTAAGATCACAACAACGCTACAATACTACTACATGCAACGACGCAAATCCATCAAAAATATGGCGCTATTGGCTGGAGGCCTGATCGCGCTACCGAGCTGGGCCAAGGCCTGGTCGCTAGAAACCTTGCCTACAACGGCCCTGCCGCTGCCTACGTTGGAAGGCAACACGTTGGCCCTGATCATCGAAGCCATCATTCCAGAATCGGACACCAAAGGGGCCAAGTCCCTGGGTGTGCCCGCCTTCATCAACACCATGCTGGCCGACTGCTACGAAAAAAAGGTGGTTGAAAACGTAGAAAAGAGCCTGACTCGGGTGGAAGGTATCGCACAAACCAAATTCCAGCAGGGATTTGCTGCCCTTCCTCTTGCCCAAAAACAGGCCCTATTGCTGGAGATTGAAAAAGGGGAGGACAAGGATTTAAAAGACTTTTACAGCCTCATCAAAAACCTGACCATTCAGGGCTACACCACTTCGGAGTATGTGATGACGACTTTTTTGAAGTATGAAATGGTGCCAGGGCATTATTATGGGTGTGTTCCCGTAAAAAGTTGAGGGAGGTTTAGGAAGGTTTAGGGAGGTTTAGGCTACCGCAGCGACTCAGACAAGCACTTTGCCTAAGTCGCTGCGGTAGCCTAAACCTTCCTAAACCTCCCTCAACCTTCCTAAACCAAATTTTAACCCTCAACTTTTCAACAAAAATGGCCAATCTCAATATAAACGCCCGCAAAAAAAACACCTACGACGCCATCGTCATTGGTTCGGGCATCAGTGGTGGCTGGGCTGCCAAAGAATTGTGTGATAGTGGACTCAAAACCCTCGTACTCGAACGGGGGCGCGACGTCAAACACATCGAAGATTACCCCACCGCCAACAAACACCCTTGGGAATTTGAACACCGGGGGCAGGTGCCACTGGCCACACGGGAAGCCTATGGCCGCAGCTTTTTGCGGGAGGAAACCCTGCACTGGGCCATCAAAGCCGATGAGCAGCCCTTTGTGCAGGAAAAACCTTTCACCTGGACTCGTGGCTATCACGTGGGTGGCAAATCCCTACTTTGGGCCCGCCAAACCCAGCGTTGGAGTGATTTTGATTTTGAAGGCCCGGCTCGGGATGGTTATGCCATCGACTGGCCGATCCGCTACGCCGATATTGCGCCCTGGTACAGCCACGTCGAAAAATTCGCAGGCATTTCGGGCAACAAGGATGGTTTGCCGCACTTGCCCGACGGGGAGTTTTTGCCCCCCATTGAATTGAATTGTGTGGAACAACACTTGCAAGGGGTGCTGGCGAAAAATTATACCGATCGGCAATTGATCCAGGGACGTTGTGCCCACATCACCAGCCCACAACCGATTCATTTGCAGCAAGGCCGGGGCAAGTGCCAGCACCGCAACCTTTGTAACCGGGGGTGCCCCTTTGGCGGCTATTTTAGTGCCAACGCTTCTACGTTGCCCTGGGCCGCGAAAACCGGCAAAATGACCTTGCGACCCGATTCCGTGGTGCATTCCATCATTTACGACGAGAAAAAAGGCAAAGCCAGCGGTGTACGGATCATCGACGCGAATACCAAAGAAATGATCGAGTACTACGCCAAGGTGATTTTTGTGAACGCTGGCGCGGTCAACAGCAACATGATCATGCTCAACTCCATTTCGGAGCGCTTCCCCACGGGTTTGGGCAATGACAGCGGCGTATTGGGCAAATATTTCACCTGCCACAACTACCGTGGCAAAGCCAATGCCTCGGTAGAAGGCTTTTTGGACAAAACCACTTCGGGCAAAAATCCGAGCAATGGCTACATTCCGCGCTTCCGCAACGTGCTGAAGCAAGATACGGATTTCCTGCGTGGCTACTCCATCGGGATTGGGGCCGGGAGGGGAACGTATTCGAACCGCGATGGCATCGGCGAAGACCTGAAAAACCAACTCATCCATCCTCAACTTGGCAATTGGGGCGTTAGCGCCTGGATGCAGGGGGAGTGTGTACCCATCGAGTCCAATCACCTGCGCCTGCACACCGAACTCAAGGATAAGTACGGCATCCCACAACTGATCACCTCAGTGGCCTGGACTGAGAACGACGACAAGATGGTCAAAGACTTTCAGGAGCAGGTGAATGAAATGTTCAGCAGAGCGGGTTTTAAAAACATCAGCGCCAACGACACCAAGTCGAACCCCGGCTCCGACATCCACGAAATGGGTGGTGTAAGGATGGGGGCCGACCCCAAAACTTCCATTCTGAACAAATGGAATCAGGTGCACGCCTGCAAAAACGTCTTTGTAACGGATGGCGCTTGTATGACTTCGACTGGAACACAAAACCCGTCCTTGACCTACATGGCCATCACGGCTCGTGCTGCGAATTACGCGGTGAGTGAATTTAAAAAACGCAATCTGTAAATAGGTTTAGGGAGGTTGAGAAGGTTGAGGAAGGTTGAGGCTCCGCGAGCGATTTTGACAAGGTCCTTGTCAAAATCGCTCGCGGAGCCTCAACCTTCCTCAACCTCCCTCAACCTTCTCAACCTTCTCAACCAATCAATCATGCAAAAATACCTGTTCTTACTGCTCTCCATCTTGTGCCTCGGCGAAATTCAGGCGCAAAAATCCATCTACGGCTTTCCATTAGGCGTACAAACCTACACCTTCCGCCGCAGTTTTCCGCTCCATGCCATGAAGGCGTTGGACACCATTAAACTATTTGGCTTCACCGAAATTGAAGGGGGGGCTCCACGGGGCATGAGCCCGGAAGACTTCCGCAAAGCCTGTGATGACCGGGGCATCAAAATCCCTTCTACTGGTGCGGGTTACGAACAATTGGTGAAAGACCCGATGGAAGTGGTCAAAACGGCCAAAATCCTCGGCGCATCCTTCGTGATGTGTGCCTGGATTCCGCACAAAGGCAATGACTTCACCATCGTGGAGGCCAAAAAAGCGGTCGAAGACTTCAACAAAGCGGGTAAAGTGCTGAAAGAAAATGGCATTACGCTATGTTACCACGACCACGGCTACGAATTCCGCCCCTACGAGGATGGGACGCTGATGGACTACATCATCAAAAATACCAATCCAGAATACGTCTCTTTTGAAATGGACGTGTTGTGGACCCTGCACGGTGGCGGCGACCCGGTTTCCTTGTTGAAAAAATACAAGGGCCGCTGGAAACTGCTGCACTTAAAAGACCTGAAAAAAGGGATAGCAGGTGACAATACCGGCCATACTCCGGCCGAAAATGACGTGGTACTGGGAACGGGGCAGGCCGATTTCCGGGGCATCCTCAAAGCGGCGAAAAAAGGGGGCGTGAAACATTGTTTCATCGAGGATGAAAGCAATTATGAAATGATCAATGTGCCAAAGAGTGTGGCGTATTTGAAAGCGCTGAAATAATTGGCCTAAAATTGATTGATCATCAATATATCAATTAAAAAGGCATCCCCAGGCCCAAATTCAAATTCATCCGCTTGAACCAGCGACTCGGTGGATTCCAAAAGTTCTCTCCGTCCCAACGGTAAGGATAACGGATTTTCATGCCCAAATCGAGGCGCAGGATGAAATAACGAATGTCCAAACGCAAACCAAAGCCGCTACCGATGGCGATTTGTTTGTAAAAAGCATCGTACTGCCCCAAAAGAGGGTTTTCAGAAGGGCGATCAGGGTCAGAAAAAAAGAAAGGAGATCCCGGGCGACTGGGGTCTCTTTTTAAGTTCCAAACGTTGCCCGCATCCAAAAAGAAGGCCCCATTGAGCAACCAATAAATGTTGAAGCGGTACTCCAGGTTGCCTTCCAGCCACAGGTCACCCGTGTTGACCAGGAACAGGTTTCGGTTGGCACCCGTATTTTGAAAAGTAGTGGTATCGATGAAGCCCCCGGGGCCAAGTCCACGCGCAGGCCAGGCCCGGATGCTGTTGGGTCCTCCGGCGCTAAATTGTTTGATAAAGGGTACTACATCTGAGGTACCAAAAGGACGCACAATGCCAAAACCCAGGCGGGCAGCCAGGGTGGTTTTGGGCGTAAATTGACGGTAGTACTTAAATGAGGTTTCCAACAAGGCATATTGGGCGAAATCAATCTTGTCGATCGCAAAGGTGTCCTCTTTTCCGGTGATGGCATTGGTAATCTCGTTGATGGCAGACAATTCACTGCCCGCCGTTTCAAAACTGACTCCGGTTTGGATGTTTTCGCCCCGGCTGTTGGTTCTGCCCACGTAGTCGTAGTTGATCTCCCGAAACAATAAACTAACAATGAATCGAGGGTCAAAACTGCGGATTAATAAGGGGTTGTCAAATACTTTGATAAAATCAGGAGTTAGTTTTGATTTAAAATACTCGGCCGCAAAATTGGTGATGGAATAAGTTCTTTGTTTGTTTTGTTTGAACTCAAAACCGTAGTTCATGTTAAAAATGCTGATGTCGTAAAAGTCAATGAGCTTGGTGAAACTATAGCCCAGTGAAAATTTACTGGAAGCATTTTCTTTCAATAAGTTGTACAAACCGGCACCCGCTTGTTGCTTTTTTCGGCTATTGGTCACATCGTCTACCAATTTCCAGATCCCCAGGTAATCTTTGAATTTGGGCAGGTAAAGGTCATTTTGAAACCCAATGTCCAGGGTATTGAACAGCCGCTCCTTCGAGGCAAGCGGATTGATTTCAACCCCGGCTCTCAAGCTGGTTACCAGGGTCTCTGCACCTTTGAAAATATTGCGGTTGCGCACTGAAGGGCGCAGCGAAAAGCCGATCAAGTTCAGGTTTTGGAGTTGGGTAGCCCGGTTGGTAAGACTCACCTCAAAGTCGGCACCCATTTCCAATTTTGGGTTAGGCGTCAAGAAAATCCAGATGTCCAGCAAAGTGGGGTCTTCCGCATTCTGGAGCTGTTTGATGCGGACAAATTTGAATACCCCGCTGGCCGCCAATTCTCGCTGGGTTGTTTCCAGATCGGTCTGCCTGAAAGGAAAACCAACCCGAGCTTTTACGGCATCCACCAAAACGGTACTCCGGAAATACAAACTGCTATCCGGTTCATTCCTAAAAACGAGCCCTTGAATGAGGGTGTCTTTCATGGGATGGTAGGGCGATTCCTGCTCTGGAGAGTAATACGGAAAAACCACGATTTTTCCCACTTTAAAGGATTGATGGACGCTGTCTTCGAGTGGAGGAAGGACTTCCAGGGTGACCAGCGCACCTTTCTTTTTGAAGCTGGTATCGGCGGTCAATTGAGCTACGTAATTGGACAAAAAATTGGCGTAACCCTGGTTGCGCATGTAAAGGGCAATGCGTTCTTTTTCCTGGTCGTAGAGGCGGCTGTCGAGGGGTTCGCCACTTCTAAGCAGGCTTTCGCGCTTGAGGGATTGCAAGATGGAGTCGACCCTACGATCCGAAGAATGATAAATGAGCGTATCGATGTAGGTGCGTTTTTTAGGGTAAACGTGGTAAGTTACCCAGGCCTTTTTTTTGCGCAGCACCTCTTCATAAATCGCTTCTGAATTAAAATAACCCTTGTTTTTGAGGTAGTCTTCGATGGCGATTTCCGTTTCGTTGCAGCGTTTTTCATCAAAAACAGCCGGAACTTCACTCAGTACCCGTCGCTGCCAGCGGTCAAATCCTGAGGTATCGCCGGGTTCATTCGTTTTGAACCAAAACCATTCCCGAGGAAACACAAAGAACAAGTTGCTGTTGGGCTTTTGTTTGTACAAGGTTTCCATCTCGTAGGTGAAGGTACCTTTGTTGGCCATTTTTTCCTCCTCGTGGATCAGCAGCTGGTTTTTTTTCAGCAGAAATTGATCAACATCCAAAAACTTTGTAGTATTACAGCTACTCAGCAACAGGCCCAGGGCCAAACTCATCCACAGCGGGTTGTACTTTGATTTCGACATTGATTTCGACATGGTTTCTACTGGATCACTATGCTTTCAAAAAACAAAATTAAATATATTACGGCACTGCAAAAGAAGAAGTTTCGCAGCGAACTGCAATGCTTCCTGGCCGAAGGTGATAAAATAGTGCGTGAATTAGTGGCTTTCCCTCAGTGGGAGCTGGAGTGTATCCTGGCGGTTCCGGAATGGTTGGAAAACCATCAAGGCTTGTTTGCCGGGCGAAAAATAGAAATCATTTCCATCACATCTGCTGAACTGGAAAAAATCTCTACCCTTCAAACGCCCAATCAGGTGTTGGCTATTGTCAAAATGCCCGCCGAATTTGATTGGAACACACATTTTTCTACCGATTTGGCCTTGTACCTGGATGGCATTCAGGATCCGGGCAACCTGGGCACCATTTTGCGCATCGCCGATTGGTTTGGCATCCTGCAGGTGTTTTTGTCGCCAGATTGTGTGGAGCTCTACAATCCGAAGGTGATCCAGGCGACAATGGGCTCCTTTTTGCGGATCAAAACGGCGATCGTGGAGCTGCCTGCGCTCAAAGCGGGAATTCCCGGATTGACGACTTATGGGGCGCTGCTGAGTGGGGAGAATGTGTTTTCGGTACAGGTGCAACATCCGGCTTTGCTCATCATTGGCAATGAGGGCAAGGGGATTCGGGAGGAGTATATTCCACTGATTGATCGGGCGATTTCGATACCAAGGCATGCGGATGGTGGGGCGGAGTCGCTGAATGCAGGGGTGGCGACGGGGATTATTTGTGGGGTGATGCGGAATGGGGGTAGGTGAAATTATTTTGTTGTGAGGGTTGTATGCTTGATGGAAAGGGGTTATATTTGGGGATGGTTGCTCAAAATCAGGATAAAAATATTGCGGAAATACCTGAAACTAACGACTAAGTAAAAGACACTATGCGGGTTTTACTTAGTCGTTGGTTGCTGGTAAAAAAAGAAAAATGACATCTAACCAATATCAAGAATATGTGAAAGAAGTAGCTTCGACCCTTTCCTTTAGTTGGTTACAAACAAAACCAGAACTACTCCAAACTTATCACAGGCTGGCCTTAGCATCATCTCCTAAAACAAGTCATATCCAAGTTCCTTTTGACATACCAATTCATGATTTAATCTTAGATACTCAAATTAAACCTTCAAAATTGCAAGAGTTTATTTTGGAGAGATTAGTACCTTCTGCAATAGTGACATTTCAATCCTTGGCGGAAGATATTATTAATGATAAATATGGAAATTTTCAGAGTATTTCATCCAGAATAAACCAAGCTAAGGATAATGGAGACATTTCAAGTTCTTTGGCTAATGATGCTCATTATTGGAGATTAACTCGAAATATTATAGCTCATGGAGGAGGAGAAATTTCAAGTTCTGTTGAGCAAGAAATCTATAGGCTGCATAATAATGGAAGAATAAGTTTCACGGAATTTAAATTTTGGGGTAAATTACTTGATGCAGGTCATGGAGGGACCCTTGTTCCGATTATAAAAGAGGCGGTTGATGATCCATTAAATCCTAACCAAAATCCAATAATAGTTGCTGCAATTGCAGGTAATAGAATTGAGCTTGGTATGGCAGACTTATTAGCAGCGGGTATGACCTGGACAAAATATATTAAAGCAATTGAATAAAAAAGAACACAGCACATAACAAAATTTACCTGCTCATTGTCCCTGAACGGGCCATCAAGAGATATACGAGGCCTTGGCCGTTACTCTCTAATAAAAAACTAATTGTGTCACAATTTGCAATTTCCACCTAATCCCTCTATCTTTGCACAAACATCCGATCAATGGATTTTGCAGACGTAAAAAACGACATCGCTTTCCGCAAGATATTCGGCAACGAGCAAAAAACGGCGCCGCTCATCTCCTTTCTAAATGCAGCTTTGCAATTGGAAGGCGATCACCGAGTTGTTTCCGTCTCCCTTGAGAATCCCTACCAATTCCCGCGCATTGCGGGCGAAAAAGCGACCATTCTGGATGTGCGGGCGACCGACCAGTCGGGACGTAAGTTTGTCGTGGAAATGCAGGTGGCAAATAAAAAGGGATTTGATAAACGGGTGCAGTACTACACCGCCCGCGACTACTCCATGCAGATTGAGTCGGGCGATGATTACCACCTGCTGCATCCCGCCTATTTTATCGGCATATTGGATTTTCCTTTTGGCTCGGACACCGACTATCACACCCGCCATCTCATATTAAACAAAGAAACAAAAGAGCATTTGCTAAAGGACATCCAGTTTTCATTTATTGAGTTGCCAAAATTCAACAAAAGGGAAGACCAATTGGCAACGCCGATTGACAAGTGGACATTTTTTATCAAGAATGCTACCGCGTTGCACATGATTCCAACATTTGCCAATGAGGATGAAGGGCTCAAAACGGCCTTTCTCGAAGCAGACAGATATCACTGGACAAAAGAGGAACTCATTGCCTACGACAATGTGAAGATAAAAGAAGCAGATGAGGTGAACGAGAAGCTATTGGTGGCTGAAAAAGCGCATGCAGAAGGGATGGAAAAAGGAAAAGCAGAAGGAATTGAAGCACAAGAAGCAGAGATAGTAATCAAACTATACAACAAAGGAAAAACAGCCGATGAAATCGCTGATTTGCTGGATATGGCATTGGAAAAGACACAGAAAATAATTAAAAAGTATGTCGAATCAGACAAATAGTCTCACGCCGAAACAAATTACCTTTTCACACTCTCCTGCCATACTGCCCTTCGGGGTTGAGCAGTACTCAATTTAGAATCAATCGCCCCTGCGCAGCACCAACAAATCCACATCCACATCCAAATTTGCCTAGGAAATCCCGGCAATCAAGCACCAGGTTTTCAATTAAATCCTTAGCCAGTTTACAAAACACCTCCCCCAACCTCCCCCACAAAATACATATCAATCTCCCCCTTGTTTTTGGCCTTGACTTTTCCCCGATGTACACACTCAAAATTGGACGAAACCAATTGGTAAGTGGCCTGGGAAATATTGATCTTGCCTTTTTCAGAATGTTGTTCCATGCGTGCAGCCATGTTGACGGTATCGCCCCAAATATCGTACTGGAATTTTTTAGACCCTACGATGCCCGCTACAACTGGGCCAGAGTGTATCCCGATTCTTATTTCAAAAATGTTTTCTCTTTGGTTGAAGTCCTGGATAAAAAGGCGGATGTCCTGCGCAGCCCGCACGGTTTTGATGGCGTGTTCCGGGTCGGCAATGGGCAATCCACAAACGGCAATGTAGGCGTCGCCCACCGTTTTGATTTTTTCCAGTCCGTGGCGCTCAATGATCTCATCGAATGCGCGAAAACAGGTATCCAGTTTTCCGACCAAATCCTTGGGTTTGAGCTGTTCGCTGACCTGGGTGAAATTGATGAAATCGGTAAACAAAACGCTAACGGAGTCGTACTGTGTCGCCTCTGCGCTGCCCTTGGCTTTGAGTTCGTTGGCCACTTCAAGTGGCAGGATATTGAGGAGTAATCGTTCGGATTGCTGTTTTTCGTGTTCAAGCTGCTGCGTGCGCACTTGAATCAGGTGTTCAAGGTTTTCGTACAAAAATGCATTTTCAACCGAAATGGCCAATTGTGATGCCAACAAGCGGAGCAACTCACTGCGTTCATTTTTGAAGGCCCCTTCTACCAGCGTATTTTCCAGGTACAACAAACCCATAACCTTGCCCTGGGTTTTCAGCGGGATGCTTAGCAAAGAGTTGGGCTGCCGTTGTTGCAGATAGGGGTCACTGGCAAATTGTTCGTTGCGCTGTGCGGTTTCAAGAATGATGGACTCCCCGGTGCGCAGGCAATACTGCACGATTTGGACCGCCAACTTATCCTGGTGCTGGTCGATGTCTTGTAAGGGCAGGAGTTCCAGGATTTTGCGACCGGGATCGTGGGCAGCCAGCCATTCAGGGTTTTTATCCAAAAAAAGAACCCCCTTGTCAGCTCCCGCGTTTTCAGCCACGAAGTCGAGTAGCTTCTGCACCAAATTATCAAAAACCACTTCAGCGGAGATGGTTTGTAAAGACTTGATCACGGTATTGAGGTCAAGTCTGCTGCTGTCGGCTATTTGGGTGCTGGATTTGGTCGAGCCGGGCTCTTTTTCAAAACTTTGAATCGCAAAATCTTGGGAGATTTGCTGGGTGGCCAGGTGATGATTGCGGCTTGCAAAGAGGTGATAGGCAGCCTTTGCCCAGGTGTTGGCCTGGTCTTTTTCATCCACTTGGACATAGCAGCGCGCAATTTTCCAGGAAATCAGGGCCTGATCGAGGTGAAACTCCTGTTCGATGGCCCCTTCATTGGCCTTACGCAAGACCTGAATGGCCTTGTATTTTTTACCTTTTACCCACAACTCAAGGCCATCAAGCGTAAGCTTGCGGTGCCCAAAATTGTCGGGATTAAACGCATTGTACTGTTTCAATTGTTGCGTGGCCAGCTTAAATTCCCGGCGCGCAGCTTTGCTTTGGGGGTCTTTTTCCAAAACTTCGGCAGCAAGTAGCCCTTGGAAAAAAGGCAACCAGGCCGAAATTTGTAATCCTTTCAGACTGAGCGGAAACCGATGAAGTTTTTGCAGCATAACAAGCCCTTCTTCATATCGTCCACACAGGTAATGGTGAAAACTGGAGAGAATGGCCAGTTTGCACAGTCCATTTGAGTCATTGGTACTGACGAAAGCTTCGGTTTCCTCTTCAAAATTGAAGTCAAAATGGGTGGTCGCACTCAATAAAGTATCAACATATTTGATGCTCCAATTGAAGTATTGATCCCCCAGCTTTTGCCCGAGCTGCTGGCAAAGTCGCTGTCCTTCCCGAACAAACTCTGCCAATTCTTCAAGGTTTTGACCAGTCAGTAAAGCTGTGTCGTAATACAACAACAGGGAAGTGACCACGACATCGAGGTCACCGGAAGCCCGCCCAAGTTGATGGCCATGCAACAAAGAGCTCAAGGTTTTTGTCGGATGCTCATACCAATGCCGGGTCAGGCCATTGTAGGTCATCAGGTGCTTGGCCCTCATGGACGTACTGATTTCTACCTGGTCAACCAATTGCAGCGACATCAAAGCATAGGCCTGCATGCTTTTAAAATTCCCCATCTGGCTCATGATGAACCCATAAACGTTGTAATCAGCCGGGCTGTACTCTGAATTGCCAAAAGTCGCCGCCAATTGAACCGCTTTTAAGGTCATCACCGGCAGCAGGTTTTGCTTGCTTTGATACGCGGCCAAACCTAGTTCTGACATGATTTGTAAGGCGGCCAATTTATCCACATCCTGAATTTTGGCTTGCTTCAGGATGTGTTCGGGCGACTTTTTGCGCAAGCCGAGTTGGGTGGACATAAAACTGCGCAGGATGTCAAACTGCCCAGGGTTTTGAGGCAGCTTTACCCCCAGTAAATTCAGGGCTTCAATGCCCGTTCGAATGGCCGCTGGAAAGTCAATTTTGGCTTTGTGCAAACGAATTTCAAGTTGCAGAGCCTGGCGCTGTTGAGCCCGATTGAGCGACAATGCCCGAAGTTTGGCCACACATTGCTCGCCCTGATCAAATTGACCATCGAGGTAGTAAGTTTCCAGCAGTTCACACAGGAAACTGAATTCGAGGTTTTCAGTATGCTGGCCTAAACGGGTGTGCTCGGCAAGGCCGATTTCCAGAAACTGGATGGCCTGGGCGTAAGCATTGGCAGATTTTGCCCTTCTTCCGGCCAACAGATTCACTTGAATGAGCGCCCGCAGGTGATCAGGATGATGAAGCAAGGGGCGAGCCTGGTTTAAGTGGGTAGCCAGTAAAAAAGCCTTTTCCTGCCATTCGTCCTCGGGAATATCGCTCAACAAACGCAGGACGATTTCATAATTGATTTTTACCTGCTCTTCAGTTTCGTTCATTTCACTTACCGCCTGGTAAATGCGATCGTGCACGAAGGCATAACGCGGGGTTTCCAGCTGGGGAAAAATCTCGATGAACCCTTCCCGCAGGGGGAGTTGCAACACGTAATCCAGATCAACCGCATCGCCGAGGAGGTGTTGCAGTAAGGTTCCGTCAAATTCATTGCCAATGACCGCCGCTTTTTTCAGTGCATTGACAGATTCCGGGTCGAGTTCCACGATTTTCTGGGTCATAAATTTGACCACATTGTCCGTCATCTGGGTTTTGGCAATTTCACTTTCTTTGATGGCCCACTGTTCCGCCTGATGATCAAAATAGAGCAGCCCCTGGTCGTAAAGCGACTGAACAAAGCGGCGGGTAAAAAAGGCATTTCCCAAGGTTTTGCTGTACACCAGCGCGCCCAATTGATCAAGGGTTTCGGGGCTGCATGGCGTCAGGGTATCCCTAAGCCATTCTCCCACTTCTTGCTTGTTGAGATCGGCCAACTTCAGGTACAAAACCTCGTTGGTATTGAGGCCTTGTCCAAACAACTGTATGCTTCCGCTGTGGTCTTCTTCAGGAGGGCGGATTGCCGTAATGAGCAATAAATGTTTGAGGTTCTTGTTGTCTACAATGAGCTGTAGAATCTGCTGGGAAGCGGGGTCTGCCCATTGCAAATCATCCAGGAAGATCACCAGCGGGTGCTCTGGTCGACAAATGGCCACCAGAAAGGCTTCCAATAAAAAATTAAAACGGACTTGTGCCTCGATACCTCCGAGTTTTTCAACGGAAGGTGCCCTACCTGTGACCAATTGCAGCGAAGGGATCAACGCCGAAAGTACTTGTCCATTTTCGCCCAGCGCTTCATTGAGGATGTTCTTCCAACGGTTTAGGTTGGCGTCACTACTGCTCAATACCTGGGCGATAAAATGTTCAAATACCTGAATCCAGGCCAGATATGGAGTGTCGCGGCGATACTGATCAAACTTGCCTTTGGTGAAAAGGCAGTTGCATTCCAAAAACGATTTATTCAGCTCGTTGACGAGTGAAGATTTCCCGGTGCCTGAGCCACCTTCGATTACGACCAGCCTGGTTTGCCCACTGCGTGCCAGACCTAATTGTTCCTGCAACTGCTGAACAGCCAAAGATCTGCCGTATAGTTTTTGAGCGAATTGTAGCGTGTCCGAAAAATCGCGACTACCCAGCACTATGCCGAGCTCGGCAGTAGGGCTATCCGCATAGTTTAAAGCAATCTGGATGCATTCCAGGTCGTATTTCAAACCCTTGGCCGATTGGTAACGTTTAGCGGCTTCTTTTTCCAGTAGTTTGGCTACTACCTTCACCAGGGCAGCAGGCAACTCGGCCTTGTGTGTATGGAGTGACGCCGGGGTTTTAGCAATCTGGGCATAAATCATTGCCGCGGGGTCCTCAAAATCAAAAGGGGTTACCCCACTCAATAGCTCGTAAAAGGTGGCACCAAGGGAATAGAGGTCACTGCGAAAGTCCACTTCCCGATTGATCCGCCCGGTTTGTTCAGGTGAAATGTAGGCCAGGGTACCTTCCAATCTGCCGGGGTCGTTCAGCTGCCTTTGGGCCTGTTTGATGGAGGTTGCTCCATCAAAATCGATCAGGGTAGCCTGAGCCGTGGCTGCATCCCAGATGATGTTGTTGGGGTTGATGTCTTTGTGCAAGATGCCCAACTGATGCACTACACTAAGGCTCCCACAAATGGAAATGGCGATGTTGAAAAATTGTTCCAGGGAAAGGGGGCCTTTGCTCAGCAGGTTGTGTAGACTTTCTCCTTCTACAAACTTAAAAACGACGTGAGGAGTGGCTCCAGTGTAGTCATAACGGATGGTTTGCGCAATGCCAGGCACATCCACCTGCTTCAGTAGCTCGTAGATGTGAACCAGCTTATGGATGGATTTATTTGTCCTCTTTTGTTCCTTGAGTACCAATCTGGAGGCTGATTCTCCGCCTTCCAGCAGAAAGATGCGGGAATTGGCACTTTCGTAAATGAGTGTTTTGTTGTCCATCAGGTTTTTGGTGCTTAGGGTGTATTATGAATCCAATATTTATCGCCTCTCAATGATTGGGACTACTCAAGGTAATGTCCCAAATGATGCGCATTCCGCCAAAAGCAGATTGCCCTAAAGGGCCGAATGGCACCTCAATTTTAGGCACACTCAAACCTTCCAAATGATCAATCACCACATTGCCTTGTACGGGTAAAACCTCGGCAGTCTCCAAATCCATTGTGATGGTGACCTTGGAGAATTTGCCATCTCGCCCCATCAGGCCGGGTAATTGAAACATCGTTCGGAGCCCATCCGCATTGGGTAAATTGTACAACATATCTGGCTGCCCATCATTGCTGCAATTGGCCTGTGCAATGATTTTATCGTCCTGCTCCACCTGATACAATACTTGGTGGGTATCCAAAAACCAGCGCCAACCTTTACTTATTTTCGGCGTGGTTCTAAACTCGGCCATTAATTTGTTGAACTTCCAGACAAATTCACCCAGCCAGGCAACCACTAAACTGTCCACAAACAGGATCGGCGTGTAGGAATAAGCCTCCGTTTGGCCCTTAAAATTGACGTATGGAATCAAAAAAGCCAACTCGTCGTAGCGGAAAACTGGCCAGCTAAACCACGAGGAATGCAGGCGATTTTCATTAAAAAAGAACAATACCGGGTGAGTCCCCTCAGGGCTGATTTGTTGTGGGCTCAACTCCAGTTCGGGGGGCAAAAACTGCGCTACCGTAGCGATATCCAGGGCTGCAGAAACGATCAAGCTCTGCACTTTTCCTTTCACCGGACCTTTGGCGACCGGCAAATTGGCACTGATTTCGGGATAAATTGGGCGATTGTGGTCAGTGTATTTGCTGAGTCCAGGTAAGCTGAGCCATTTTTCACTCAAGGCGTAAATGGTGTCAATATGGGGCAACATCAACAGGGTATTCAACTCCTTATTGGCGATCCCGCTGATCGACTTACCCTGGTACACGACATTGATGGCGTCCTCCTCACTCATGGGGTAGTTTTGGGGGTAAAAGGCCGGAATGTCTTCCACGATGTTCATGATGCCCACCGCCGGATCAAAGATGGTATCCATCAATTTGCGGAAAGGCAGTTTGGAAACCGGCCCCATTTGTAATACGCCTACATACAACAATCGGTACAATACCTCATTCATAAAAATCCGCTCGAAAACGTTTTCCTTTTTGGCCAGCTCGGCAAAGCGGAGATACCCCGAAGCGATGGATCGATTGTGGGCCCGATACCAGGTTGCGGGTGAAGGTTTTTTGATGTATGCTTGCCACAGGGACACTTCGGTATCCAGTTCATCAAAACGGTACCTTGATTCGTAAACCAGTTGGCTCAGTTCACCCCAATATAGAAACTCCAAATTGACGTTGAACCACCAGGGGCTACCGGGTTTGGAGCCTTGCAAAGGATTGAGGACGCCCCTTCTGCACTCCCATTCCATAAAGGCGATCTCGGCGTCTCCGTACCCGAGGCCATTCTTCGCAAACAGGTTGGCGCCGTATTTTTCGTAAAAGGCCTTGCGCAGGGCGATCCTGGCTTGGGGATCGTTTTTGATGGCATCGACTTTGGTCCGTGCCTGGGTCTTCATGCTTTCGTACAATCCGGCAGGGGCTGCTGGCCGCACGATGTCGCTGTGGAGGATTTCTTCACCAACAATTCGAATGGCTTTCCCACTAATGGCACTGGCGCACAACATCCCGGAGATGACCGCTGATTCTACCGCCCCGACATTCATGCCGTTGTTGGTCCAGTCGCCGGAAATGTATAAGTTGTCGAAGCCCGTTTCGTCAGCCATCAAGCGGTAGCGGGAACTGCCTTTGACGGTTTGTACGTAACGCTCACTTGGGTCGATGTTCGCCCGGAAAAACTGGGACTGGAGTCGGTCTTCGCCCTTGACCGTGGGTGGTGCAACCAGGTTGTCCCAATCCAGCACGCCGTTGGCCTGTACCCCTTGCGGCCAGAGGAAGGCAATGTGTTGAGTAAACAATTCCTGGGACTGGGCAAAAGCCTGCGCCTTTTTCTCCTGCGGAAACTGATGGTCTTCCGGGGGCGGCAGTTCGCGGGAGCCTTTCATCGGGCCACAGAAATAAGAAATACTTTTGACCGACCAATCCGCTGGCCACTCCTCACGGTCCAGCACCTGATTCATCTCACTCCAGGTATCCAGGGGTTCCACATAGGCGCCCAGGACTTTGGCCGGAGATCTCCAGCCCATTTCACTCGTGGTTTTATTGGTCCAGATTTGACAAGCCTGGGTCTGGATGGTTTGTACATTTTCATACATGGCCTTGAAACGCGGATTGGCCGCCATCAATTCCTGACAAGTGTGACCGACGGGGCCCAGCGACATGCCGTAGAGGACGAGATCGAAATCTTTGCCCAATTCCAGCGTCAGCTCTTCCCGATCCTGCCAATCGGCCCAATAAGATTCCAGATTGATGTTGCCAGCTTGTAGCGCTGCGGCATCTTCGGGGTTGAGTTGCTCGTAGAGGGGGCAACTAGGCCAGGAAGGCAGACCTTTGACTTCTTTTAAAGGTTGGTATTCCGCCAAGCCATCCTTCAGCCGGACTTGTCGACCCATTTGGATGCGGGCAATCTGTTTTTTGTCCGCGCTGAGTTCCAGCGACTTTACCCGGTGAAAAAATTCAAATTTGACCCCTTTGCGGCGAAACAATTCGTAGGCAGGGCCAAAAATGGCGTCGCCCATCCCGGCATTCATCTTGTACATGACGGATCCCCGACAGCCAAAGGCCAGCAGGCTGCATTTCAGCGCAGTACCCGCCTCAAAATTGGGCTTATTGGTGTCTCCGCCATCAAACGCGAACAAGGCATCGTAGCCACCTCTTACCAATGCAGATTGTACGGCTTCCGCCGCGGCACCGTGTTTGGTCAGCCATTCACACATGTCGTAGTCATTGATGGAATCGAAGCCATTTTCAAAAACATTGTCTTTGAATACTCCAATGACTACCGTGAAGGCCAAGTCGAGTAAAATATAGGCACAACGGGTCTCTTCATCGTGTTTGGTCAAATCGCCCAGCAGGCGTTTCAATTGACTCCGAATGGCCACGAGGGTATCCACAAAAATGGGCCGCAGCAGGGGCGAGTCATAGATCAAAAACAACCCTTTTTCAATCAGCGATTCAACCCAATCCAAAACATGGGCCAGGGGTTTGCCAACGGGTTTATCGTCAATCAGAATGGAGATGTGGTCGTCGTCTTTGCCCGCAATCTTTTCGCGAATCGCACTCTTTGCCATCCGCTTGATCACCATACTCAAGATGTCTTCCAGGTATTCGATCGGGCTCAAAAAAACATGGTCACCACCTGGTTCGAGGTCATTTTGGGGTAGCTTAACATCATCTTTACGCCATTGCCCATCGAGCCATTCGGTGGCCGCCAGCCAGTTTTCAGGCGTAAAAGCTTCTTTCCAGGTTGCCAGGGGGCTACCCGGGGCCCGATTCAATTCATCATAAATGGCTTTGATTTGATTGAAGGCATTGTTGTACAGGCCAAACCAGATGTGCAGGCCATGTTCTTCAATGCGCTCATATGCATCGGGGTTTCGACCGCTGGCGCCTTTCCCACCTAGCCGCCAACCCAGCTGATACAGGGTAATCTGGTATTCTGTATTTGGATCATTTTGGGTGGCTTTCAACAATTCGTAAACAGCCGAAATGCTGCCAATACCTCCTCCCAGTACGGCAACACGTTTGATCGTTTTGATTTCAGGCATGCAGTTAGTCGATTTATGGGTTTCACAGGTTGTGGGAAATGGGAAAGTGGGAACAACTGTAAATAATCCTTAAACAAAGTTGCTTGGCTACA
>JAIXOO010000156.1 GCA_027486765.1 Saprospiraceae bacterium
GAGGTTATTTCAGTTTGAACTCAGTAGGATCATAACCAGGAGAACTTTCCATTGGTTTGGCATCAAAACGTTTGTGCACTGCGATACATTCTTTGAGGCTAAACAAGAAAATTTCCGCTTGTTCTTCGAAGATCATTTCTTGCAAACGAAGAACCATGGCGCGACGTTTTTTGGCGTCAAAAGTAACCGGAATTTGATCGATCAGGGCATCGGTTTCCGCGTTGCCAAAACCACTACGATTGTCGGAATCGGTACGCCAGTTTTGTTCTGGAGACCAGATGGGTGCCAAACCCCTTCCTGCACTCAATAAATCGAAGCTATGGTTCGCCCAATTCCCCATTAATTCGGGCCCAGGCAAGGCTTTAGGGTTGATTTCAATTCCAGCTTTTTTCGCATTGTCCTGAAGTAGCAGGGCCATTTGTTGAGCCGTTTCTCGGCCAGCTGTATAAAAGTAGGACAAACTCAATTCGGTGCTTTTGCCATCAATCATTTTGTCGACTATACCGTTATTGTTGCTGTCTTTCCAGCCTGCTTCAGCCAACAAAGCTTTGGCTTTATTGATGTCAAAAGGAATTGGCTTCAGGCTTTTATTGTACTCTGGAGAGTTGAGGGGCACTGGGCTGCATGTTCTTTCTCCAAAACCCAAATACAATTCCTGAATCAGTTCCTCTACATCCAGTACATGCGCGATCGCTTTACGCACCCGTTTGTCCGCCAGCTTGGGGTTGCGGGTGTTGGTAGCGATACAGAAATAAGTCATCGTGGTGGGGTTCAGGAAATTGTAGCGCTCACTGACCGCTTCGTTTTGTTGCAAAGCCATGAAATCCTCGGGGGTAAGCCGGTTGGTGGCATCTATTTCTTCGTTCTTGATCGCAGCGGTTGTCGCAGCAGGGTCAACGATGAT
Organism: Saprospiraceae bacterium; assembly: GCA_027486765.1. Lineage (GTDB taxonomy): Bacteria > Bacteroidota > Bacteroidia > Chitinophagales > Saprospiraceae > Haliscomenobacter. The sequence continues at coordinate 905 of JAIXOO010000156.1, forward strand.
TTTGAAGATGATTTCATCAGGGAATGCCGTAAACAGGGGATTGGTTTTGGCGAATTTGTCACCCCACCAGTCTTTTTTCTTTTTGGTTACAATTTTTTCACCTGCAGTCCAAGATTCGATGCGGTATGGGCCACAACCGACCAGGTATTTGGGGTCGTTGGAGTAGGCGGGAGAGCTGAATAGCTCGGCGAATTCAATCACTTTGGGGTTTGCTGCCAGTGCCTCTGCCTTATCGGGATTGATTAAGTCACTAAAGGGAATGGCTTTCATTAGGCCTTTGGGGTCCAGGATGTGCTCAGGAATGACCGAAAAGGAATTGGTCGCGTAATCCAGTGAATAAATGGTCTTGGGACTCATTACCACGGTAAAACGTTTTGGGTTTTTAGGATCGATTTGTACATCTTTGATCTCCTCCACAAAAGGTCCGAGTGCACCTTCAATTTTGGGGTTGAGAATGGTTTTTAGCGTAAACAAATAATCCTTGCCAGTAACGGGTTTGCCATCGTCCCAAACGGCTTCGTCTAGCATTTCAAAAGTAAAACTCACCGCACCGTCGGGCAAATCTTTGATGATGGGTTGGGCCTTGACCAGATAGGGCACCAATTCAAAGGAATCATTAAAGGTCATCAAATTCAAATGGGCCAGATCGGAGGGGATACGCCCGTATTGGGTTTGGGTCAAAATGGTGTTCAAGCGGTCCGCATCACTCTCGAGACGAACAACTACCGAGTTCCCAGTGCGCTTAAAGTCTACAGAATTGGTACAAAAATACGCAGTACTGAGCGTAAGGGCCAGTAAAAGTAGAGCGGTTTTGGAGATGTTCATGTAACGCATTACTTTGGATTAAAGGTTTCAAAATTTTACTACACCAATGAACGACTGATTAAATCTGGTGTTACAAACAAGCTTCGTTAACTTTGTGAGCTTATTTGCTCAAAATTAAACATTATGCAACGGAAAAAAAATTATCCCGAAGTTAGCTGTTGTATTTTGTTGTCAAAAAATAAACAAGATGCGTAGTGTATTAATTGCTGGAGGTACAGGTTTAATTGGTACCCAGTTGAGCAAATTGTTGAGTGAGCAGGGTTTTGAGGTTAGACAGCTCAGTCGGAATCCTTCCCCCGATGCGCTTTATCCAACTTACGCCTGGGATGTGGACAAAGGTACCATTGATGTCAAAGCCTTGGAGAATATCGACTACATCATCAACCTCGCCGGAGCAGGTGTAGCCGACAAACCCTGGACTCAAGTGCGCAAACGCCTCATCATCGATAGTCGGGTAAAAAGCAACCAACTGCTCAAACGCCAGATCCTGGCGATGCCTCAAAAACCCAAAGCTTTTATATCCAGCGCAGCTGTAGGCTATTATGGGGATAACCCCTCCGAACAATGGGTCAACGAAGAAGCTGCACCCGGCAAAGGTTTTTTGCCTGAAAGTTGCATCGCCTGGGAAGCTTCCATTCGCAGCTTGGGCGAAACGGGCCTGCGGGTGGTCGGGCTACGAGTCGGTATCGTACTCTCAACCAAAGGTGGTGCCTTACCTAAACTGCTCGAACCCATGAAATTTGGTACTGCCCCTTATTTTGGGAGTGGCCAAACCTGGTACCCCTGGATTCACATCGACGACCTGTGTCGCATGTTTATGTTTGCCCTGCAAGATGAGGACATGCAAGGATTTTTTAACGCCGTAGCACCCAATCCGACTCGCAACCTTGAGTTGATCAAAACGGCGTCAAAAATATTTGCTCCCAGGGCCATCAACATTCCTGCCCCTACCTTTGCCTTGCGCTTAGTATTGGGTGAACTGGCAGATGCCATCCTTACCGGGGTAAGGGCTTCATCCGCCAAAATTCAAAAAGAGGGATTTGATTTTGATTATCCAGAGCTGGAAGCGGCTTTGCAAAATTTAAAAATTACTAAGGCCAAATGACCAATTTGCCGTTTTCTTTGAGTTGATACCGCTGGCCTGCTTTGACTTTTTTGAATTGTTGTTTGGTGCCGCTAGGCCATTCAATGACCAATTCATCCACTCGTCTGGTATTGGCTAGCCCGAAGTGTGCCGTGAGGCTGTTTTGCCCGGCATAACCAGATTGTGCCGAAATTTCGCGCATTTGCCAAACTGCCTTGCCATCGATGGTGCTCCTTACCCGCAGTTTTGCCCCAATGGCCGCCTGATTGGATTGGGTCCCCGATAAATGAATTTTCAACCAGGTATTCTTATTCCCCTGATTCATAAAGAGCATATTGCTGGGCTCGGGATCATTCTGACCATTTTTGCAAGTGGAGATAACCAAATCCTGAAACCCATCGTTGTTCAGGTCGCTCCAGGCAGTGCCAAAAGAACAGGGTGTACTAAAATTCGGTAAACTTTGCAGGTCGCGTTCAAAAGTGCCGTCCCCTTTGTTGCGGTACAAAAAATTCACAATTTCTCCTGTACAATACCCATTGCTGACAAACAAATCGAGGTCGCCATCATTGTCGCAATCGGCAAAGGCGCTGCCGAAGCTACAACCACCATCGGTTTGGATGGGGCCAACCGATGCCAGATTAAATCCGCCCCTGCCATTGTTGAGAAAAAGTTGGTTGTTTTGAGGCTTCATAAATCCGGCATTGCCCACAAACAGGTCAAGGAATCCATCATTGTTCACGTCGCCCCAGCTGGCCGTGATGGAGCTGAAAGTATCGCGCACCACCGGGTCATTGGTGATTTTTTCAAAATGCCCCTTGCCCTGGTTTTTGAAAAGGCTGTTGAAATTTGCTTCTTCATTGGCCACAAACAAATCCAAATCACCGTCGTTGTCGTAGTCCGCCCAATTGGCCGAGCGGCTGGGCTGGGCTTCATTGAGCCAATCAAGTTGAATGCGCTCGAAGGTATTGTTGCCCGTGTTGTGGTAAAGCAAGTTGCGTTTGTCGCCCGCACTGTTGGTGATGTAGACATCGACAAGGCCATCATTGTCGTAATCACCAAAGGCGGCGGTTTCGGAATAGGTACCCATTTGAGCAGTAATGCCCTGGCGTTGGTGTGTAAAATTTCCTTTGCCATCATTGGTGTAAAAAAGGTTGGGGCGGCGGTACCAGGTGGTGACGTAGGCATCCAGGTCGCCGTCGTTGTCGGTATCCGCAAAGGTGGCACCGTCGGAAGGACTCATGTCGAGGGTGATGGAGTCGGAGGTGATGACTTGAAAATTGCCTTTCCCGAGATTGAGATAAAGGTCGTTGTTTTGCCCACCTTTCAAACCTTTGGAGATGAACACATCGTCCAGTCCGTCACCATTGACGTCTACGAGGTTGATGCTGCGGCTGTCGCCGGGTTTGCTGACCAAAGGACCATTTTTGATTTGGATGAATTGTTGCGCGTGCAAAAAAGGCAAAAGGCTAAGCCAGCATAAAAAGGTAAGCGTTGGTTTCATCAATCAGGTTTTGAGTGTTTTAACAAGGAGGGCGAAACAAAAACAAAGATGCTTGGCGGGCTTAGTTTTTTATTAAAAAAAATACACTTTTGGGCGATAAAAAAATAAGTGTTTCATTTTGCCAAAGGATTAGGTAAGTAAACGGTTCATTTCAAGTGTCTTATCTAATCCTTTGGCTCAGGAAAAATGAACACTTATTTTTGCCCCACTACTAGGTAAGCCGATGTACAGAAATCTGGGCAATTTTCCTCAATTTTAGGATCAAATCAGACCATTTTACGAACATTATGGAAAAACTGCTGAAAATCAAACTGCTGCTCTTTTGTTTGCTCCAGCTCACCTTGAGCTACGGTCAAAACAAACCCAATCCCATCCGTCTGGATTCGGCCTTAACTGCCTTGCATCAACTCCAGTTGTTCAATGGCGTGGTGCTGGTGGCGCAGGAAGGCCAGGTCTTGTATAAAAAAGCTTTTGGGCAAAATGATGCAGGGGGCAAAACCCTCTTGAGCACCCAATCCTCCTTCAATCTGGCCTCGGTTTCCAAGCAATTTGTGGCCATGAGTGCGATGCTCCTCAAAGAAGAAAACAAGCTCGAGTACGATGACCCGGTGCAAAAATACCTGCCGAGTTTTCCTTATCCCAATATCAAAGTTCGACAGCTTTTGACCCATACCTCTGGCCTACCCGAGTATTTTGACCTGGCCCAACGCCAGCTCACTTTGTTGGACACCTTGACCAATGAAGACCTTTTGCAGTTGTTGGCGCGACACAAACCCGCTTTGGAGTTTGAACCCGGTAGCCAATGGTCGTATTGCAACACTGGCTATATAATCTTGGCTTCGGTAGTTGAAAAGGCCTCAGGAAAACCCTTTGCCCAGTTTTTTGCCGAACGAATTGCTCGCCCCCTGGGCCTCGACCACACTTTTGTTTACCACTTCAAAGGCCCCGCCGCTCCAGCTCAGCGGGTGATGGGCATGCGTCGGGAAGGAGGAAAATGGCTGCAGGATGACCTCATCAGCATCGATGGGGTAGTGGGGGATGGCAATGTTTACAGCTCTGCTGAAGATTTGCTGCGCTGGGAACAAGCCTTGTACACGGAACAATTAGTGAAAAAAAGTACGCTTGAAGAAGCGTTTACTCCCGTCAAATTAAACGATGGCAGCACTTATCCCTACGGCTTCGGCTGGGCCATCGGCAAGGATGGCCGGGAGTTGAGTCATACCGGGAGTTGGGTCGGGTTTCGCACTTTGATTGTACGGGGTCTGCAGCAAAAAACGACCTTGGTTGCTTTGGATAATTCTGGCCAGGGTTTTGTGCACCAAATCCTCCGAGCCTGGTCAGAAGGCAAAACTTTTACCTTTCCCAGCTCTACGCTGATTCGCAATGTGCAAATTGTGGATGGCACGGGGAGTACTGCCCGTTTTGGCGCAGTACGTATCCTCAACAACCGCATCCAAGATATGGGTGCACTCAGCCCTTTACCCGGTGAAAAAGTAATCGATGGCCTGGGGAAAGTCCTGGCGCCCGGTTTTATCGATACCCACAGCCATCACGCTGGTGCAATGGCCGAAAAACCGGACATGCTGGCCGTGGTCAGTCAGGGCATTACCACGATTGTTTCGGGTCAGGATGGGGAATCCGAACCCATGGACAGTTTGGCGTTGTGGCTCCAACGCCGCCCGATCGCGGTGAATCTGGCTTCTTACGCCGGGCACAGCACCCTGCGCTTGCGGGCGATGGGTTTGAGCAGTTTTCGGCGGCCAGCGACTGCGGCGGAAGTGGAAAAAATGAAAGAATTACTCGCGGCGGAGTTAAAGGCAGGTGCCCTTGGCTTGTGCTCCGGACTAGAATACGAGGAAGGTTTTTATTCCAATCGCGACGAAGTGATCACCCTCGCCAAAGTAGCCGCTGCTGCTGGCGCGCGCTACATGAGCCATATCCGCAGTGAAGACATCCATTTGGACGATGCCCTGGATGAGATCATTCAGATTGGACGAGAGGCCAAGTTGCCGGTACAGATTTCCCATTTCAAAATTGCGCTCAAAAGCAAATGGGGGCAGGCGCCTCAATTGTTGGCCCGCCTGCAAGCTGCCCGCGCCGAAGGCATCGACATCACGGCGGATGTTTACCCTTACGAACATTGGCAGTCTACGCTTCGGGTATTGTTTCCCAAAAAAGACTTTGACAATCTGGCTAGCGCCGAATTTGCGGTCACCCAATTGATCGACCCTACCCGCAGCATTGTGTCCCGTTTTGGTGCTCAGCCTGCTTACGCGGGCAAAACCCTGAGTGCCATTGCCCAAATGCGCGGCGAAGCAGTAGCCAAAACCTTGATTTACCTGGTGGCCGAGGCGGAACGCACTGATCAAACCCAATCCATCATCGGTGCCTCCATGGCCGATCAGGATGTCATCAACTTATTGCGCTGGCCGCATACCAATGTGTGTTCGGATGGCACCCACCGCAGCCATCCGCGAGGGCATGGTGCGTTTACACGGGTATTGGCGCGTTATGTGCGAGAGAAAAAAGCCTTGGGCCTGGAGGAAGCCATCCACAAAATGACGGGCCTTTCGGCAGAGCACTTAGGGTTGCAGGGGCGAGGTTTGATCGCACCGGGTTATTTCGCCGATTTGGTATTGTTTGACCCCAAAACGGTGCAAGACAATGCTACTTTTCAAAACCCTACTGCTTTGTCGACGGGTATTGAGCGGGTGTGGGTGAATGGGAAAGTGGTGTTTGCGGGTGGAAAGAGTACTAAGGAGTTTCCAGGGCAGTTGTTGAAGCGGGAATGAAATCTGCCCTTCCTAACTGAGGTGTGTCTTAGGTGCCTTCGGTTTCTTAGGTGGTAAAAAAACATAATTTCACCACCTAAGAAACCATAGGCACTTAAGACATACCTAAGCAATAGCCTCCAACTCCTGCACCGCCAACCAGGCCATCAAACCAGCTCCCACTTTCAACGCCTCCTCATCAATATCAAAAGTATCCGAATGCACCGGAGAGGTAATGCCCCGTTCCACATTCCCTGTCCCCAATCGATAAAAACAAGCTGGCATTTCCTGAGAGTAGTAGGAAAAATCTTCGGCGGTGAGGCGCACGGGCAGATCAACCACATTTTCAACACCCAAATAATCCTCAGCAGATTCACGCATCCGCAAAGTCAGCGCTTCATCATTGAGCAGACAGGGGTAACCCACATCGATGAAAAAATCAATTTTGCCGCCCATACCTTCGATGAGGTGTTCGGCCATGTATTTCATGCGGCGATGGGCTTCCTTGCGCCAGGTTTCATCCATGGTGCGGAAGGTGCCTTCAATTTTCACCTCTTTGGGGATGATGTTCGTTGCGCCACCTGTAGAGTTGATTTTCCCAAAAGTCAACACCGTGGGCATGGTCGGGTCGTTGTTGCGACTGACAATTTGCTGCAAGGCAGTGATCATGTGGGCCGCGAGCAGAATGGGGTCAACACAATCCTGAGGCATTGCCCCGTGCCCCCCTTTGCCAGTGATGGTGATGTACAACTCGTCACAAGAACCCATGTAACGGCCCGGGCGAAAACCCACTTTTCCGGCAGCCAAGGGTGGATGAACGTGTTGGCCTACGATGGCAGTTGGGCTCGGATTTTGCAAAACGCCCTCCTTGATCATCAAAGATGCTCCACCGGGCAGGCGCTCTTCGGCGGGTTGAAAGATGAGCTTTACAGTGCCCTCCCAATCCTGGCGGGTTTCTTGCAAGATTTTTGCCGCACCCAGGAGGGAAGCAGTGTGTACATCGTGGCCACAGGCATGCATCACTCCCGGATTTTGGGATTTGTAGGGCACCTCATTGGCTTCAATGATGGGCAAGGCGTCCATGTCGGCGCGCAGGGCGACGGTATTTTTGCCAGGGCTTTTTCCTTCAATCAAAGCCACGACTCCGGTTCCTGCAACGCCTGTCTGATGGGCAATGCCCCATTCTTGCAGTTGCGCAGCGACGTATTTTCCGGTTTCGTGTTCTTCAAAAGAAAGTTCGGGGTTTTGGTGGATGTGTCGCCGCAGGGCTACGATTTCAGGGTGATAGGCCTGGGCGAGTTTTTGAATCTTGTCCTTCAATGTCATGGTGTCTACTCTTTTTTCCACCGCAAAGATACTGTCTAAAAGAATAAAGGCACCACCAATTTCCCAAAGATCGTCATCAACACGATCGACAACAAGTTCAACCAGACCCCCGCACGCATCATCTGAGACACCGTCAAATGCCCACTGGAAAACACGATGGCGTTCGGCGGGGTAGACATGGGCAGCATGAACCCACTACTGGCGGCCAATGTTACAGGGATACACATGACCACAGGGTCGATGTTCATGGCCTGAGCAACGGCACCAATGACGGGGATAAAGACCACCACCAGGGCGACATTGGATAACAACTCCGTCAAAAAAACCGTCACCGTAACCAGGGCTAATAAAAATAGCCAGGATCCCCCGTTGCCTCCGGCAAATTGCTGGCCGATCAAATCAATTAAGCCAGTGGAAGACAAGGCTGAAGCCAAGCTTAACCCACCCCCAAAAAGCAACAAAATGCCCCAGGGTAATTTTTCGGTATGTTTCCAATCCAGGGCAAAAGTGTAGTTTTTTAAACTGATCGGCACCGCAAACAACATCAGTGCCGCACAAATGCCCACCACAGATTCTTCGATGACCAGGCCCGGAATCGCCTTTTCGATGGGCAATTTAAAAATCCAGCCCGCTGCTGCCAGGATAAAAACCAGAGTGGTTCTTTTTTCGCCCGCACTCATGGGGCCTAATTTGGCCAGCTCAGCGTCCAACCGTTCTTTGGCCCCCTCAATTTTGCCCAAACGATTGGGAAATACCCAGCGAACAATGATCCAATAGCCCCCTAACAACAGCAAAATAGCGTAAGGCACACCCACAGCCATCCACTGCCCAAAGGGGATTTGTTTGTCGAATAACTCTTTCATCTGCGCTGCAAAAACCACATTCGGCGGGGTTCCAATCAAGGTGCCTACCCCACCAATACTGGAAGCATAAGATACCCCCAACATCATCGAAATCGCAAAATTGCGCATCCCGGGCAGCGGATTGCCCTTTTCATCTTTTTGATTGACCAAATCAATGACCGACAGGGCCATTGGCAACATCATGATGGTGGTCGCCGTGTTGCTGATCCACATGCTGATCAGCGCAGTAGCCAGGAAAAAGCCGAGAATAATCCCATTGGCATTCGAGCCAGTCATGCGCAGGATGTTCAGGGCGATGCGGCGGTGCAGGTTCCAGCGCTCCATCGCCAGTGCAATGGTGAAGCCGCCCATGAAGAGGTAAATGATGGGGTCGGAATAGGGTGCCATCGCGTCCTTGACTTTAGCCAAGCCCAAAAGGGGTTGGATGACCATCGGGAGCAGGGCGGTTACAGGGAGCGGTAGGGCCTCGGTGATGAACCAGGTGAGCATCCAGGCGGCCATGGCGATGGCTTTCCAGGCAGCGGGCTCCAAACCTTCCGGTGGAGGAATAATCAGAAGTATGGTGAATAAAGCGGGGCCAAGTATAATTCCAATCTGTTTAATGTTCATGATGTCTTAGGTGTTTGTTGCGAAGTTAAAAACGAAAGCGACATTTTTTTAGCACAAAGGACACAAAGGGTTGCACAAAGGGCACAAAGAACCGTCAACGTCTAACTTTGTGTCCTTTGTGCCCTCCATTGTGTCCTTTGTGCTAAAAAAATGTCGCTTTTGACCCCACCAATTATGGCCTTTTAGTGTTCATAGGTTTGTCGCGATTCATCTGCAAAATATCCGTGCTATCTTCATAATCTCCCAGCAAATGTTTGCAAAAATAATCCGCACGCAGCCAAAAAAAGTACTCATTCATATCCGCATAACCGTGCCGTTGGCCAGGGAAGACGAAGAAGTCGAAACGTTTGTTGGCTTTGATCAAGGCATTGGCCATGCGTATGGTCAGGGCTGGATGTACGTTATTGTCGATGTCGCCCGTACAAATCAGGAGCTTCCCTTTCAGGTTTTTGGCCAGTTCAGTGTTTTTGTCGATGTCGTATTCAAAAGTGATGTTGCCCTTGGCGTCCTTCACTTCTTTGACCCCATCGTGTTTTTCACTCCACCAGCGGTTGTAGATGTTGTTTTCGTGGTTGCCCGAAGAAGAAACAGCCACCTTGAAAAAATCGGGATACACCAACATCGCGGCAGTAGACATAAAACCACCCCCGGAGTGCCCAAAGATGCCCACCTTGTCGATGTCGATGTACTTGTGGCGATCGGCCAGTTGTTCAGCGGCTACTTTTTTGTCTTCCAGGCCATAGTCGCGCAGGTTGCCGTAGCCATAATTGTGGTACCATTTGGAGCGGCTGGGGTGCCCACCCCGGTTGCCGATGGTGATCACGATGAAACCCAGTTGCGCCTGCCGATCGGTGCGATCCATACCTGCGGAAAAGGCTTTGTTCACTGCCTCGGTTTGTGGGCCGGGGTACACGTATTCGAGGATCGGGTATTTGAGCGTAGAATCAAAATCAAAGGGTTTGTATAGCACGCCATACAGGTCGGTGATGCCGTCGGCAGCCTTGACTACGAAGGGCTCGGGGAATTTGTAGCCTGCGGCAAAAAGTTGCGATAGGTCCGCCGTTTCCAAATCCATCAGCTTGGTGCCCAGATTGTCGAGCAATTCCGACTTAGGCGTGGTGTTGACCTGGGAATAATTGTTGACAAAGAAGGAATTTGCGTCGTTGTTGGAAGTGGTGTGGTTGAAATCCCCTTTGCTCAACAATTTCA
>JAIXOO010000137.1 GCA_027486765.1 Saprospiraceae bacterium
AGGCTAAACTGGAAGTATCCAACGCTGTCCATTTTATCGAACAAAACATCCTCCTGGCGCTGACTGCAGGGGTTCTTTTTCTCGGCATCGTCTTCGTTTGTTATGTCGTCAAAGAATACGCCAACTCAAATCAGACCCAGAAAGCTAAATCCAATCGCTTCCTGAGCATCATCGTACTGGTAGTAGGTACCGGCCTGTTTTGCAGCAGCTGCGGCGCAGCACAGGAGATGCAAACTACACCCTTAGACATTACCCAAGAGTACATTCAACAAGGATGCCCCCATCACCAGGCCAATCGGGAGCCGGTTGCTTTTGCCAACATTTATCGAACCATCGGGTACCCAGCACAGCGCACTTCGGCATGTAAGTTCTGTGGGCAGAGGATTGTGAACACGCGGGATTGAGCAGATATTTTGAATTTCCGTTCACCTAAAATCAAAAAAAACATGTCAGCAACAACTCAAACGATGGCTACTGCCGCCCCCGTCGCGGAAAATCAGCGCATCGACACCATCGACATCCTTAGAGGCTTTGCACTTCTGGGCATTTTATTGATGAATATTCCTGGCTTTTCGATGGCCGATTATTATTCTGAAACCTTCAAAAACGACCCTGGGACTTTCAATTTTTGGCTTTATCAATTCATCGGAGTCTTTTTTGAAGGCAAGATGCGCGCTATGTTTGGTATGGTGTTCGGGGCAGGCTTGCTGCTGTTCATTGCCAACAAAGGCACCAAAGGCGCTTCTGTTCATGCATTGTACTATCGGCGCATGTTTTGGCTCCTGCTCTTCGGTTTGATTCACGCCCACCTCATCCTTTGGATCGGCGAAATCCTGTACCTCTACGCCGTTTGTGGCATGATTCTGTACTTGTTCCGCAATGTGGCAGCCAAATACCTGGTGTGGGCGGTGCCCATCGTAGCCATCGCGAGTTTTGTAGCCGGAACCATTCAATACCAAAACATCCGGGCAAAACGCATCGCATATGTAGAGGCGACAACAGCCCAAGGCCAAAATCAAGCCCTTACAGCAACCCAAACCAAGGCATTGGCTGTATGGCGGGAAGTAGAAAAAACGATGATTCCCAGCCGGGAAGATGCCAAAGAAAATACCCGTAAAATGAAGTCGGATTATGCTACTGTGGCAGGCTACCTGCGCCCACTAGCATGGGACGGTCAAACCAAATACTTACCATTTGAAGTATGGGATTCACTGGCCTTGATGCTCCTGGGACTGGCACTTTTCAAATGGGGATTCCTGACGGGTGGATGGTCAACAAAGCAGTACTGGACAGTATTGAAAATTGGTTATGGACTGGGTTTGCCCCTGGTGATGTGCAGCAGTTATTATGCCTTCCATCACTTCTCCACCCTCGAAGCCAACCTCGCTCGGATGGAACAGGTGCCCATCAACTGGATCGGTTTGATTTATCCCTTCCAGCGCATTTTGATCGTTTTGGGCCATGCTTCGGCACTGATTCTGTTGGCCAAATCGGGCATAGCCCAGGGCTTGTGCCGTCGTTTGGCCGCGGTGGGGCGTATGGCTTTGAGCAACTACATCTCCCATTCGATTATCTGCACCTTATTCTTCTTTGGCTATGGCTTGAATTATTATGCCGAGCTGGAGTTTTACCAGATCTATTTCGTCGTGCTGGTCATCTGGGCGATCCAGTTGATCATCAGCCCAATCTGGTTGAAGTACTTCCTGTTTGGTCCGCTGGAGTGGTTGTGGCGGAGTTTGACCTACTGGAAATTGCAGCCGATGAAGCGGTAAAGGCGCCCTCGGAATTTTGTCAAGTTGCTAATTCAACATCTATAAAATCAATTTATGACCGCGCAAACACTTTTAAAACCCACCGCCAGCACCGAGCGTATTTCCTCGATGGACATCATCAGGGGTGTCTCTCTGTTGGGTATTTTATTGATGAATATTACTGGCATGGGCTTGTTTAAAGCTTATAGCGATCCAACCAATTCCGGCGGGGCAACCGGTTTGAATTTGACGGTTTGGTGGATAACTAACTTATTTTTTGAAGGCACTATGCGTGGAATGTTTTCCATGTTGTTTGGCGCCGGAATTCTACTATTTATTGGTGGTAAGTCTAAATATACCGAAGGTTCACTGGTGACCGATTTGTACTTCCGCAGATTGCTTTGGATGTTGCTTTTTGGAGTGATTCATTGCTACTTGCTGCTGTGGTCAGGTGAAATATTGTACGCTTATTCCATCGTGGGGATGTTTGCTTTTAGTTTTCGGCACTTGAATCCTAAACGCTTGATTATAGCGGCGACTGTCCTTTTTGTTATTGCTGCTACATTGAATGTGAAAGATGATTATCAATTGCACAAAACGGCAGCAACGGCGACAGCAGCAAAAATCAAAAAAAGCAATGGTCAAACATTGACCAAACTGGAAACTAAAGCCATTGAAAAATGGGATGAAAAAGTGAAAGAAGATAAGCCCACACCTCAACGGGTACAAGAAGAAATCAAGGAAAGAACCAAGGGCTATTTCAGTATCGTCATGTACCGTGCGCCCCTCAATCAAGTCATTGAATCCTTCTATTTGTATCGTTATGATATTTGGGACATCTTGGCGATGATGCTTTTAGGGATGGCTTTTTTGAAAAATGGCATTTTGAAAGCTGCCAAATCCAATCGCTATTATTTAACCATGGCTTTGATTGGTTATGCCATTGGGATTACCACCAATTATTTTGAAACCAGCTACATCCAGGCGCATCATTTTGATATTCTCGCCTTTTCCCGTACTTCACTTACGTATGATATAGGCCGAGTAGCCACCACTTGCGGACATATTGCGCTCATTATGTTATTTGCAAAATCGGGTTGGTTGCCTTTTTTGCAAAAATCGCTCGCAGCAGTGGGACAGATGGCCTTTACCAACTACATCATGCACACCATCATCACGGATGTCATTTTCTTAGGATTTGGCTTTGCCCTATTCGGCAAATTTCAGCGGTATGAGTTGTATTACATCGTTTTCGCCATTTGGATTTTTCAATTGATCATCAGTCCGATATGGTTAAAGCATTACCGGTTCGGCCCACTTGAGTGGCTATGGCGGAGCTTGACCTATTGGAAATTGCAGCCGATGCGCAGAACTGCAACTTCAAGTGGCGTTGCTGCGCCGAACGTTGAAGCACACGCCGTGCTACGTTAAATCATTCTCAACACTAAAATCCACAAAATATGTCTACCAAATTGTTTTTCGCTTGCGCCATCACCCTGATCGGCGCCCTGACCCTTGCTGCCCAAAGCGGCACCACCGCCGAAGGCCTGAAATACACCGTCCTTCAAGC
>JAIXOO010000399.1 GCA_027486765.1 Saprospiraceae bacterium
GGTGCTTTGATCATAGCCTGTATCACCCTGTTTTTTACCAGCATTTTGGTTTATTATTATTTGCGTTTGCGAAAAGCCAATCGGATCACCAGGCAACAGTCCAAAACCATTCTTGAAACAAACGATAAACTGTCGCACTCTCTTGAACAACAGATCATGCTGCAAGGTGAAATTCACCATCGGGTGAAAAACAACCTCCAGGTGATCATCAGTTTGTTGGAGCTGCAAAAAGAAGACATCAAAGACGAAAACACCCGCAGTGGTTTGGAGGCCATGTCGTCCAGAATCTATGCGATTGCTGCTGTACATGATGTGCTCTACCAAGGGCAAGAAGGACAACTGGTAGACTTTTTGAATTACACCAAAAAACTCTGTTCGCACCTCCAGCAAGCCATGGCCAGGGAAGACTCAACGTTTAAGCTGAAAATCCCGGAACAGCTCTTTAATTTAGATACCTTGATCCCGCTGGGAATTATGCTGAATGAATTGATTACCAATAGTTTTAAATACGGCCGTCAAAAGGGCTATCCAGCGCTTATTGATATTCAGTTGAAGTCTGAACAAAATGGATTCTATTTGTATTACAAAGACAACGGACCCGGCTTTGCGAGCGGTCATTTGCAGGGTAGGGAAGGTGGTTTGGGTGCCTACTTGATCAAAAGTATGGCTCGCCAATTAAAAGGGCGTGTGGAATCGCAAAATGAAGGCGGGGCTAGCTATACTATTTTTTTTCAGGAAAAAAATGCGGCTAACTTAGAAGCAGTTTGAGTTTCCCGGAATTCAAGTCATTAAACAATCCTACCTTGAGAAAGTGGAAGATTCTAATCGTCGAGGACGAAATCTTAATTGCGGACACCATTCAAAGGTACCTGGAACAGCAGGGGTATCAGGTAAGTGGCATTGCCATTTCTTATGAGGAGGCGGTACAATTGTATACTACGGAGCGGCCAGATTTGGTACTGATTGATATCCGTTTAAGCGGATCCAAAACTGGGATTGACCTGGCGCTTTTCCTTCAGCAGCAAGTGCAAAATGTGCCTTTTATTTACCTGACCTCACAAACCGACAAAAAACACATTGATCAAGCCAAACAAACTTTTCCGGCGTCTTTTTTGACCAAACCCATCCAGGCCTCCGCCCTTTATGCCAATATAGAAATTGCCCTGCACAAACAAGAGACCCAAAGCCTCAATGAAACCAAACTCAGCATTTACGATGGGTCGAACATGTACCTCGTACCGATAGAAGACATTTTGTACTTAAAAGCAGATCATGTCTACGTTGAAGTGTACACTAAACATCAAGGCATCCTGATTCAACGCAAGTCCTTAACAGAAATGCTGGAAGATTTGCCCCTTCCTCCTTTCCTCCAGGTTCATCGCAGTTTTGTAATCAACTTGAAAGCGGTCACGGGTTGGCAGCATCAATATGTGTTTATCAATGAAGCTACTATTCCAATTAGCCGATCGAGAAAAAAGGAGATTTTGAGGTATTTGGAGGAGATGGTCTGAAAGGTTAGACTTGTTTGACAAAAAACAGCGTATCTACCGCCATCCTCGGAAATTCCAGCGGTAAATCATCCCCTGCAACCCGATCAAAGCCATTTTTTTCATAAAATCTTACCGCTGCTTCCAGGCGGGGAACGGTACCCAACCAAATGCTTTCCAGACTATTTTCCACACACCATTCCAGGGCAATATCCATCAAGGATTGAGCCAGGCCATACGTTTTTCCCCGATACTCAGCGGCTACGAACATTTTGCGCAAGGCAGCCCGGTGTAATGGGAATTCAATCAAGGCAATGGTGCCGACGACCCGGTTTTCTCCATTGGTGGCAACCCAGAAATTACCTCGCCCTTGTTGGTATACTTCGGGAATTTTGAACAAGTCTGGTTGATCATCAATGGTGATGGGCACCTTGAATTCAATTTGCTGGATGGGCAAAATCAAGTCGATGATGCCTTGACAGTGTTCAGGTTGGTAGGTTTGTATGGTGATCATTGGTCTGTACTCATGAATCGGCCAGGAGCTGGTGGTAAACCTCCAAACCCCGTGCAGTTAAATGTGGGGCCAAGGTAGCAAAAAACAGCCGAACGTAGTGCTTCCGTTTGTAATCTGAATCGCCATCCAGCATGATTTCGGCACTGGCCATCCAGTAATCGCCAATCAAAGAGGCTTGCTCAACCCAGTCCTGGAATTGGCCCGGGTACCGTTCGGCTTCAACCCAGCCACCCGCTTGTAAGGCTGCAATAAGGGGGAGAAACTGGCCTTGGCGCACTTTACCCAGTTCCCGGAAATGCTTTTTCAGGGGCTCGTGCCTGCGCATGATGTCTGCAAAATCCAGCATCAAAAATTTGTAGCGCTGGAAAATGGAGAAAGTCCGCTCGATGGAATGGTAGGTAAATGGCAGGTCGATGCCTTGAGTACTGGCCAGGTGCATACTTTCCAAAATTAATGCATCCAACTCCTCAACCAGCCGAAAATACAAGGCTTCCACGATGACATCTACATTGGCGTAATGGTAGCTCAGGTTGCCGGGGCTCATGTTTAGCTGATCCCCAATGCTGCGGATCCTTACCTGAGCAACCCCCTGTTCATTGAGCAATTCCAGAGCTTTTTCGAGAATCTTCTCCTTGGTTTTTGACATTGCAGGAAAATATTTTTTAGAACACTTGACCTAATCATGCAAAATTAGTACATTTGTTCTAAGTTTCAAAATAGTTGAGAAGGTTGAGGAGGTTGAGAAAGTTTAGGCTACCGCGAGCGACTTAGACAAGAACATTGTCAAAATCACTCGCGGTAGCCTAAACTTTCTCAACCTTCCTAAACTTCCCTAATCCTACCGACTCATGAAGATCAACATTATTGGTGCAGGCATTAGTGGACTTACCGCTGCTATTGCACTTGAAAAAAAGGGCCATCAGGTTGAATTGTTCGATGCCGCCGCTGCACTGCACCCAATCGGGGCAGGCATTATCATGGCTTCCAATGCCATGCAAATTGCGCGCAGATTGGGTTTTGCAGATGAAATTGCACAGGCTGGTAACGTACTCGACCACTTTGGCATTGCCGATCACGAGGGGCGACCCTTACAAATGATGGACATCCAGGCCATTCGGACAAAATTTGGTGAACCCAGCGTGGCCATCCATCGGGGGAAACTGCAACAGGTTTTGCTGCAGCAATTGCCCAATACACCCATTCATGTCAACAAACGGCTTCAATCCATCCAGCAAGTCTCCGAGGGCAAAGTCATCGCCTTTTTTGAAGACGGCAGCCAGGCCGAATCCGCTGTATTGATCGGGGCGGACGGATTGCGCTCGGCAACTCGGAAAGCCATTTTTGGTGAAAAACCCTTGCGTTACTCCAGCCACACTTGTTGGCGTGGCATCATCGAGCACCAGTTCGAAGCCGCTCATGAAGCCAAAGAGTTGTGGGCCAAAACGGGTGGCAAACGGGTGGCCATGATCCAGGTAGCTCCCAACAAGGTTTATTTTTATTACACTGAAAAACACAAGCCAGGATTTAAGGTGCTTCCGGCTGATCAGCTCAGCTATTTGCAGGCGCAATTCCGCGAATTCCCTCCTATGTATGCCGAAGTGATCGCCAAAGCCAAGCCTTCTGAAATTTTCCATGATGACCTGTATGACCTCAAGCCGCTCTCCAAATGGCATCAGGATCGGGTTATGCTGTTGGGTGACGCCGCCCACGCCACTACACCCAACATGGGGCAAGGCGGCTGTCAGGCGATTGAGGATGCCTGGTACTTAGCTGAATATTTGGAAAGGTACGGCAAGGTCGCGGAGGCTTTTGCTGCTTACGAGCAATTCCGGCGACCCAAGGTCAATTTTGTGGTGAACACTTCCTTTATGCTAGGAAAAATAAGCAACTTGGGAGGATTTTTGGGGCATCGTTTGCGGAATTGGGCATTGTCGGCTACGCCGAAGAAGATGGCGGAGCAGCAGTTGGAGGCTTTGTTTAGGTTACAGTAAGCAAGATGGTTTTTGTTTTCAAAAGCGGTATATTAGCACAAAGAACACAAAGCGATGCGTTGTCAACGTCTAACTTTGTGCCCATTGTGCCCCCCTTTGTGTCCTTTGTGCTAATGTGTCGCTTTGGGCTATTTTTTAGCGCTAGATTGAAAAATTGTGATGTAACGCGTTCACCCCAAACTCATATCCCGCAACTTCGGCGCCTTCCACCACGTCGTCAACACCACCACCAAAGTCATACTTCCTCCAAAAATGACGGAAGGCACCAGCCCCATGATTCTTGCTGCCAAACCCGATTCAAAGGCTCCCAATTCATTCGAAGACCCAATGAACAAGGCATTAACCGCTGAAACCCGACCCCGCATTTCATTGGGCGTATACAACTGGACGACGGTACCTCGGATCACCATGCTGATGTTGTCAAAAAAGCCGGTACCCGCCAGCATCACCAAAGAAAACCAGAAAGAGTTGGAAACAGCAAAAAGAATGGTACAGATGCCAAAGCCTGCCACTGCACCTAGCAGTAATTTTCCGGTGTTGGCCAAAGGAGGGCGAAAGGCCAAAATCCAGGCCATGATGAAGGCCCCTACCGCCGGAGCTGCGCGCAGTGCCCCAAACCCTTCGGGGCCAACGGCCAATACGTCTTTGGCAAAAGCAGGCAACAAGGCCACCGCTCCCCCAAACAATACCGCAAACATATCCAGCGCCAAACTGGCCAGGATAATCTGGTTTTTGAATACAAAATTCAAGCCCGTACGCACACTGACCAAAAAACCTTCCCTGGGAATCTTTTTGCCTTCAACAAGCAGAGGCGTATGTTTGCTCGGAACCAATAAAATGAACCCTAAACTCACCAGTGCTAAAACCGCTGCTAAAATGTAACTCGGCCAGGCACTTTTGCTTGCTGCACACAAAATTCCTCCCACTGCTGGTCCACCCATCGAAGATAGTTGCCAGACCATGGTGTTCCAGGTTGCCGCATTGGCATACAATTGTGGCGGAACCAACTGTGCGGCAAAAGCGGTTTGTGCCGGACTTACAAATCCACGCAACAAGCCCGTTAGGCCAACAATGATGTAGATGGGCATCGTGCCATAAAGGTTCAACGCCTGGGGAAAACGATGGGTGATTAGGTACAAGCCAAAAGCACAAACAGCATACAAACTGATACAAGTGATCATGATTTTACGTCGATCAAAGATGTCGGCGATGTAACCCCCAATCAGGGTCACCACTAAAAAAGGTAAAAACTCGGCTAGCCCAATCAAACCCAGGGAGAAAGGATCTTTGGTGATTTCATAAATCTGCCAACCTACCGTTGGACCCAGTACATTTACCCCAAAGGTGACTGCTGCACGGGAAAAGAGGTAGTTTCGATAATCGGCAATTTTGAGTACTTCGTAAGCGACTTTGGGTTGCGTTTGTGCCATGTGTTTGAGTGCCTGTTGGAAAGTGGGCACAAGATAAGGTTCTTGAGCATCTCTGGTAAATCCTAACTAGCGCTTTTGCAAACACTGTCCGACAAAGCCAATTTTTAATGAAGGATTGCAGCGAGAAATAGTATTTTCGTGAATTGGTATCCTCAACTAAATAAGACATGAAAAACCTGATCTTTTTGTTCTTCTTGAGCATCGCTTCAATGGCCAGTGCCCAAAATGCAGAAACGGCCAAACCCAAATTGTACAACCCTGCAGCCGATGCCAAAGCGGACATTGATGCTGCGGTGAAGCAGGCTGCCAAAGAAGGCAAACACGTATTGTTGCAAATTGGCGGCAACTGGTGCAGCTGGTGTATTCTTTTTCACAACAAAGTGACGACCAACGACACACTCAAAATGGTACTGGAGAAAAATTTCGTGCCCTACCATTTGAATTACAGTCCGGAAAATAAAAACGAGGAGATTCTGGCCTCTTTGGGTTATCCTGAGCGTTTTGGTTTCCCTGTATTTGTGATCCTGGATGGCAAAGGCAATCGCCTGCATACCCAGAATAGCGCCTATCTGGAACAAGGTAAGGGGCACAGTACGGCAGCCGTATTGGAATTTTTTAACCATTGGTCGCCAAAGGCGATTGACCCGAAGTCGTATCAGAAGAAGGGGAAGTGAGTTAAAGATGAGTCGTTTTGAATAAAATCGAAGTGACATTTTTTTAGCACAAAGGAAAAAAAGGGGACACAAAGTACAAAGTTAGACGTTGACAGAGCCTTACTTTACGACCTTGGTCTGTTTTTTTTCTACCCAAATGACCATCAAAATCCCTAGGGTATAAGTCAGCATATCCAGCCATTCAAATGAGCTGCCAATGATGATGCGCGCAGCCCTGGAATGTTGTAGCCCCAGCACTTCAACAATGCGGAAATACTGCAACAACTCAACGGTATAGGCAAAAAGTAAAACGCCCAAGGCCGTAGGCACCACAGGGGTATCCAGAAATGACTTGACGAAGCAATAAATCAAAATCACCACCAAAAAATCGCCGATGTAAGGACGAATGAATTGATCGTGGACGAAGAGGGCGATGAGGACTTCCGTGATGAAAAGCAGCAAGGCGGAAATGAAATAAAATGGAGAGAATTTTAAAATAGGATTTGGCATTTTGGAGATTTTAAATGGTTAAAAGGTTAATTAAATAGCCAAACATTCTCGATTGATCTCTCCAATTTCCCGGCATCCCGCCAAGCGCATGGTCAATTCAAAGTCGGACATCAAATGACGCAATACCTGATACACACCCTGCTGACCATCCAAGGTAAGTCCATACACATAAGGTCTGCCCAAACCAACTGCACTCGCGCCCAACGCCAATGCTTTGAACACATCCGCCCCGCCACGAATACCGCTGTCAAGGATGATGGGCACTTGTTTATTTACTGCTGCTACAATTCCCGGTAGCGCTTCAATGGCGCTGATGGAACCATCCACTTGACGGCCTCCGTGATTGGACACAACGAGGCCATCCATCCCATAATCCAGTGCTTTGCGGGTATCATCGGGATGCAGGATCCCTTTGAGTAGGATGGGCAGTTTGGTGTGCTCGCGCAGGAAGGCCAAATCCTCCCAGGTAATGGCGGGATTGGAATACGTTTGTACAAAGAGTTGCACGGCAGCCATGGGGCGGCCTGAGCGCAATTTGCGCAAGAACCCCTTGCCAGGATACCGACTCACACTGCTGATCAAACCCTGGATTAAGTCCAAAGAAAGGGGAGGCCGTGCTGTCCCAGCACCCGGGTTTTGCAATTTTTCATCCAACATTTTTTGAAAAACGGGATCAGAAGTATACTGGGCAATTCCTTTCCCTTCCAAAAAAGGCAGGTAAGCCAATTCTAAATCCATGGTGCGCCAACCGAGTAGGGTAGTGTCCAGTGTGAGCACGATGCCACTACAGCCACAAGCCTCGGCTCGTTGTACAAAGCTGGCCACGAGATCGCGGCTTTTGGACCAATACAATTGAAAAAAACGGGGGCTTTGGCCCATTGCCTCGGCACAGGTTTCCATCGGAACGGAGGCCTGATTGGAAAAAACGTAGGGAATACCCAGTTCAGCAGCAGCACGTGCTAC
>JAIXOO010000135.1 GCA_027486765.1 Saprospiraceae bacterium
CCTTCCATGATGAAATAGGTATTCACAGAAATCTGCCCTTCGCGCAACAACAGCGTCCCTTTTTTGAAGGTCTCTACGCGCATGCTGGCTTCGATTGCAGCAGCCTCCTCTGCGGAAAGTGGGCTTATTTTGGCAAAGTGTTGTACAAATTTGTTGTCCATTGCTCCATGCTTATCCAAGTGTGGGCTGTTGTCAGCTTCCAAAGTTAAGGATTAATGAGCTATTATTTGCCATCAAAAAATGCCTTTAGCGGGCGGGCAAAAAGCCCAGAGGTGGTAGCCAGGAAAACCGTATCACCCAAAACTTCGACGCCATTGATCCTGGTTCCTTCTACCCCATCGTTTTTGAGAAAACGTTGTTTGTAATTCGAGCCGTTCCATTTTAGGGTAAAAAAGTTGTCTCGATGTACACCGATTAAACTGTCTTTGATCACATAATAATTGCTAAAGGTCATCGAAGAATTTATGCCGCTGAATTCCTGCCAGCTATCCCCATTGTTGGTTGAAATCAGAAGTCGGTCATTTTCACCATGGGCGTAAATTTTCCCTTGCCACTCATAAAAAGCATCAATGGTAGCTGGGCCGTAAACCTGGTCGAAAGCTCCATTCTCTTTTATTTTATAGATGCCATTGCTGGAAAGATCCAGTAGGAAATAATCATTTACGGCAGCGATATGCCTTACGTATGCATCGACACTTGTTTTGGGAATGGCTATTTTTTTCGTGAATAAGGTATCAATATAGGGGTAGCTAGGATTCGTTTTAATTTTCAAAAGCATAAAGGTCAGCGCCGGGACAGGCCTGTTGTTGAAATAAGCCAGTAGCAAAGTTCCATTTTTGTTGATGGCCATGGATTTAAACAGGGTGTAATAATACTTCTGAATGCTGGTTAAGGTGGGGTCTATTTTTTTCAAATTAAAATAGCCACCCGAAGGACTTACAAGGGGTTGAGCATTGTTGATTACCCTCAGGATTGTGTCCGAATAAGGGAACGCGCAAAAATCTCCGTTGATGGGCATCCTGATTTCAATGTCGGTTGGCAAGGCGGCCGCATATACCGTAATCCCCGTGGCTGAATTTTGATTGGTAAGGGCGGTGAAATTGTAGGGTTGTTGCAGGTAAATGGAGCTGGTGCTTCTTCCTGAGCTTAAAAAGATTTTTTCCGTGCCCGTGAATCGCTTTTTTTCAACCCAGCTGTACTTTTTTTCAACGGGAATTTCGAGAATTTCGGTTCTTTTTTCGCAGGCAACAATCAGGCATAGGCCCGCTAAGAACAAGGTGAATTTGTGCTTCATAACAGTGTCGGTGATGGTGTAATTGATTAAAAGACAGTCTTAAACCTTTGACTGTTGCAAAGGCTCAGTGTTAAAAATTGCTACCCTAAAATTACAACTACCGTACCGTTAATAATGTAGCCATTGCGTTACTTTTCTACTGCTGTTCAATAATTTAAACTCCAAATAGTATAATTCAAAAAGCTGGCAAAGGACACCCATAAAACATAAGGAACCAGCAGCCAGGCTGCCGTTTTTGAAATTTTCGAGAACTGGATGATCGTCAAGATGATCGCTGACAGCAGCAGCAGGATCTCAATCAAAGCAAAAAATGGAGACTGAAAACTGAAAAAAATGATGCTCCACCAAAAATTGAGGAAGAGTTGTATCGCAAATGCAACATAGGCACTCCGTTTCTTGGCTTCAGCGGTTTCGTTTTTCCAAATGAGCCATATAGCAATCCCCATGAGGGCGTACAAAGTAGTCCATACTGGCGCGAAAAGATAGGCTGGAGGGTTCCAGGAAGGCTTCTGGAGATTGTCAAACCAGGAATTCATGGCCGCACTGCCTATTAAGCCGCTCGTGAATCCGGTTGCCTCACAAGCGAGGATGGCAATGATTAATTGCCAGATGGAGGATGTCTTGCGCTGGTTGCGCATTGGAGTTGTGGTTGTCATTCTCCAAAGTTAACGATTAATGGGGTATGATCGCTGTAATTTATCCACTGTTCGTATTTTCCTATTTCTACGGCTTTTACTTTGTGATAGAGCTCAGCGGAGATGAAGCAATAGTCGATGTGATAAGGTTTGTCCTTGTTGCGGTAAAGGAAGAATGTCGGGTCATTTTCTTTGCCTTGTTCCTGATTCAAATACCCGTGGTAAACGCTGTGAATGTTTTTCTCGGCCAACTTGTCCACTACGGCTGAATGGTTGCCCATTCTACGGGGCCTGTCCCAAATTTTGTTGCTGTTAAAATCACCCGTTAAGATGCTCCGTTCACCGTTCAGAAGTTGCTCGTAATGGTGCAGCGCTTTCCAGATTTGCTCCACGTATTGCCCGTCTGGATCCTGGCGGTTGTTGGCCCAAATGGCAAAAAGGGTAAAGTCAAATTGCCCACCAGTGACTGCAATGGGTAAGATGATTTTTAGGGCTGGGTTGTATTGCTCATGGAGCTGAAATTGATAATCGCCGTATGAAAAAACGCCAAGTCCTTTGTGTACGTTGTCGCCCACCCAAAGTAGGTCATTGGGCTTTGGGGTGTCTGAATTGAAAGTCAATTTATCGGGGTGCTCACATTCTGGAATGACTA
>JAIXOO010000497.1 GCA_027486765.1 Saprospiraceae bacterium
CGCTACAACTGGGATCGCCAAAACGAGCTGGAAAATCCCAGCGCTGCACTCAAAGTTTTAGATCAAACTATAAACAGCCTTTGGCGTCAGCCCAAAAACGCCTCCGAAGCCGAAGAACTCCTCTGGGTACAACTCAGCCGTGCCGAATACCTTTTTCAATTGGGAAAAGTACTCGAATCCATCCAGGCATACGAAGCTGCTTTGCATTGGCACCAACGCTACCACTATGCGGACATGGTGGAATACCTGTACAAACCCCTCATTGCGCATTACACCCGTTTGGGGGAAAATGAAAAGGCACGGGTATTGTACGAAAACGCTTTTAAAGAAGCCGATCCAGAAAGTCTACCCGGCTTGTACAACAATTTGGGGCTGACCTATTGGAATGAAGGGCGGAATCCCGAAGCACTCCAATATTTTGTAAAAGGCTTAAAACTCAAATCTTCAACCTCCGCTCAAAAAGGCCTGCTCTTGCTCAGTACTGCGCGTAGTCAATTTGAGCTGAGCAAATTTGCCTTGGCGGGAACTGCCTTGCAACAATCCTTGCAAGCCCTGGAAAGTATCCCCCAAAAAGAAGTCGATGTGCTGGATTATCTGGCAGGTGCCTATGCCTTGCAAGGGGTCATGCAGCGCCAAAACAACAATTATGCCGCCGCTGAAAAATCCCTGCGCAAAGCCCTGGCCCTCGCACATGAGGTATACGGCACCCAACACCGGGAATATGGCAAAATCAATGTAGAACTAGGGCAGCTTTTTTTGAAAAATAGCCAGGCCACCCAGGCAGTGCGTTTTTTTGATGCAGCCTTACAAGCGGTGGTGCCCAGTTTTAAACCCAAAACTCCACTAGACCTGCCCAATGCCCAAAAATTGTACGAAGAAAACACCCTTTACGAAGCACTCGCGGGCAAAGCTGAGGCACTCGCTCAGCTGTACCAGCAAAACCAACAGTTGAGCTACCTCAGTAGTGCATTTGCCAGTCACCAATTGGCGCAGCAGGTGGAACTTTCCTTGCGCAATACCCTGCAATTTGAATCCTCCAAATTGAACCTACTCGCTTACAGCCGGAAACGGATGGAGGCGGCTTTTGCCATTGCCTATACCTTGTATCAGCGGCAGCCCAAGCAACAAACCATTCAGGCGGCCTGGACGATGTTGGAGCAAAACAAAGCGGCGGTTTTGCTGGAGGCGGTGCAAGAAAATCGATTGAAACAAGCATTGAACAGTGGCGACACTTTATTACAAGCAGAAATCAAATTGAAAGAACGGATCGCCTGGTTAGAAAATGCCGCCCTAGTCACCCAAAACGCAACCCAATTTCAAAACTATCAGCGCCAGGCCAATCAAACTCGCGATGAATTGGCGAATTTGAAAATACAGTTGGCCAAAAAATATCCGGTTTATGCGCAGTTGAAAGAGCAATTGTACCAACTGGATTTCGAAAAAATTCGGCAAAAACTCCTACAAAGCAAAGACGCCGTGGCGCTGGAATATTTTGTCGGTGCCGAGCAGAGTTACTTGTTCCAGCTCTCTGCCGAAGGGAAAATGCAATGGTTAAAAATCGGGGACTCTCCCACTTTACGCAGCCAGGTGGGGCAACTTTTGACTATGGTTCAGGACAAAAGTGGTGGGGATTTGCAAACTTATCAGGCTTTGGGCCAGGACTTGTTAAAAACTTTAGTCCCCGCTTCCGTTCGCCCCCGGGCTACTCAATCCATTGTGTTGATCCCTGATGTCTGGCTGAGCGCCTTGCCTTTTGAAGCTTTGGTATCTGGAGAAAAAAAGGCTAGCCGTTGGCCTCAGGTTGCTTATTGGTGTCGGCAGGTCAAATTGCAATACGGATATTCCCTGGGAGTTTTGTTGTCGCAACTCGAATTGAGTACCCAAAGCGGCGGTGGCATGTTGGCTCTGGCACCCGGCTTCGACAAAGCGGAACGGGGTTTGGCGCCCTTGCGCAACAGCAAAGCGGAAATTGAGCAAATCAAGGGCGTCAAAAAAAAGACCTACTTCCAGGATCAGGCGACCTGGGAACATTTTGCCGAAAAAGCGCCCCTATTCAACATTCTGCACTTGGCCACTCACGCCTCAGCAGATAGTATACACAACACCGCCGGGATTGAGTTTTATGAGCGCCGGGCTTTTTTGTCCGACATTTATGCTCTACCGCTCCACGCCGACCTGGTTTGTTTGAGCGCTTGTGAAAGTGGCCTGGGGGAATGGAAGCAGGGCGAGGGGGTGATGAGTTTGGCCCGGGCTTTTGCTTACGCGGGTGCAAAAGGGTTGGTGGCTACTTTGTGGTCGGTGAACGAGGTGTCCAGTTCGACTTTGTTTTTGTCTTTTTATCAACACTTGCGCAAGGGTGAAACCAAAGCCCAAGCACTACACTCGGCTAAACTGGATTATTTGAATGACCCGGAAATTCCCGCTTTTCAAAAAACACCTTATTATTGGGCGGCGCTGACCTATGTGGGGGAAGATAGTGTGGTGCAGATGGGAAACCCTGCCATGAAATGGTATGTGATCTTTGGGGTGGTTTTGGTGATCGGAGGCTTGGCGGTTTATTTTCGCCGATTTTCTATATAGTGCATTAAATCATAGTATTTCAGGAGATGAAGCAGCATACCTAATCTCCTGAAATACTACAATTACCAATCCGCTTTCTAAAGTTTGATTTTCGCCAGTGGCCCTAGTTCCTCGAAAGTAAGGGTAATTTCGGTGACACCCAAGGCGTAGGGCATGATCTCATAATGTTCGTAATAAAGGAAGAGTCCTTCTTCTGTCAAGCCATAGTTGGCAGGAAGGGTAAAATTGAACATATCGTCGAAGTCGAAACCTTCTTTGAATACATCCGCTCTTTCTTTCCGCACTTTCTTCTCGGCCAAAGCTTGGACGGCTGCTATGTCGGTCACGAGGTCGTCCCAAGTCAAGATTTTCCCGGATTTTGCGTCAAAAGTTTTCAATGCCTCGGTTGGACTGCCGTGCGCGCCGCC
>JAIXOO010000248.1 GCA_027486765.1 Saprospiraceae bacterium
TGGGGCAAATTAAACGCTTTGTCGAGGTACTGCTGAAAATAAACGGGATCATTGAGGTGCCCGTAGTTGCGCACGAAGGTGTCCCGACTCAATTCCAGCAAAAAAGGCAGCTCCTGAGCTTCAACCGCTTTGATGCTAATGTTGTTGTTTTCCATGTTGGATTAGAAGTGTCTTTGAACGACAAATCTAGTAAATCCACAAAATATTTCTACAAATCGGGCCAAAACCCGTATTTTGTGCCATTCTTTTTGAATCTCGTTATTTTAACCGATGATTTCCAGACAGTTATACCACTTTGGCCGCTACCTCATGATGATGGGTACAGCCCTGGCTCGCCCGGAGCGGACCTACATGTATTACAAGGAGACCACCCGGCAGATGAACGACATCGGGATCGGTTCCCTGGTCATCGTCATCCTGATTTCCTTGTTTATTGGGGCAGTTACGGCGGTTCAGTTTTCTTATCAGTTGGATGGAACCTTGGTTCCGCTTTACTACATTGGCTACATCGTTCGCGACAGTACCATCATTGAATTGGCGCCTACCATCACTTGTTTGGTATTGGCGGGTAAAGTAGGCTCGAACATGTCTTCCGAAATTGGCGGAATGCGCCAAAAGGAGCACATCGATGCCATGGAAATCATGGGGGTAAATACGGCAGGATACTTGGTATTGCCCAAAATCATTGCTGCACTTGTAGTGATTCCCTTGTTGGTGGCCATTGCGGCTTTTGTGAGCGTCATCGGTGGTTATTTGGCGATGGTGTTGACCGGCAGCTTGTCTCACAACGATTACATCATGGGCGTGCGCTCGTTCTTTAAAGACGGCAATGTCACCATGATGTTCGTCAAGGCGATTGTATTTGCTTTCATCCTCACTTCGGTATCCTGTTACCAGGGCTATTATGTGAAGGGCGGGAGTATTGAATTGGGCAAGGCCAGCACCAATGCGGTGGTATTCAGTGACATTTTGATCCTTTTGGCCGATTACCTGATTGCATCTATTTTAACCTAATTCAGCATGATTCGCACCATAGACGTACACAAATCATTCAATGAACAGGAAGTGCTCAAGGGCGTAACCACGGAGTTTTTCCCCGGAAAAACCAACCTGATCATTGGTCGAAGTGGGGCTGGTAAAACGGTTTTGCTGAAAATTCTCGTGGGCTTGGTAACACCTACCACTGGCGATATCTTTTACGGCGATGTCAATTTTAGCCAACTGAATAAAAAGGAAATGCGGGCCATCCGCATGAAGGTTGGCATGCTGTTTCAAGGTTCGGCACTGTTTGACTCCATGTCAGTAGAGGAAAACATCCGCTTCCCACTCGATATGTTCACCAGCATGACCTGGAAGGAAAAAGCCATGCAGGTCGACTCTTGTTTGGAACGGGTGAGCCTGGGTCAAGTGCATAAAAAGTACCCCTCTGAAATCAGTGGCGGGATGCAAAAACGGGTGGGTATCGCTCGGGCCATTGTGCTCAATCCCGAATACCTCTTTTGCGACGAACCCAACTCGGGGCTCGACCCCAAAACGGCCATCGTGATCGATGAACTCATCCGCGACATCACCATCGATAAAAACATCACCACCGTGATCAACACCCACGACATGAACTCGGTGATGGAAATCGGTGACAACATCGTGCTGATCCACGAAGGCAAATTGGCCTGGCGCGGTGACAAAAGCCAGGTACTCGAAAGCACCAATGACACGCTTCAGCAATTCATTTTTGCTTCGCCGTTTTTGCAACGCCTGCGCGCAGCTGCACTCGAACGCTCGCAGGAAGGCTAAATTCTTTTGAAAAAAAGCCGTTAGTACTTGCATATGTTCCCCGGGGACTATAATTTTGCATCGCTCTAAACGAAAGAGCATTCCGGCCCCCGCGGCCATTCATACCTTGCCCAGATGGTGAAATTGGTAGACACGCTACTTTGAGGTGGTAGTTCCGCAAGGTGTGCAGGTTCGAATCCTGTTCTGGGCACCGTTTTTAAACAAAAAAGCCCTTGTAGGTGGTGAAACAAGCCATTTGCAAGGGCTTTTTTGTTTTGTGCTGTTACTTTAACGTTCTTGTTTTGGCTTTTTTGGACTATTTTTCTATTTTATTTCTAAGTTATAGCTCATTTCTAGCTTGCCACCGATGAATGTTAGGTTGTGCAGAGTAAATTTTTCGGATTCAGAAATCCTAATCTCATCATCTTTTTATGGATTGTTGTCGATGTGGACGGAAAGTATTAATTTACATCCGATTAATTGTGTTATCAGGTTAAAGTATGGGAGCGTTTGCACGCGCAAGCAAAAATCACCAAATGGGTGACCCGACCTACGTTTCTTTGACAGTGGTTAGCAGTTTGCATTCCCCGTTGTACGTGTAGAGTGAGATAAGGATCAGCAATAACCCAGAGAACAACTCCCAAAGCGGGGCCACTGCCCTGGTATTCGCGGAGTTTGAGGTTGGGGGTGACAATAAAATCACCAAAGTGAGGGAGGCGGTTGCAAACCACTAAAAGAAACATTCCATCAAAACTAGCCACAAAGGCGGCTTGGGGATTGGGAAGGAGATCAATCAGGGTCGTGAATGTGACGGGATTACTCATTTTGTTGTTTTCTGATAGTACGGAATGTGAAATAAAACAAAATGCAGTGAATCAACAAGATAGGTGTTGTGTTTTTTTTTAGTATTGGAGAGATTGGGTAGCTGGATAATGAAAGACGGTTGATGGAAAATAATGAAACATGATTAAAATGAATTTTACATCCCAATTATTGGCAATTAGAGCAAAAATTAAAAATGGACAGGTCAGAGAATGTTTCCTTTTATTGGAAGAATTAATAGTTCAATTGCCTTTAAGTGAATTAGTTATAGAGCGACTTTCTACAGATTTAATCTTCTTTCAAAATGATTTTAGTAGTATCTCCAAATTAGAAGTTCTAGGTACGGTATCTGAGGAATACAGGCTACATTCCCGGAGATTGATTAGGGCTATCCTTCAATTTGTGAACGAATTGGAGAATGAAGTAAACCCAGTTTTGAACACAACATCAATTAATGATAGCAGCAAAAAACATCTAGTAGAACTTAGCTTTGATTTAGATTTTGAGACAGCGACAGAATCAGAAATAAAGGCTTTACTTAATAAGATAGCAGCAATTATCAAGACCAACCCTGACGAATTCATTTTCAGGAATAAAAGACCTGGTAGTGTTATTGTTGAAATGGAATTGCTTGAAGAAACAATCAAGAAGATCAAATCTCTTGTAAAGATTGGGGCATTGAAGGAATTAAAAGGTATCCAAGTGATTGATTCTCCCACGGATAACCCAGATGAAACCAAGGACTTTAATATCTATCTTCCGGATTCTAAGTTAAGTAGAGCAGACCTGAGAGGGGCAGACCTTTTTGGGGCAAACCTGATTGAGGCATTCCTTTTTGGGGCAAACCTGAGTGGGGCAGACCTGAGAGGGGCAGATCTTTTTGGGGCAAACTTGAGTGAGGCAAATCTGAGTGAGGCAAGCCTGAGTGAGGCAAGCCTTTTTGTGGCAAAACTGAGTGGAGCAACCCTGAGTGGAGCAAACCTGAATGGAGCAAACCTGAATGGAGCAAATCTGAATGGGGCAAACCTGAGTAAGGCAGATCTGAGTGGGGCAAACCTGAGTAAAGCAGATCTGAGTGAGGCAGACCTGAGTGGGGCAAAACTGAGTAAGGCAGACCTGATTGGAGCAAACCTGAATAGAGCAAAACTGAGTAATGCAGACCTGATTGGGGCAAAACTGAGTAAGGCGAACCTGATTGCGGCAGGTCTGAGTGGAGCAAACCTGAGTAAGGCAGACCTGATTGGGGCAAAACTGAGTAGGGCAGACTTAAGAGGGGCAAAACTGAGTAGTGCAAAACTGAGTAGTGTAAACCTGAGTAGTGTAAACTTGAGTAGTGCAAACCTGAGTAGTGCAAACCTGATTGGGGCAAACCTGAGTAAGGCAAACCTGAGTAAGGCAGACCTGAGTAAGGCAGACCTGAGAGGGGCAAAACTGATTGGGGCAAAACTGATTGGGGCAAAACTGATTGGGGCAAAACTGAGTAGAGCAGTTTTCCACATCGGCCAAGCCAGAATACTTAAAGCAATGAATGTGGATATTTCAGAAGTTGTTTTTGTTGATGATGAAGGTAGAAAAATAGATAGTGGTGTGGTGGTGGAGTAAGGGTGGAAAGAGGGTGGAGAGGTGTTTTGTCTATGGCATTGGAGTGTGGGGAAAATGTGGAGAGATAGTAAGGAGAATGTAGTACTTTTGTTGTAGTCCAAGAAACTACAATCAACAAAAATGGAAGAAAAAGTTCTTTATCTTTTGCATGAAGACAAAAATGAACTCTTATGCATTAGTGACTCAAGTTATCGAGAGTATTGTGAGACCAACAAGGTTAGATCATTGTCTCAATGCCCTGACCTTGTAATCACAGTGCATGCTATTGATACCGAGGGCAAGAAGACTGAGAATACTGTAAAATTAAAGGTCAGTCAATTGCAAGTGTGTGATGTTTTGAAGCTAAAAATGTACGATGAGCCAGGATGGCATGATTACCAATTTAAGATTTCTACAGGCTCCAATCTGATAAAAACAAGTTGGCCAAATATTTAGTAAACTACGTTAAATCAACGCTTAGCTTGTAATTAATCTGCTCAATGCGTAGTCTATACTTTTGATGGAAGTCTGGGAAGGGATGCGCACAGGATCGGAGAAAATAAAGATTTCTTTACCTTTATAGGCTTTGGCGGCCGAGTACTGGAGGTCGTACAAAAAATGGCGACGCTGTCGGTACATTTCAATGATTTCGGGTGCTCCATCATAAGACAGGATCCATCGATGAGAAACGCAGGATTGAATCACTTCTGATAAGCGAATGTGATCTTTGTGAGCGTAATAGTTTGGATACAAGTCACTGCCTTTGACAAAGTATGGTGGATCGCAGTAAACCAGCGTATTTTCAGGCAAGTTGGGAATGTAGTTTTTTAGGTAAAACTCAGCATCCAGATTGCTAACCGATATCCGGTCTTTAAAGAGAGAAATGAGTTCAATGCGTCGGATCAGCTCATTGCGGTTGAAGCGGGCATCGATTTTATAATCTCCTGCCTGCGCATATCCTCCGATCACCCCTGCATTCAAAATACCTGAGCGGTTGCATCTATTTAGGAAAAAAGTACTGAATCCCAGGTTTAGCAGATCGCTTGTTTCCTTTTGTTTGACGATTTCTTTCCGTTTTTTCCATTCGTCAATGGTAAGGGAAGCGGACGAAATAAGGCGACAAAATTCTTCAGGGTGATTTACCACTGAGTGCCAAAAAGCATAAATTCCGGGACTACAATCGTTAAGGTGAATATGCTGGACTTTTTTGTCTACCAGCAGTTCAATGGCAATGCCAGCTCCACCCGCGTACGGCTCCACGTAATGCCCATCGATCTGGTTTTCCTCCAGTATTTCCTGGACAAATGGAGTGAGGCGTTGTTTTCCTCCTGGGTATCGCAAGGGGGTGTTGTAAATGCTCATAGTTAGTTGTTCATTGCTTCTAGTAAAGGGTAAATAACGTGAAAAAGTGTACTGATATCTGGAGGGCTAATTGAGAAAGTCGTGCTATGAATCAATTGATTCATAGAGGTAACCGATAATAATCCTGTAGGTTTAGTGATTTCAGTTGTAGCCCCATGCAGTTCTTGTTCTTTAGCTCTTTTATCAGGTGCAGGTGTTTGATCCACCATGTGTTTTGAAATTTCTAACAACAAAGCGGCTATTTTTTTATCTTCACCGCCAGCTTTCTTCGTTTGGATTGAATGATCTTTACAATAGGCTTTTGCAGAAATTTCAAACATACTACGCAACAAAAAACAAAAAGCAATTGGATTTTTCTTAATATCCAATGTTTTCATTTCATTCCTCAAGGTAACAACTTTTTGTCTATTATTTCCTCGTGGAGTAAATCGATTTAACATCTCGGCAACATTCCTCGGGTCATTAATAGCATATGCAACAGGGTTACTACTTGATGTAGAAGGCGTTGCGGGCGAAGCCCCACTACTTGAGGAAGTGCCTGTTGGATTTGTTGCAGGAGGAGGAGTTGAAGGGCTTCCTGTAGACGTAGTAGATGAATTAGGTTGAGCAGTTCCAGGTGAAGTTGGTTCAGTGGCGCTGCCAGTCCCCGTACCTGATGAATTTTCTGATGCAGTGCCCGGCGAATCAGATACTGTTGATGCAATTGGAGAAACACCGTAATTGATGGCAAAGTCCTCATTTGTGTTCCTTATTTTCTTAAATGAGAGCTTTTTAAGACCAATTTCTAGCATCATTTTATCTAATATCTCCTTTAGTTTTTTGTCACTTGGGTATTCATCAACTAATGCTGTTAATGACTTAAACCCAAGGCGTGAGTATAGTTTTGCCAATGCTTCATCCAAAATGGTAACTCCATAATCACCACTCCATCTTGCTGACTGCTCTGAGCTGATATTACTGCCATATTTTAGATATTTTTCTAAAAGATCTAACCCTAACTCTGACCTGCGATTTATATCCCTGTTGTGACGAGCCGTTGCTACGGATGGCCAAGGGGCTCTACTTGCTTTTTCCCCTTTGCCATGTGTGCGATTTACAATCTTATCTACCTGGCCAGCTTCACTTAATTCGTAAACATTACAAGGGACTGTTGCATTATCTGTTTTCCAAGTCGGAGAAACTTCGTCTATTTTTTTTACTATATTTTTAGGAATGTCTAAGGAGCTCATGGGGAGAAGTCCAAGAATTAATTTTAATGCAGCAATCCTTCTATTCCCTTCCATTACAGTCAATATTGGCCCGTTTTGTAGAACAATTATATTTTCTGTTGGCATATACCCATCTTCAATAATGCTTTCCAAAATTGCATAAAATCGATCTGGATGAATAGAAATCATTGCCCTGACTGCATTTTCCTCACTTGTTTGAGGGGTTGTCCGAAAATTCTTTAAATCCAAAGAGAGGCGGCTCACTTCAATAGAATCTACTCTTGCCATCTTGCTTTTTTTAGGGTTTAAGAAGCTGTTTACCTACTAGATGTAAACAAATTCTAACAAACATATGAAAAGATCATGTAAAAACACAACTCTTTCATACGGATATAGGTTCCATTTGTTACAAAAAAGCTAAAAATGATATCACTTTCTTGCACCAAGGCATCAAAACTGTGTAAAAAACAGGAATTAGATATCCGGGTAGGTGTGCTTACCGAGAACAATGCTGGTGAGCGACCGGGAGGTATAGAGGCTTGGTTGACATCAGAAAGGTGACTAGTGAGGTAACTATGACTTGGAATTCATATCAAATGGCTTTATATTTATCTCAGAAATTGGTGTAAGAAAAATACTATGTATGGAAGTTCCAGAGACATCCTTAATATTAGAAACAGCTAGAAGCAAGGTAGCTGCCAGCAATACTAAAGATTGCCTATCCTTTTTATACGAAAATTTAAAATTCCTAGACTTAGAAAAACCTGATTTTTTTCGCTTTAGGGACGAAATTCTACATCTCCAATATCGAAATTCTAGCCTTGAAGTCCACAGAAATAGAGACCTTATTCCATTTTCTGAATACCGCACGGAATCATCCAAATTAGCTTCGTCGGCGATTAATTTCTTTACTAGGATCGAGGAACACCTATGCAGTTACCCTGTTTTAGAGGCACCTAAACCTGACAATGAAAGATATGTAGTCGAGGTTACAAGGGACAAGGATTTTGAAGGCACACCTGAAAGTGATACAAAAGAATGGATAGAGAACCTGGGAAAAACTGCTAATATCCCTTCTGATGAACTCTCTATTTTACGAAAACGAGCAGGCAGCATAATTCTTGAATTGGCATTGTCCGCTGAATCAATTATGAAAATCAAGTCTTTGTTAAAACTTGGTTTAGTAAGAGAATTGAAGGATTTTAAAGTTTTGGATTCTTCGTGGGGTTGGATTGAAGAAAATAAAGATTTTCATATTTTTCTGCCAAAATGTAAGTTATCTAAAGTAGACTTGAATGATATAAACCTTAGTGGTGCAGACCTTCGCGGTGCAGATCTTCGCGGTGCAAATCTTCGCGGTGCAAATCTTAGTGAAGCTGACCTTAGTGGCGCTGACCTTAGTGGAGCTGACCTCAGCGGAGTGAATCAGCTAAATTTCCTGCATCTCCTAGTGCTTCGTTTCTTGGATATCATTCGCGGCACCAAAACTACTAAATCTGACTTTCGCGCCACCAACTTTAGTGGAGCAAAACTAAATCGTGCTGTTTTCCATGCAAGCCAACTTGAAGTATTTGAATCAATGAATGTGGATATTTCTACAGCTACTTTTGTAGATGATGAAGGGAACTATAAAGATCCCTATGTAGATGATTATTCAGCCCATCTGTGGCAAAACCCAAAATTTCGAAAATACCCGTATTATATGCCGCAGTATTCGCCAATTCCTTACTATCCTGATCATAGATACCTTGTGCGACGCCATCAAGAAGACATGGAATACGATAGACATATATGGCTGATCTTGGCATTGGTATTGGGATTAGGAATTTTGGCCATCTTTTTTAAATATGAATTTGCAAAAAAATCACATCAACAGCCTGATTCACAGGAATTAGAATACGTAACACCAGATTCAATTATACCACAAGCTCAGATTCCTACTACTAATAGATATGAGCAGCCTCTCCATAGACTGCATAAAGAAATTACCCCTGATAAGAGTACATTGCCTATCTACCTTCAGGCTGGTTCTTATAAATTTGCAGATGCAGCTAACCGAAGTATGCTAGAGTACCAGGAATTGGGACTGCAATGTATCTATAAAATAGTGCTGGCCAATGGCAAAGTCCGGCACCAAGTTTACGTGGGGCCTTTTGAGACGGAGGAAGAGGCTGTGGAGTTGAAGAGAGTGTTGGGAGAGAGTGATTGGATTGTGGTGAGGTTGGAGTGATCATAAAGCTTCAAAACAGTGGACTTCCTCAAAAAAGTAGACACGAAGATAAGCCAAAAAAAGGCTTATTTTTAAACCTACTAAAACGCATTGTTTATGGCAATGATAAGAAGGAAGTTCAGCAAGGAACAAA
>JAIXOO010000482.1 GCA_027486765.1 Saprospiraceae bacterium
AAGGTTTCGGGCGTTTTGATGAGTTGCGTGCCACCGCCGCCATCTTTGTGGAACATGAAGAGTTTCAGGTTGCGCCCACCTTTGGACACAATCAGGTAGTTGCCGTCGGGCGTCCATTCCACCGATTGGTAGTTTTGGTCGCTGTCTTTGGTGACTTGTACGGTATCCTGTTTTTCAAAATCGATGTACCAGGCATTTTCGGAACCACTGCGGTCGGAGGTGAAGGCGATTTTTTTACCATCAGGACTCCAACGGGGGTGGGTGTCGTAAGCCATGCCGTTGGTCAGCTGTTTGGCTTTGCCGCCCGCCATGGGTATGCTGTAAATGTCTCCCATGAGGTCAAAAGCAATGCTTTGCCCATCCGGGCTGACGTCGAGCGACATCCAGGTGCCTTCCGTAACCTGGAGCTTGATTTTGCGCTCGGGCTCCAGGGGTAAGGGTTTTTTTGAGTCCTTTTTAACGGCCACTTTGCTCGTGTCCTTTTTGGCTCCGGTTTCTTGTGCCTGCACGGCACTGTACCCCAGGCTGAGTAGCCCCAGCAGGAGGGTAAATCGGGTGATGTAATTTGGTTTCATGTGTTGAATCAGTGTTTTAGACTTTATGAACAAAAGGTTGCTCGGCCAGAACTGGGTCTTTTTGGCCTGCTTTTCGGCTGTTTTTTCGTCCGTAGCGCTGCTACGCACTCAAAAATAAGCCTCAATCAGGCCAAAAATCCCTCAGTTCTGCCTCAAGCACCTTCTGTTCATAAAGTCTATTAAAAAAGATAAAATTAGGGAAAGAAAAAAATTATCAAAGCTTTTATGCATTTCAGTACAAGGCTGCATCCTAGGGAAAAAATCACAAAGCCATGTTCCAAAAAAACATTCTCCTTGCCCTCTCTGTCCTGCTCCTTGGATTTGTAAGTTTCCCAAAAGCAGACGCCCCTTATAAACTCAGTGGAATCGTAGTTGATGATTCTGGGAATCCTTTAATTGGAGCCAGTATCCTTGTGAAAGGAACAACCATCGGCGCTGTAAGTGAGGTTGATGGAAAATTCAATATTGCAGTCCCCGATTCATGCACTAATCTGGTTGTTTCTTACACGGGGTTCACTACTGTTGAAAAAAAAGTATGTGCTGGCGACCCCGCTCGCATAGTACTTTATGCAAGCCTTAGTTTACAGGAAATGGTGGTAACTGGTTATGGAGTTCAGCGAAAAAAAGAAGCAACTGGAGCCATTTCAAATCCGGTAAAAATTCGTGGCTCTGCTACGAAATCCGCTCCCGGTAGCGTTGCCACCCCAAGTTATATAGGGAATAATCGAGTGGCTTCTCCCCAACCCAACTTCAACACCGAAGATTACGACCGCGTTCAGGAAAACCGCTTCCACCGCGCCACCCAAGAGCCGCAATCCACTTTTTCCATCGATGTTGACGCAGCCAGCTACAGCAACCTGCGCCGCTTCATCAACAATGGCCAGCGCCCACCAGAAGACGCAGTGCGCATTGAGGAAATGATCAATTATTTTGATTACGAATATGCTGAACCTACGGGCAAACATCCTTTTTCAATCAACACCGAAGTGAGCGATTGCCCCTGGCAGCCTAAACACCGCCTGGTGCACATCGGTCTACAGGGCAAACACACCCCATCTGAAAATTTACCCGCGGCCAATCTGGTTTTCCTGATCGACGTATCGGGTAGTATGAGTGCCGCCAATAAACTTCCTTTGGTGCAAACTTCCTTCAAACTCCTCGCTGAACAATTGCGCCCACAAGACCGGGTAGCTATCGTCGTCTACGCTGGCGCAGCTGGTTTGGTGTTGGAACCCACTACGGGCAACAACAAAACCAAAATCAAGGAAGCCATCGACAAACTCGAGGCTGGCGGGTCTACCGCAGGTGGCGAAGGCATCCGTTTGGCCTACAAAACCGCTAAAGAGCATTTCATCAAAGGTGGCAACAACCGGGTCATCCTGGCTTCTGATGGAGACTTCAACGTAGGCGTCAGCAGCGATGGGGAACTGGTACAGATCGTTGAAGAAGAACGCAAAAGTGGCGTGTACCTGACCGTATTGGGTTACGGGATGGGCAATTACAAGGACAATAAAATGCAAAAACTGGCCGATAGTGGCAATGGTAACCACGCTTACATCGACAACCTGGACGAAGCTCGCCGCGTATTGGTGAGCGAATTCGGTGGCACCATGTACACCATCGCCAAAGACGTCAAGTTGCAACTGGAGTTCAATCCCGCCGTGGTGCAAGGTTACCGCCTGATTGGTTACGAAAACCGGGTATTGAACAATGCAGATTTTGACGATGACCAAAAAGACGCGGGTGAATTGGGTGCAGGCCATACCGTTACCGCGCTTTACGAAATCATCCCGGTAGGCATCGAAAGCAAGTTCCTCGCTGCCGACAAAGACCTCAAGTACCAACAACGCGACCTGACGCCAACGGCGAACCGTTCGAATGAACTCCTAACCGTCAAATTCCGTTACAAAGCTCCCGAGGCGGACAACAGCCAACTGATGGAAGAAGTAATCATGGATAAAAAGTCCAGCCTGGACAAAACCAGTGACAATTTCCGTTGGTCGGCTGCAGTGGCCACTTTTGGCATGCTGCTGCGCAACTCCGAATTTAAAGGGGATGCCAATTATGAGCATTGCAAAAAGCTGGCCGCAGGTGCCCGGGGCAAAGACACCGAAGGCTATCGCGCTGAGATGATCCGCATGATCGAATCGGTGGGTCTGATGGGTAAATCGGAAACAGCAGAGAAGTAAAGTTCAACCGAGATTATATCTTTTCTTTTAGCACGCTTAATATTGTGAAGGGTCAACATGGTTTCATGTTGGCCTTTTTTTTTGCTTCAACCGCTCCATGTGGGAACGTTCCCGATAACGATTGCGTAAATAAACGCTCATTGTATAAATTTACTTATGGATGAGATTCCTAATTTTGAATAGGCGAATCTGTTTTGGCTAAAATAAAATTTTAAGTAAGGGGGTTTGCCTGGATTTTTCGTCGGAAAATTACATCAAGTACTGCCTAAAACCTACACATGGATCCAATCCTTATCGTACTCCTTGGCATCGGACTAGTTTTGTTTTGCATCATTGCTTTACGCCTCAATGCGGTAGTCGCTCTGTTGTTGGCTGCGGTAGTGACGGGACTAATGACTGCCAAAGAGCACATTTACAATTTTGCCATCAACAAAGGTTTATCACCTGAAAAAGCTGAAGCCTTGGCCAGTCAAGCGCTGGGTGAGCGCCTGGCCGATGCATTTGGCAGCACTTCTGGGAAAATCAGTATTTTGATCGCTTTGGGATCCATCATTGGGGTAGCCCTGATGCGCAGTGGGGGTGCGGAGCGCATCATCCGCAGTATGTTGAATGTAGTTGGCAAAAAAAATACCTCGCTGGCCTTTTTATCCGGGAGTTTCACCCTGGCCATTCCCGTTTTTTTTGATACCGTTTTTTACCTGATGATTCCGCTGGTTAAATCCATGAGCATCCGCAATCCAAGGAAGTACAGCCTCTATCTGATGGTCGTGATTGCGGGAGGCGTAATGGCGCATTCGCTGGTGCCACCCACTCCAGGGCCATTGTTTGTAGCCAAAGAAATGGGCATCGACCTAGGTTTGATGATGGTCGTGGGGATCATTTTTGGGGTCATTACCAGCTTCGCTGGGTATCTGTACGCCCTTTGGGCCAATCGGCATTGGGATTTGCCGATGCGCGACACACCCGACATCAGCATTGAGGAACTAAAGGACATCGCCGATACAAAACAGGAAGATTTACCTTCTCTCTGGTTGTCCTTGCTGCCGATTGTTTTACCCATTGTGCTAATCACCGGAAGTTCATTTTTGGACATGTTTTTAGGTGAAAATCGCGAAGGTCTCTCTGCTTTTCAGTTACAAATGATTCAACTTTTGACCTTCTTGGGCAACAGCAACATTGCCCTTTTTGTGGCTACTCTCATTGCCATGTATTTGTTGTGGAGCAAGTTGAAAAATGTCGAATTGTTCAACCAACAAATTCAGGAATCGCTGATGAGCGCCGGGATGATTATCTTGATCACTTGTTCGGGAGGGGCTTTTGGCCAAATGTTGCAACAAACCAATATCGGCATGCGCCTTACCGATTTTACCGGGAACGCCCAATCTGCCATTTTACCCCTGGCTTTTTTCCTCACAGCTGTGATCCGCACCGCGCAAGGCTCGGCCACCGTGGCGATGGTGACCACCATTGGGATTGTCAACGGAATGGGCGGCGAAAATGCGTACCCTTTTCACCCGGTTTATTTGGCGATCGTCATTGGCTGTGGTTCCAAAATTTTTCCCTGGATGAACGACAGTGGTTTTTGGATCATCTCTAAAATGAGTGGCATGACCAACAAAGAAAGCATCCAGCACTTTTCTTATCTCCTCACGGTGATGGGTTTTGCGGGCTTGATTTCGGTGATGATTTTGTCCCGCTTGTTTCCCATGGTTTAACTTACGAGTATGAGCGCAACCATTCAGACCATCATTCAAACTACGCCCCTGGACAATGTGGGGATCGTACCCAATTTGGAAGGAATCTTAGAAGGAACAGTGCTCGAAAAGGGGCTTGTAACGCGCCAATACATCCCGATGGGCCATAAAGTTGCTCTGACCGACATTCCAGCTGGCGCAGCCATCATCCGTTATGGCGAAACCATCGGACTGGCCAATACCTCAATCCAGTCAGGAGAATGGGTGGACCATACCCGTATGTTGCTCCCCCAAGCCCCCCGGCTGGAGGACATCTCGCTCAACATCAGCCCCAAAGCCAATCCAGAACTACTGGAGGGCTACACCTTTCAAGGGTATAAAAATCCCGATGGCAGTGTAGGTACCAAAAACGTGCTCGCCATTGCCACCAGTGTACAATGTGTAGGCGGGCTGGCGCAATACATCGAGAAAAAAATTCGTCAGGA
>JAIXOO010000513.1 GCA_027486765.1 Saprospiraceae bacterium
ACCTGATCGAGTGCGATATCCACGTTGTTGCCATTGCTGCTGGCCCAAAAAACAGGGGTACCCCGACCTCGGCGGCCCTGGCGAGTAGCAAACAATATCGCGTTTTGAAGTACGGAAGTCAGGGCCCAATCGGCACCATTAGGCCCCAGGCTCGATACAATAACATCTGCGCCACTAGCAGCACTGGCACCAGCAATTTCCAGGCGTGGGTCAGCAGCAAAAGCTACTGCCCGAGCCAAAGTCGCCTGGGTTCCGACCTGATCACCCAATGTTGCCACCAGCATCAACTCAGATTCGGGTGCAGACCCACATCCATCGCGGCGATTGCTGTGGCGGCTAGCAACCATACCTGCACAGAAGGTTCCGTGATTGCTGCCTGGGTAGTTCACCAGAGTCCGCTGAAAGTTTCCCCGGTTGTCGAAAAAGCCTGATTCTGCAACGATTGCTGGGGCTAAATCCGCATGCTGGACATCGAATCCATTGTCGATGACTGCAACACGGACACCCCGCCCTAAAGTAAAATTCCAGGCGCGTTCAGCGGCAATGTCGGCTCCCGCGACACCTCCACTTCCTCCCTGGTTGTTGAGGTGCCATTGCTGAGCATAGCTTGGATCGGTAGGCGAAAATCGCTGACCGATGAACTCAATGAATTCAGGTTCAGCAGCAACGGCAATTCCACTTTCTTGTAGCTCGTTTGCGACACTGAGTGCATCTGCTCCTGCGGGTACCTCCACCTGGAATTGATTCCGCCCAAAGGCCAAATGCCGAACAATAGTGAGTTTGTGTTTCTTCAATTCACGGCGAGCAGCAAAGTCTGATAGTTCTGGAGATAGTTGTACAATTAAGTTGCG
This sequence comes from Saprospiraceae bacterium, assembly GCA_027486765.1. Classification (GTDB taxonomy): domain Bacteria; phylum Bacteroidota; class Bacteroidia; order Chitinophagales; family Saprospiraceae; genus Haliscomenobacter. The sequence goes on from JAIXOO010000513.1 coordinate 852, forward strand.
GCTACCAATTAGAATGTGTCCATTTTCTTGCTGATAGACCTGACCGGAACCTTGTACTTCCGCAGGTTGACTTTGCAGGGAGCGCACGGATTCGGTAAACGCTGGAGACGGCTGCACAAAGAACCAACCTGCTGAATTTAGGGCTGTAAGTTCTTCCGATGTGACATCTTTAGCAAATTGGGCGCCCCTGGCTACTTCGAGTGGCTCACCAAATGCATCAAGACTGAATAGGCCACGTGATCCGCCTTCCATCTGCACAGCAAGTACACCTTCGACTTCTGTAACCAAGATTTTCTGGCCTCGTCGATAAAAATACTTTTCCATAATACTTCCTTTTTTAACATTGAGGTTTAAGAATATATACAAAGCAATAAACAACCAAGCATGCCCAAACGGGCATAGCAAAGCAACAGTTAGACCCGTTGATGGTCAATGAATTCGTCCTAATTGTCTAAGAAAAATAGTTTGAATGGAAAAAAACTAGTCGGCTGGCTAGTCTAGAAAGGTATTGCCGATCACTGGTTTGAGCGAATAGTTTGCCCATAATCATTTGTTTTGAGGTTTAGTAAATAGTAAAAATTGATCTTAACAAAGATAGCAGTTAAACTATTGAAATACAAGCTGAGCGCGAGGATTTTTTAGAAGATTTTGTCTAAACATAGAACTATAACTTGATCCAACAACTTCATTATATTTGCCAAAAGCCAAAAACAAACAAGCATGACCTATTCCGTTGCACCTAAATGGATGTTTTTACTGTATTCCTTTGTTTTGCTGATCAGCTTTTCAGGCTGCAAAAAGAAGGCCGATGATGTTGTTGTAACGCCCGATCCTCCAAAGGATAAAGCCTTTTTGCCCAGGCTAGATATTGCCACCACGGGTAATGCGCCGATCAACTCAACGGATATTTATGTTCCAACCACCATTTCTATTGATGGCTTGGACGCTTTTGACGATTATAAAGGCAGTGCCCAAATCCGAGGCCGGGGCAATTCCACCTGGAACCTCCCCAAAAAACCCTACAAATTTAAACTGGATGAAAAGGCCAGTCTTTTGGATATGGCTTCCGAAAAAGATTGGATTTTGTTGGCCAATTACCTGGATGGAACCCACCTGTTGAATGCGGTGGCCATGAAGGCAGGGCAATTGATGAACCTGCCTTTCACCAACCATATCGAGCCTGTAGAAGTCTACCTGAATGGACAATACCAGGGTTTGTACATGCTGACTGAACAAATTGAAGTAAAGAAAAACCGGGTCAATATTGGCGACAATGGCATTTTGCTGCAATTGGAGCAATACTTTGATGAAGATTGGAAATTTAGATCCACTGCGTATCGCTTGCCGGTGATGATCATGCACCCAGAGTTGACCGACGCGAAGGAGCTGGAGCCCATCATCACCCAATTTGAACAAATGGAAGCCCTGGTCGCCCGTCCGGATTTTCCGAACAATACCATTCTGGACTTTTTAGACGCTGAATCAGTGGCCAATTATTTTTTGGTGAACATGCTGTGCGACAATCGGGAGCTCAATCACCCCAAAAGCACCTTCCTGTACAAAACCAAAACGGGCAAGTGGACCATGGGGCCGATCTGGGATTTTGACTGGGCCTACGCCTATGAAAAGACCCAGAGGCATTTTAGCACGTTTGATCAATCCATGCTTTGGTCCCCCCCTTCCACGGGCACCCGCTTTTTCACCCAATTGATGACCATTCCTGCCGTAAAAGCTGCAATGAAGCAAAAATGGGCCGATTTTAAAGTCCAAAAGTTACCCGCATTGCTGACCTACGTCGACCAATATGCTTTATTGATTGAGGATGCCAGGGCCCGTGATTACCAAAAATGGAAACGGGGAAACCTTGATTTTAAAAATGATGTGGTCACACTCAAGTCGTGGCTAAAGAACAGAGCTGTTTATATGGATGAATTTATTGGTCGCTTGTAGCCGAGACTTGGAGCGAAATGAATATCCAGTGATTGAAGAGCTTGTCTGCCTCCCAATAAAAAACCAACAGGCTCATTTCGCATCTGGATAAACTTTCAACTTCTTTCGGCCCTGTTCAATGTTCAGAACCTCCTCGCCAAATTGGCTGACTTTCGCCAATTTAGTGAGCTGTTTTCGTTTCAGGATTTCTCGCCAGATCGCCGGATTGTCCAGCTTCCCTTCGATGAACAATTCGGTCCAGTGTTCCAATTGTAGAATATCCAAAAACCAGGAGGGCAGGCCAAATGGCAACTGAATCCATAATTTGTGCAATTTTGGCAGCTTGTTCAATTGCTCAAAGTTGGCGGGTTTGTAGTCGTTCATCGTAAAACGAAACTCCTGCAGCTGTTGGAGATTTTCTATTTCGAGCGGAAAATCAATCAGATTCCGGTTGAAACTAAGGTCTAATTTTTTTAACTTTTTACTACTGAGAATCGATTCAGGAAATTCTTTTAACGAGCAATTCCGGATGCTCAGGTCTTGTAAATTCGGTAAAACGGCCTGGATACTGGCACCAAAGTTAGCATTGAGGTGCAGGGTTTTTAATGCCGGCAAAGACTGCGTGATGGTCAAAGCGGGTTGTTCTTCCTGATACGAAATGTCTATTTCTTCCAGCTTGGCCATCTGGTAAAACTGCGCTGGAAATTCGTTTAAATGACATTTGTGTAGCCCTATTTTTTTCAAGCCAGACAGTTTCGCCAAATCATCAGGCAAATGAGTCAGGGCATTTTTACCCAAATTGATTTCCTGAAGGCTCGGCATTTGTAGCAATACCTCCGGGAATGCCTCAAATTCGCA
>JAIXOO010000167.1 GCA_027486765.1 Saprospiraceae bacterium
CTGGTAATGTTTACTTTCCAGATGTGGCGGCGGTTGAGGTCGCCGATGTTGCAGGCGTAGTACAAGGTTTCGCCGTCGGGGGCCAGGCTTACATTTTCTACTTCACCGATTCCTGGAGTTAAGAGGCGGACCGTTTTTTTAGTAAAATCCAAAGCGTACAGGTGCACCCAACCATCTTTTTCCCAAGGGAAGATGATTTGTTGCCCCTTGGCCCAAAGTAGTTTATTGTCCATCGCTGGGAGGTCGCCTACCAGCACAGAGCCCTTGCCTGCATCAGCTTTCCAAATTTCTTTGGCTTCACCCGTCTGGACATTGAGCACGCGGATGCTCCAGGGGAAACCAGTGCGGCGAGGCGCAAAAAGAAAATCGTTGATTTGAAGCGGATTGCGGATGTAGGCCAAATAATTGCCATCTGGGCTCCACACTGGCTCTTGATCCTTATCGGCCCCGGGGTCAGGAAAGTTGATGCTTTTGGTAGCCAGGTCATAAATTCCGATAAAAGAATGGTCGCCACGGGTGTTGACAAAAGCCAGTTTGCTGCCAACGGGGTTCCAGCGGAGGCTACTTACTGCTCCACGCACTTTAAACAAAGGCTGGGGTTTGAGCATAGTGTCCACCAAGGATGCCGTCCAGACCTGTCCAGCATTCAGGTACGCCACACTGCGGCCATCGGGCGCAATTTTAAAAGCGTACCCCGCGCCAATTTTGCGGAAATCCCGCCCGGTTTCCAGGTCAGTCAGGTACAAAAAACGGCCCGTTTCCATTTGCAATTGGGCAGGATTGGCTGCGTAACCCTGGGTGTTGGGCGTATTTCCGCGTACAAAAACGACGTGTTTCCCCGAAGGTGTGAAGCTGAGTTCAGAGATGTCAATGCCATTGTCGCTTTCCTCAAAGCCAGTAATGCGCGCTCCATCCTTGAAATTAGCGCCCCTTTCGGAGTATACATTGCGACTGCCGTTGTCATTGAATACCCAGGCAATGTTTTTGCCATCTGCACTAGCAGTCAAGTTGGTGGGGAAAGGTTGAGCTAGGAGGAGTTCGATACTGGGTTGGGCCGATAGTACATCAGCCAGTAGCCACAACGAAAAAAGAATTAGTTTTTTCATCCGGTTTATTTTGGTTTGGCTTGTTTAATATCGCTCAACAATTTACGCAATTCCTGCACCTTCCCAGGCTCCTGGCTGTATAAATTTCGCGTTTCCCCAACATCTTCCTTCAGGTTGTACAACTGCCCTGGGGCTTCGCCCGGCTTAGGGGCAATTTCTTTGGGTTGGGTAAAACCACCCGACCCCAGGCCCTCGATGAGTTTCCAGTCGCCCTTCCGAATCGCAAAAAAGCCAATAGAAGAACTGTGCACAACTGCAGGCTGAGTAGGAACCTGAGTACTTTTGCCCAACAAAACGGGCAAAATGCTGTAGCTGTCTTCTACCTTGAATTTGGAGGATTTCGCCCCGGCGATTTCCGCGCTGGTCGCCATCAAATTGGTCAAACAAGTAGTGGCGGCACTGGTACTGCCCGCAGCTACTTTGCCCGGCCAACGCACGATGAAAGGTACGCGATGCCCACCCTCAAAAGCATCACCTTTCATGCCTCGAAATTCTGCAGCAGCCTGGTGATTGAAGCGCTGCACGTAGTCTTCCCGCCAGTAGGGGCCATTGTCGCTGGTAAAAACGACCAGGGTGTTTTCGGCCAGGCCCTGTTGCTCCAGCGTAGCCAGGATTTCGCCCACCGAAGCATCCACCTGTTGCACGAAATCGCCGTATTCACCCGCCCGGGACTTGCTGGTATATTCCGGCGTGGGCATCCAGGGCGTGTGCGGCGCAGCAAGGGGGATGTACAGGAAAAAAGGCTTTTGTTTGGTTTGTTTTTTCAAAAAATCAGTGGCTTTTTCCACAAAACGGGGCAAAACGCCAAAAAAATCAAAGGAAGGCGACATGGCTCCTTCGCGCCAAAATGCTCCGGCGTATCCTGCCTCGGGTTTGTTGCCCTTGGTGTGGCTGCTGGGTAATTCGGTCAATTGATGGTTTTCGAGGTAACAGTAAGGGGGCATGTCCAGCGAGGCGGGAAGCACATAGGAATAATCGAAGCCCAGCGTACCCGGCCCTTGACTGACTTTTTGGGTAAAATCAATTTGGGTGGGCAACATCTCGTTGTGGATGCCGTAATCTTTCTTTTGTAAGGAATCGCGATGTGCGACCGTAGGCACCCAATCCAGGCCCAGATGCCACTTACCAACTACCGCCGTGTTGTACCCCCGGCTTTTCAGCATGGACGCCACTGTCGGGCGATCGGCTTCGATCAGGGTACGGCTATACCCGCGTAACACGCCGACTGGCAATCGGCTCCGCCAGGGGTAACGCCCGGTAAGGATGCCGTAGCGCGTGGGTGTACATACGCCTGAGGGTGAATGGGCGTCGGTAAAACGCATGCCTTGGCTGGCCAGCTTGTCCAGATTGGGTGTTTTGATGCCTCCGCCGGGATTGTACACCGAGAGGTCGCCGTAGCCTAGGTCATCGGCGAGGATGTAGATGATGTTGGGGGGAGCAGGTTTTTGTAGCGGCTGCTTTAACCCCCATAGTGCAAAGGCGACGAGTGGGCCACCAAGGAAAAAAAAGTATTTGAAGGAAGGGTGCATGTTGAAAAGGTTGAGGGAGGTTGAGATGGTTGAGGGAGGTTGAGGCTACCGCAGCGACATGGTCACCAAGCATAGCCGAGGTTCAAGTCGCTGCGGTAGCCTCAACCATCTCAACCTCACTCAACCTTCCTCAACCAATTTATAGTTTAATCGCCCATTCTGGCCGCATCTTCCGGCCCAAAAGAGCATTCGCTTCTTTGTCTTTTTTGAAACTCTCCTTTTTCGGATTCCACTTCAGCGGTCGTTTCAATTCGTAGGCGATATTGGCGATGTTGCACACCGAGGCGGTGCGGTGCCCGATTTCCACGTCACAAATGGGTTTGCTGCGTTTGCGCATGGCCTCCAGGAAATCCTTGTAGTGGCTTTCACTTTTGTAAACGTGTTTTTCCGTTTCGCCGATGACTCGGGTAGCCAGTTCTGCGGGAGTCGTTTCAATTTTGCGGCGCTGCACCTTGATTTCGCCCGTGCTGCCAATGAAATGAATGGCGTTGCTCCATTCCCATTTTTCGTGGGTCATGGTGATGCCGTTGGCGTAGCGGAAGGTGAGGTTTTTGTATTCTCCGCCATCGGGAGGGATGACTTCTACGGGGCCGCTGTTGTCCATGTCGAGGGCCCATTGTACGATGTCGAACATGTGGGCGCCCCAGTCGGTGACCATGCCGCCGCCAAATTCCTTGTACAAACGCCAGTTCGGGAATACGTCTTTGCTGAGGGGCGGGGCCAGCTCGGAGTTGAAGGCCACGGGTTCATTTGGCCCCAGCCAGTAATCCCAATTCAGTCCATCGGGAATGGGTTCGGCAGCCAGGTTGTATTTCACAGGGGGCGTCCCCACATTGACTTTGATGTGTTTGATTTCGCCGATGTAGCCATTGCGCACCAGTTCGGCGGCCTGGCGGAATTCCGGCCAGGAGCGTTGCATACTTCCCGTTTGGAAGACCCGGTCGTATTTCCGGGCTGCGTCGACCATGGCTCTACCTTCCTTAACCGTAAGTGCCAATGGTTTCTCGCAGTAGATGTCCTTGCCTGCTTCGGCGGCTTTGACGGCTTGTACGGCGTGCCAATGGTCGGGCGTAGCGATGATGACCGCATCAATGTCCTTGAGTGTCAACAATTCGCGAAAATCGGTATACAGCGCGATGTCGGAATACTGGCCGTATTGGGTGTTTTTTTCGTAATAGGCTTTGGTCCGTTCCATCATTTGTTGGGCCTTGGCCTGGTATACTTCACTGATGGCGGCAATGCGGGCTTCACCCGTGCCGATGAAGGAAGTGGCCAGGCCCTTGCCTTGTTTGCCCGTGCCAATCAGGCCAAAATTGATCATGTCGCTGGGGGGCAAATAGCGGGTGCCCCTGGGGCTGGTACCGCCGAGTACAAAGCGGGGTACGATCATGAAGCCCGCTGCGGCTTTGGCGCTGTTGCCCAAAAAGTTGCGCCGGGAGACAGATGTAGGTTTTTTGTTGGTCATATTTGTGGTTTTGGATCTGCTGAAGGTAAAAAACTGGTGTAAGTTAGCGTAAAGAATGGTTCGATTATTCTATACTCAATTACTATTTTGGAGTTCTGTAAGAATTGTTGCTACTCCTTATTTTACTCGCATTACCCCTCACCAAACCAAGGCTTTTGCGTTATATTGTGGCGTAAACCCCTTGCCCAAAAATAGAGACCCTATCCCTGAACGGTTATTTTTTAATCCATCATTTCCTCGCTATGTTTTTATCCATCCAAGCAGATTCTGATTTTTCCATCCATAACCTGCCTTTTGGCATCTTCTCCACCCGGGATCGGTCTGCACGGGTCGGTGTTGCCATTGGGAATGCCATTCTGGATTTGTATGCGCTGGCTGGTTTGGGGCTATTTCCTGAGATTGATCCCCAGGTTTTTCAGCAAAAAACGCTGAACGATTTGATTGCACTGGGCAAAAAAACAACCACCGCTCTGCGCCTCGACTTGCAACGGTGGCTTCAGGAAGACCTTCCCTTGCTACGCGAAAACCCCGCCGCATTTGTTCCTCAAGCCGAGGCGACCATGCACTTGCCGATTGAAATTGGCGACTACACCGATTTTTATTCCAGCATCGAACACGCTACCAATGTGGGGAAAATGTTCCGTGATCCAGCCAATGCCCTCTTGCCCAACTGGCGGCACATCCCGGTTGGTTACCATGGGCGAGCCTCTTCGGTAGTAGTCAGTGGTACACCTGTACAACGCCCCTGCGGGCAGGTGAAGGGCAAAGACGAAGTACTGCCCCAGTTTCAAGCCTCGGCGCGACTGGATTTCGAACTGGAAACAGGCTTCATTATTGGGAAAGCTACGGCCATGGGGCAACGCATCGGTACTGCGGAAGCTAGCGAATACATTTTTGGGAAAGTGTTGCTCAACGACTGGTCAGCCCGTGACATCCAAGCCTGGGAATACGTGCCCCTCGGTCCTTTTTTGGCCAAAAACTTCGCCACTTCTATCTCGCCCTGGGTGGTGACAATGGAGGCGCTGGAACCTTTCCGCGTAGCCGGACCAGTACAAGAACCCGCTGTATTGCCCTACCTGACTTATGATGGCCTGCAAAACTACGACCTGAACTTGTTCGTTGAGCTCCAAACCAGTCGGGGCAGCAGCACCGAAATTTGCCGCTCCAATTTCAAATACATGTACTGGAACATGGCCCAGCAACTGGCTCACCATACCATCAACGGCTGTAATGTACGCATTGGTGACCTGATGGGATCGGGTACCATCAGTGGGCCAACACCGGATTCATACGGCTCGATGCTGGAACTGGCCTGGTCGGGCACCCAGCCGATTCAACTTGTGAATGGCAGTACCCGCAGTTTCCTGGAAGATGGAGATACCGTGACGATGCGGGGCTATGGGCTGAAGGACGGGGTAAGGGTTGGATTTGGTGCGGTCCAAGGGCAGATTTTACCCGCGATATGTTAAGTACATCACCAAGCACTTATGCATAATTTATGATCTTTGCCGAAAATCTGTACAACTCCAAAAAACTGCATTGATGTCTATCAAAACCATCGACCCAAATAGCATCAGCATACCTGACTTACAAGGTTATCTACAGGCTGCTGTTGCGCCACGCCCCATCGCTTTTGCCAGTACTTTGGACAAAGAGGGGCAAATCAACCTTAGTCCCTTCAGCTTTTTCAACATGTTCAGCACCAATCCACCCATTTTGGTGTTTTCGCCTTCGCGGCGGGTGCGGGGCAATACCACGAAACACACCCTGGACAACGTGCTGGAAATTGCCGAGGTGTGCATCAGCGTAGTCAATTACCCGATGGTGGAACAAATGTCGCTGGCCAGTACTGAGTATGAAAAGGGGGTAAACGAGTTCGTCAAGGCGGGTTTTACACAGGTGCCTTCAACCTTGATTCAGCCCCCAAGGGTCGGCGAAGCACCAGTATCTTTTGAATGTAAAGTGTTGCAAGTGATACCCCTGGGTACTGAGGGCGGTGCTGGCAGTCTGGTCATTTGCCAAGTGATGCTCATTCACGTGCAGGAGCAATACCTGGATGAGCATGACCGGTTGGATACCACCAAACTCGACCTCGTGGCACGAATGGGCGGCAATTGGTACTCCCGGGCCAGTGGCGATGCCCTATTTGAAATCCCCAAACCCCTCCTGACCAAAGGCATTGGCGTGGATGCTCTACCTGCGTCGATTCGCAACAGTACGGTGCTGACTGGCAATAACCTGGGCCGTCTGGGCAATCTCGAAATTTTTCCCCGCACTGAAGAAATAGCCGCTTTGCGCGCATACGCCGAGGTTCAAACTGCTTTGCAACAAGGCCCCGCAGCCCTCCACCAATTGGCCAAAACCCTGATTGAAGCGGGCAAAACCGAGGAAGCGCTAAAAATTTTATTGCTGGAAGCTTGATCAGTATTAATTTCGCCCAAATTTTTAGACACAATGAAGAACAAGATAGCAGTGGTTACCGGAGCGAACTCTGGTCTGGGATTTGAAACAGCCAAGGCTCTGGCAACGCAAGGTGCCCGAGTCATTTTGCTCAGCCGCAGCGCCGATAAAGGCCAGGAAGCACTGGACAAAATATTCACTGCCACCCAAAACGATCAATTGGAGTTGTTGACCGTGGATTTGGCATCACAAGCTTCGATTCGGGAAACGGGCAAACTCATTTTGGACAAATACCCCGTCATCGATACCTTGGTGAACAATGCGGGCACCTGGATTTCGCAACATTCACTCACCGAAGATGGTGTGGAGACCCTGTTTGCCATAAATCACCTGGCCTACGTGCTGATGAGCCACGTGTTGTACCCCGCGATTCGCAAGGCGGATGATGGCCGGATCGTGTGTGTGGCTTCAGATTCTCACTTTCAGTTCAAGGTCAATTACGCCGACTTGAACCTGACGAACAAATACCATGGCTTACGCGCCTATGCCCAATCCAAAGGGGCGAATGTGATGTTTGTGTCGGAGTTGCACCAGCGCAAACCGGATGCGAATGTGTCAAGTTATGCCATTCAGCCGGGTTTGGTTAAAACGGATATTGGCGTCAAGCGCACCAATTGGTTGCATGCTTTGGCCTGGAAAATCCGACGCAGCAGCGGGGTGAGCCCGGCGGAAGGGGCGCTTTGCCAAATCTATTGCGCGAGCGCGCCGGAGGCCAAAGGACAAAGTGGCTTGTATTGGGACAAGTGCCAACCGAAACCTTCGGCGAAGTATACCTACATTGAAGCGGATCGGGCGCAGTTGTGGGAGCAGTGCCTGGAGATGTGTAAAATCGATTCGTTCTTTTAAATTACCGTACCATCAAATCCCGCAACAATGCCACCGCCGTCGTCCGGCTATTCACGTCCAATTTAAAATAGGCATTGTTGATGTGTTTTTTCAGGGTATTCATGGCAATGTACAAGTCGTCGGCGATTTGTTGGTTGGTTTTACCTGCGTAGAGTAGGCGTACCACATCAAACTCCCGTTCGGTCAAGGGAGCCAGTAGGTGTCCATTGAGTTTATCCAAAACCAGTTCGGGGACGTGACGATTCGCCTGGGTAGCGTGATTGGCCAAGGCAATTTCGATGGTAGCATAGAGGGTTTGCTCATTGAAAGGTTTGACGATAAATCCCGAAGGGTTGGTCTTTTTGGCGCGTTCCAGGGTCTCCTTATCCGAGTAGGAGGTGAGGAATACAAAGGGAATGAACAAGTTTTTGTTGATGTGTTCTGCCAATTGAATGCCGTCGCGTTCACTCTCCAGGTTGATGTCCAGGATGGCAAAATCTGGTGGCTGGCGGCGCAGTTGAAACAGCGCTTCCTCGGGGTCATGGGCGATGGCTGACACCTCAAAGTTGTTGTTGCGCAGGTACATCGCGATGTTGCGGGCAATCAAGGGTTCATCTTCAACGATCAGGACTTTGATGGCGGTCATGGCTTAGAGCTTGAGCTTGTTTAAGTTTTTTGTTCGGGCTGCAAACGGCCCATTTTTGTCTAAATTTCGTTCCAAAAATGCTCATTTAGCGCTGCTAAACTCCGCTTTTCATGCCTCATTTAGGCAAAAATGGCCTCGTTTTCGCTTCCGTCCAAAAACTTAAACAAGCTCTTAAGCGGTAGTTTTGAACTTGGTAATGAGCAACTGTACATCGGTTCCCGGGTTGCCGTTGATGTTCAGGCGAGCCCGCAGTTTTTGGGCCATGGCCTGGATGACTTCGTAGCCAAAAGAGTTGGTGTTTTCGGGGTCAAAACCGGGAGGTATCCCTACCCCATCGTCTTTAACCTGCAACAACAACTCCTGGTTGTTTTTTTTCAATACCACCCAAATACTGCCATGTTCTCGGTTTTTAAAAGCGTATTTCAAGGCATTGCTGATCAATTCGTTCAGAATCATGCCCAGGGGGATGGCGGTGTCGGTATGTAGCTTCAGTGATTCGATTTGGGTGTGCAACTGGATTTTATCCGCATTGATGTTGTACGTTTTGAACAAGTGATCGGAGAGAATCTGGATGTACTCGTTCATGTTGACGCTGTTCACTGCTTCGTCTTGATACAGGTTTTGGTGAATAAAAGCCATGGCCTGCACCCGCAGGATCGCCTCTTTGATGACACCTTTGGCGCTGCTGTCCTGCACGGATTGCGATTGTAAATCCAGCATGCTGGAAATGACTTGCAGGTTGTTTTTTACCCGGTGGTGGATTTCGCGGTTCAAGACAGCCAGTTCCTCCGACTGCTTTTGGATGATGGAATTGTTCTTGTGTTGCTTGCGGTATTGCAGGTAAATGATGCAGCCCAGCAGGAACATCGCACTGAGCCCCAGGAAGAGAAAATTGCGGTTGCGGCGTTCATCGTTGAGTAATTTTTGCTTCAGGGTATTTTCTCGACTGAGTGATTGGCTGAGTTCTTTTTCTTTGTTGAGCTGGATTTCGCGGAGTTGGGATTGGTTTTCGAGTACTGCAAAGAGTTGCTTTTGCGAAGCTAAGGATGAGTCCATCAAGTTGCTTTCACGCAACAGAGCCAGTCGCGCCTGTTTTTCTCTAATTAATTGACTCTCTTTTAGGCGATTGCTCAGGTTCAAGGATTCAATCTCCTTCTCCCGCAATGCTGCCCCCGCTGCTTCGCGAATTTCAGCACTGATGCGCTCAACATTTTCGGTACGGAATACATCTTTGTAGCGATCCATCCAGACAATGGCGTCGAAGGCTGCGGCATAATCTTCGTTGTTTTTATGGATTTCGGCCATTTGGCTCAAGGCATCCACGGCCAGTTCCGGGTTTTGGGAGCCCCGGAGCAAGACCTTGGCGGAATCTACATAGCCTTTGGCGCAGGTTTTGTCTTTTTTAGCCAAACAAAGATTGGCCATTGCGGATAGCAATTTGACAGCGCTGCTGGGATTATTTTGTTGGGCTACCAAAGTTTCGGCTTTTTTTAAGGCCTGCTCGGCTTCGCCAATTTTATCCAAAAAAGTCAAAATCACTACGTGCTGAATGGCAATGTTCGTTTCAGCAGTCCAATCCTTTCCCACCAATTGTTGCGCCTCCCGATTGTGGGACAAGGCCAACTCGTAGTTTTTATCCGAAAAATACAACTTCGACAACATCAGGTGGCATTGCAGCATGCCCTTGGTATCATTGAGTCGGTCTTTTACGCTGAGTGCCCGGGTGTAGTTCGTGATGGCTTGGGCCGAATAGCCGAAATTGACGTTGATGTTGGCTAAACTTTCGAGGCAATCCCCGACCAATTCTTGTTGTCCGGTTTTGCGCAGCAAGGTAATGGCATCGCGGTAATGCTCGGCGGATTGGCGGAAGTAGGTGCGGGCGGAGTACA
>JAIXOO010000150.1 GCA_027486765.1 Saprospiraceae bacterium
AAGCAGAGGAAGCCATCCAGGATTTTGATCAGGCGATTGCGCTCAATCCACTCGATCCGGATGCCTACTACAATCGCGCCATCCTGTACACTGAAATGGGCCGTTTGGACGAGGCCTTGGAGGATTATAATGCAGCCGTAGAAAAGAATTTTCAGGATCCTGCCATCTATTTTAATCGGGCGATGGTGTTCTTGCGACAAGGGGATTGGGAAAATGCCCTGGAAGACTTGGGGCATACCATTCAATTGCGCCCGGATCATGCCGATTCGTACGTGGCGCGTGCCAATATCTACATGGATTTGCGGCGCTATCAGGAAGCGCTAGACGACTACAGCTTAGCCATTCGGATTCGGCCCCAATTTTTGATCGCCCATTTCAATCGCGCCAACCTGCTGAATGGACTCGGTTATGCGGCAGAAGCTTTAAAAGATTACGATGAGGTGTTGGCAATCAATCCCAAAGAAGTAAACGCCTGGATCTCGCGCGGCAACGTACTGGATGATCTGGAACGATATGAAGAAGCGCTAGCCGATTATACTGAAGCCATCAGCCTGAAACCCGAAGGCAGCGATGCCCGTTTCAACCGCGCTATCGTATACAAGAAATTGGAGCAATACGAAGAAGCCTTGGCCGATTATTCCACCATAATTGAGTTGCATCCACTAGATGCTGAAGCGTACAACAATCGAGGCAATTTGTTGAGTGATTTGGGCCGAGAAGAAGAAGCACTATTCGATTATGGTATGGCCATCCAAAATCAGCCTGATTACGCCGAAGGCTACATCAACCGGGCGATTGTATTAAAAGCAATGGGGCGGATTGGTGAAGCGCGGGAGGATTATGCCCAAGCCATTGTCCTCAATCCAGATCTACGCGGGGTAATGGACATTTAATATTAAACAATAATCAAAAGTCTAATTATACATTAACTGCTTTGCCTTCGTAGTGGGGTAAAGCAGTTTTTTTTTGCAAAAAATGTTACCCAGTAAAAATTTTACTACATTTGGGTAATTATCTGGTATTCACATCTCTTTTGGTAAACTCCCTTTGTACGCTGTCATACTTGTACTGAAATTTCCACACACTTTTTCACTCATTTGGAGAGACAAAAGACTCGACTTCTATTGACTTCTCTCTTCAGAAACGGAACCGTATGAACCATTCAGTTATTGATCTGGATGATCAAAAACACACTTTGGAGGCCAAACTAACCACGGGTTTTGTGAATATTGCAGTTGCACTACGCGCCATGTTATGGCAAGAATGTTTAGCCGCAAATATCAGTCCTATTCAAGGCCAGATTCTTATTTTTTGTCTCAATCACCCGCCACAACTTTGTCGCATTGGATCTTTAGCCAGGGAATTCTGCCTGACTAAACCAACCATCAGCGATGCAGTCAAAACACTGGAACGCAAAGGTTTATTGACCAAACACAGTGACCCGGAAGACCTGCGGAGTTTTGATTTGATCCTGACTGAGGAGGGCGTGGCAATAGCCAATCAGGTGGCCAAATTCCCCAATACACTGCAACAATTGTTGGAAGGAGTTCCAGAAACCCGTAAGGCTCAAATGGAACTGTTGTTGACCCAATTGACGGTTCAATTAAAAGAATCGGGTATTCTCAGCGGGCAAAGATCTTGCGTGTCCTGTCAACACAGTATCAAGCCTCATAACAAGAAAAGCTACTATTGCAGCTTGTATCAAATCAAGATGGGGCGGGCTGAAATCAGGTTGAACTGTGCAGATTTCCAGGCGGTGACTTCGTAGGTGACATAATCTGAGGTGAATCTGTGGTTTCTTAAGTTTCTTAGGTGGTAAAAAAATACCCTGCTCCGCAGGTTTTTTTCTTTTTAACCACCTAAGAAACCTAAGGCACTTAAGGAACCACCTAAGCAACGATGAGTCTGCGGTTTTCCTTAATTCCCTGTCATAATCATCGGCGTATTTTTGCCATCCATGATGATGATCTTGGCATTGGGCGAAGCAGCCAATTCTTTTTGGGCTTTGATCTTTTCGTATTGCAACAATTTATCACTCAGCGTAGAAGTCAAAATCCGCTGGTAATCGGAAATACCCTGGGCTTCTACCCGTTTGCGATCGGCTTCCTGGCGTTCTTTGTCCAGTACGAAGCGCATCTTTTGCGATTCCTGCTCCGCATTGATTTTGGACTCGATGGCTGCTTTTACCGATTGTGGCAAATTGAGGTTGCGAATCAGCACTTGTTCCAAAGAAAATCCACGTTTGGTGAATTCCTTCTCTACGGCAGTAAACAAGCGTTGTTGGAACTCCTCTCTTTTGCTGGAATATAAGGCTACGGCTTCGTAATTGGCGGCCAGGTCGCGAATCTTGGTGCGCACGATAGGTCGTACCACTACATTGGTGAAGTCTTCACCGATGGTGCGCAAAATGGTTGGCGCTTTGTCTGAAGTAACCCGAAACAATACCGTAAGATCAATGACTACTTCCAAGCCGTCGGCAGAAAGCACCCGAATGGCATCATCGCCCTCCTGGTCTCCTTCATCGTGAATGGCTGACATGGTGTAGTTTTGGGTTTTGACGTCAAACTTGATGACCGACATAATGGGGTTGACTACATTCAGCCCCTCGGTCAATACCTTGCCCTGAATTTTACCAAAGAGGCTTTGTACTCCCACCGAACCCGCAGTTATTTGTACAAAACAAGAGGAAATAAAACCCAATACGATCAATGCAAAACCAATCATATAACCTATCCTACCCAGTTTTTTAAGATTGGGACTGGTATTGGAAATGACGTTGAGCACGATCATGATGATGATACCAAAAATAATAAGAGCCATAGGTTGTTATTTTTTGTGCGACGAAGTTAGGTGTACATTCTTGACTTAGCAAGGATGTTGGAGGAAGGTAGGAACAAATGCGATGAAATCCTAATAAAAATCGTTCGAATCATCAATCATAAAATGAAAAACCGCCAACAAGTAAGGTATACTTATTGGCGGTCGAAGGGGTTGTAGTTGGTCGATGTAATTAACTAAGGAAAGTATTTGTGAAGGATACTAATTATTTCATTAGAAGTTTCCTCCAGGGCCTGTTTCATTGCTAAAGAATAATCGTATACTGCTGGAGATTCATTTTCTTTAGTAGAATGTGTAGGCTCATAATGCGCCCAATTGTCTTGACTTACTTCTTTTACAATGGTTTCTTCAAAGATCAATCGATTGGACTGGGGATCAACCCCTCTCATGGTCAATTTTATACGCGCCTTATTTTGAGGTACAAGGTTGTATAAGTCTTTCCCGGAAGATTCCATAAATTCCTGCAACTGTAAAGTGACCAAAGTAAGGGGGCGATCTAGGCTTTTTTGTTTTATTTTTTCAATAAAATCCTGCTCATTTTTCCACTCCAAATTTAATTTATTTACATCTAAAATTTCAGAATTTACAGGCATTTCCCAATTGTGAATGACGCGTTCGAGCACCCCGGAAAGTGGGGATTTGGCATTGTTTAATGTCAAATCATTGCTCAGAATAAAACCTCTTCGGACACTTGATTGATGGTCATTCGCGATGGGGAAATCAGTTCGCCTTGTCCTGCTCTGGTCTGTTCCTGGTTTGGGTTCAATGGCGTGTTGTGTGGAAGGTCGATCTTTTTCAAGTACTGGGAGGAACGAGCCTCCCAGTCCCTGATCCTGGTGCAGTGGTGGAGTATTGGCGGGATCGGCCTTGACGCCGACCACACCAATCACTGGCATATCTTGATAGTACAAACCTGTGAGCAGCAAGAAGCCGATCAGCATAGCCGTACCCATTTTATTCAGTTTTTCAAAACGCTTTTTATCCGCTTCGCGAATTTTATCCGCTTTTTTGGGGTCAGTAACGGGTACAGGGGTCGTTTTGATCCCCTTGTCTTTGTCCTTATCGGCGCTGTTGTTTAGATGAGTGTAAACTTTTTGCATATGGTTGTTGGCGTTTTTCGTTTGATGAACTTGATTGGATTTTTAATCCAGGAGCAAGTCAAAAACTTTGTCTTTGGCGCAAATAAAAATATCGGTAATGGCCTCCGGGCTGGTGTTGAGCTGTTCCGCCAGTTCCTGAATGGACATCCCATTGTTGATCCCCTGAAAAACCAAAACTTCACGATTGTCCAGGTTTTCGGTAAACAAGTCCTTCAATTTGGGCATTTTAAGTTGCTCGTTGGCATACACCCCGGTGATCATTTTCATCACTTCATCGTGTCGCTCGGGAGTTCCAAAAGTGCTCATGACCTTTTCGGCCAAGTTGAAATACATTCCGCGGTACATCTTAAAATAAAGCAGCACCTCTGAAAAGTCTTTCAACAATGCATCCAAGTCAATACACTTAACCACATTTTCGCCCAAAACATTCCCGAATTGCGCTTTTTCTTGCAAAAGATTTTCGATATCGGTTTCAAAAAAGCGCGACAGGGTATACAGTACGTCCAGCTTTGGGAAAGAACGTTGATTTTCGTACGAGGCCAGGGCCGTGCGGGAAATGTCAACATCCTCTTCTTTCAAAGCCGTCACCAGCTCCTCCTGCGTATACCCTTTGGCTACCCGCAAACGGATCAGGTTCTCCGCTAGATTCTTCTTTAGTTTTTCCTCCAACATTGGTCCAGTATTGACAGCTTGCCGGAATATTGAATTTAAGCGATGTACAAGCGTTCAAAGAATTCAGGCAAGCCTTAGCCTTACAAAAGTATGAAAACTTGACATCAAAAGCAACATTCATGGATTAATTTGTCATTAAAAATCACATTTATTAAAAATTGTCATTTTTACTGTCAAAAAATTTGCGTACTTGAAATTGTGCATTATCTTTGCAGCGTCATTTAGCACTTGTTTTTGTTATCGTTTTCAAAACAAGCGTGTGAAAAAACCCGTCCCTAAGTAAAGCAACTCTCATCCGGTTAACCGGTAGCATTTCAATAGGTCGGACACAAATGGAACCAAAACCGCTGGTTTTCAGTTCCATT
>JAIXOO010000080.1 GCA_027486765.1 Saprospiraceae bacterium
GCGCTGGTCGGTTTCATCGAGTGCAAATGAAAACAGTTTTGCCGTTTCTTCCAGGTGGGCACTTTGCCCCAGGCGGGCACCGATGATGATGCCACCTACTTCCGCTTGCTCAAGAATGTACTTACCCGCAACTGTGGCAATGGATACCCCATGTTTCTGGGCGACCTGATGCACTACGGCCAACAATTGTTGAAACCTGGCCCAGCCCCCGGTGGTATCGATGAACCGTTTGTACTTCATTTGCGACCAGGTCGCGCCAGTTTCCAGGGATGGCTCAGGTTGATTGAGCCATTTTTCCGAAAAAAAGCCACCGGCCAGTACCCCAAAGGCGAGAATTTTTACGCCATATTCCCGGCAAACCTCCGTCATTTCCCGGGATGCCCGGCCATCCAGCAAGGAAAAACAAACCTGATTGGAGACAATCGGTATCCCGGTAGCGCAGGCCATGCGCACATGAGCAGCATCAAAATTGGTCAAGCCCAGGTGTTTGATCAAACCTTCTTCTTGCAGTTCTTGCAGCCAGAATAGCTGATCCAGCCAAACCGGATCCGGGTAGTGCCAACAGTGGTACTGCAACAGATCGATCGACGCTACCTGCAAACGATCCAGGGAAAGTTGGATGGCTGCGCGGGTTTCCACTTTGCTTGATTTTCCGGGTTTTGGCACCCATTTGGTACACAATTGCGCCTGTTTCCCCAGGGGATGCTGGCGCTGGAATGTTCCAGCAATCACTTCAGCGGACCCGTAATGATCGGCCATATCGAAGGTAGTCAATCCGGCTTCCACATAAGGTGCCATGGCTTCGGCGGTAGCCAGTGGGTCTAAGGTAGTACCTTCTTTTTCCATGTCGGCAATCTGCCATAGGCCGGTAAGTACACGTGAGATGTGAAGGTCAGGAGCGAGTTGGATCTTAGGAATCATGGTTGGTCATTTATAAGCGTATTCGGGGTTCGCCTGGAAAAAAAGGTGATGTATCCCCAATATAAGGAGGCAAGCGCCATGACAATCCCCCAGATCGGGGTAGAATGAAAATACCAGGCGTCTACCCTTGCGTTCAGGTCTTTATAGGTATGAATCGCCAGGAAAAAGGCAATCACCAGGGCGCCTGTCCAGCCGATGATTTTGCGCTGGGTCGGATTTTTAACCATTTTGATTTGGGCAGCCAGTGCTGGGTTTACCCGGTCAATACTAATCAGGGCAATACAAATCAGCAAGAAATTCACCATCATGGAGGTGACCATTATGTCGATTCCCAAAAAGAAATCACCGGCAAAATGGCTCCCCAGGATACCGACCGTTGCTACTCCGCCACTGATGAGTATAGCCACGTAGGGCGTTTGATGCCGGGGGTGCAAAGTGGTGATTGATTTGGGAAAGATACCGTCTTCTGACCAGGCAAAAAGCAAACGGGACACGGAAAGCAACATTGCTGGCAAATCATTGGTCAGCGCAACGGCAGCTCCGGCTACAATCGCCACCGATAAACCGGACGGCAGCAGGTAACTCAACATCCCCGGAGCACTAATGTCTTTGGTTTGCGCCTCAGCAGCTACAAAAGACCAGGGAATGGCGTGGTATACCGCCCCCGTGAAAAGCAAGTAATAAATCCCCACCACGAGAATGGTCAGGGCAATGGCCAGCGGCAGGTTTCGATCCGGGTTTTTCGCCTCTCCACCAGCTTGGGCGATGCTTTCAAACCCGATAAAACTGGCAAACATCAGCGAGGAGGCCGAAAGAAAGGTCAACAAATCAAAAGAAGCATCGCCATTCAGATCGAATGTCCGGCCTTCTTTTTGCGCCAACGCCAATAAAAAATCCTGTTGAGAAAAACTGAATCCGGCAATGATGACGATACTCCCCAGCAAAAACATCAATAGCATCAAGGGGATAACTGTGCGCTCATAAAATTTTCCTCCCCGAATATTCACCCAGGCAAAAAACCAAAGCAAAGCAAGCGCGAGTCCAACCCGAACAAAACCAGTGTCCAGGGCTTCTGCCCCGCTCGTCCAGTTCAGGGTCAAGGCGACGTCGCGAAAAAAGGGAACAATCATGTACGCCACTACCCCGATGACAATGGAAAGTCCAAACCACTGTGAAAAGCTGGCCACAAATCCCAGATAGGAGTTCAAACCCCGGCTTACGTAAAGGTAGCTGCCTCCCGCGCGAGGCATAGCTGTTGCCAAAAGAGCATAGGCTATTGCTGCCAGCAAGGCGGGTAAGGCCGCAAACATGAATGCAGGCAATACATAGGGGCCAATCCCCGGTACATTGCGCTGGATCATAAAAGGCATGATGTTAATGGAGGCCCCAATCATTGAACATACGCCGGTGGCGATCAAGCCCATTAACCCAAGTTTTCGGCTTAGGGGGGTATTGGTCATGTGTTTTTTTCAAGCAATATAAGGAACGGGTTCAGAATAAAGTAACAATTTGACCGGACTCTTTGCCGCAAGGTTCAGAACCTAGCTCTTTGGGATAAATCCCTTTCGAGTGACGAGTTAAGAGTACATGACTTTTGAGTTTTGAAGTGAGCTGCCGCAGTAGCTTAGACCAAGGCGGTGTCTAAGTCGCTGCGGCAGCTCACTTCAAAACTCAAAAGTCATGTACTCGGAACTCGTCACTCATAAAAAGAAAATCATTAATTGCTTGATAATCAAGTCGCCTCATGTCTAATAATTTAGGTGCCTCAGCTCACCAAACTCCTCCGCACAAACTCCTCCCAATCCCGAAACCGCTCCTTCTTCATCACCCGGGGGAATTTGTGTTGTCCGCCCATTTTGCCCTGGTGCTCGTGCCACTTGTAAAAAATGTGCACCGGGATGATTTCTACCTCCATATCGCGCAGCACGGAAGCTCGTTCCACTCGATAGTCATCGTTGATTTCTTTGAGTTTGGTATCAATCAGGTTTTTGACTTGAGTCGCATCGCAGGGGGCATCACACCCGATGTACCATTTGTGGGCATAAAAACTCCCCACTTCTATTGCCGAAACTGTATATTCTGGAATGACCACATCCAGTTCTTCTTCTACATGCTGGACGCCATGGTTCATGTTGTCCACCGAAAGGTGTTCGCCACAAATGCTGAGGTAGTGTTTGGTGCGGCCCGTGATGATCACTTCGGAGCGGCGTTTGTCCGTAAAGCGCACCGTGTCGCCGATGAGGTAGCGCCAGGCCCCCCCACAGGTACTGATGAGCATGGCGTAATCCTCGCCCTCTTTCACTTCGTCGATGCTGAGGGTTTGGATATTGGCGCGGAGGTTGCCTTCTGTGTCAAAGTTGTTTTCGTTAAAAGGCACAAACTCATAAAAGATACCGTTGTCGATCATCAGGTGCATGGCGTTGGTTTCCGAGCGATCCTGAATGGCCATGAAGCCCTCCGAGGCCAGATACGAATCCATGTAAACCAGGGGGCGCGCCATCAGTCGTTCAAAGCCCTTGCGGTAGGGTTCAAAATGGATGCCACCGTGTACACAAACCGAGAGGTTGGGCCAGATGTCGTGGATGGTTTTGACCCCGTGGTATTCGATGATTTTTTCCATCATCAATTGCAACCAGGAAGGAATACCTACGATAAAACCCACGTCCCAATTGGGGGCATTTTTGGCAATCTCGGCGATCCGTTCGTCCCAACTGCGGATGCTGGCAATGCGGTTGCCTGGCTTGTAATAAGAGCGCAACCAAAAAGGTGGCCGACTGGCGTTGATGCCACTCAAGTCACCGGCAAAATAGCCATTGCCCTGTTCGAGGTCAGTAGAACCGCCCAGCATCATCATGTCTTTGGTGAAAATATCTGGATCGAGGTTGAAGCGGGAAAGGGCAAAAAACATGCGCAATCCGGCACGGCTGTTGGCTCTAAAAAGGTCTTTGGTGATCGGAATGTGTTTGCTGGGAGCGCCCGAAGTGCCCGAACTCAGCGCAAAATATTTGACGCGCCCAGGCCAGGTCACGTCTTCTACCTGGTTGAGGGTCATGTGCCACCAACGGTCGTAGAGGGTATTGTAATCAAAGGTTGGTACACTTTGTTTGAATGCCTCAATCGGGTTGCTGCTATTGAGGATGTCGTTGAACTGGTAATATTGCCCAAATGCGGTATCCTGGGCTTTGCGCAACAACCAACGCAAGGTTCTGATTTGATGTTGAATGGGTTTGATGTTTTGCCCCCGACGCTTGGACAATATTTGTCCCAAACTTGCTCCTCTCTTGATTAGGGCCCCAAATATTGACATACTGATTTGGTTTTAGATCGCAAGCGATTACCCCGTTATGGGGCTCACAAAGGTACATAGTTATTTGGGATTTCGGATCGGCGATTTGGGATTTGGATGGCTAATGGATTGAAAATTGGCTTTGAGCACCATTCTGTAATGCTGAGATTTAACGAACAAAGTGTCTTTTTTTTTACTTAAAAATAAAGCATGTAAATTGTTTAATTAGCTTGAATAAGTTATTTTTGTATCAACAAAATCGATGGCGTACAAGAGAAAATTATCAGACTTCTTATTTTACCAAGCCAATTTGGCGTTCCCAAAACCTTTATGCCATGTCAAAAACTCCGTTAACCCGTTATGAGCTTGCTCGTGCCTATGGCATTAGTATTCGTACTTTTTACAATTGGTCAAAAGAACTACAAATCACCGCAAATCGTCGCCTATCCATCATTGATTGTGAATTGATTTTTGAGAAATACGGTAAGCCTGCTGGGATATGGGAAGTACCGGAGCCCAAGCACTTAGAACGTAAAAGCATAAGCCACTGAAGGAATAATTGGTAAAAAACTCCTCACAACATACTGCTGGGTAGTAGACACTTCTGCTACTCCATTCACTACACGAACCTGTTCAACATTTTCATATTGAGCATGGTATGGATTTTGGCGATTGTAAAAATTAAAAATGCTGATCGTCCAGGTTCGACTTTTGTTGTTGAGCTTTAGTTTGGTGTGGTGGATGGCCAAATCCCCCCGGTGATAAACTGCCAGACGAGCATTGTTTTTAGCAGTATAAATAAAAACATAACGATTGCCCTCAAAACCAGCTTCCTCAGGATAAGGAATGGCTGCAGTCGGCAAGGTGACGGGAAAACCGGAGCGCAAATAGGCATTTAAGGCAAAACTCCAGCCTTTTGAAGCAGTAAAAATGGCACTAAGGGATAAATTGTGTAGAGCATCGAAGGCAAAGGGGTAAGCCTTACCATTGTTCAGATTCGTGAACAGGTTGGTCGTTTTAGACAAAGTATAAGCCAGGGAAAAATCCAGCTTGTCGCTTCTTTTTTGCAAAAAAAGCTCAATGCCCTTCGAAGTAGAGGTACCATTTGTAGTGAACAGCTCACGGTAAGTTTTGGCATAATCCAACAAGAAGGAACTTCCTTCTGAAAAATCGATAATGCCACGGGTCTTTTTGTGGTAAAGCTCCAATGACACCGTTAGATTGTGTTGGGTTTTGAACAATAAACCTCCTACAATCTGGCTGGCTGATTGGGGCGGCACATCGCTCGTACTCGGAATCCAAAGATCGTTTTGAAAGCGCAGCCCCGCTTGGCTAATTAAGTGAATAAACTGGTTCATGCGGTTGTAGCCAGCTCGCAATTGTAGGTTGTGGAGCAAACGATAGCTAATGTTGAAGCGCGGCTCAAACCGCCAAAAGCTGGTCTCTTGGCGGTACATTGCCAGGCGCAGCCCAGCATTGAGCGTCAGACGGGAAGATAATTTGAATTCATCTTCGGCAAAAAGACTCAAGTTGTGGGCACGGATTCTTTCTTGCGTTTCTTCAAGAAAAAGGGAATCCAGGCTCGCTGTTTCTTTAAAAATGGAGCGAGGAAAAAAGCGTTGCCGGTTGATGTCCACTCCCAAACGCAGGTAATGTTGTGGGGCAGCCAAAAAGTCGAGTTGCGACCGGAAGGCCAACTCGTTTAACCCGGAGCTATAACGAAACAGGTTGCGTCCGATCAGGCTATCGCTGGATTCTTCCCGGCTATTGAATTGATTGGTGTAATTGAATTTGGTGGCATAAACGGTCGTATTCCAAAACATTTTGGCATTGAGGATACGGTTGTAGCGCAACGAAGTGGTAAGGTTGCCCCAATTGAGTCGGGTGCCTTGTTGGAGATTGGGATAAGATTGATTGTTGATCCGAAATTGATCGCTGCCCGTGTAAAAACTCCAGTACAATTGATCTTTACTGGAAAGTTTCCAACTCAATTTTCCGTTTAAATCGCTCATCCCATAGCCAAAAAACTGGGATGATTTGCCGCTGTTGTAATCCCAGCGCGTGGGCAGTAGAATTAAATCGAGGTAAGAAGTGCGCGCTGAGAGCAAAAAACCGATTTTGTCCTTTACAATAGGGCCATTGATGGAAAATTTGGAAGAAACCAACCCAATACTGGCTTCTCCATTCAATTGATTGGTGGAACCTTCTTTGCTCACGATGTCCAATACTGAAGACAAGCGGCCACCATAACGCGCTGGGATTCCCCCTTTGATCAGCTCAGCTTTTTTTATAATATCGGGGTTGAAAACGGACAAAAAGCCAAAGAGGTGATTCGGATTATAAACCGGAGCACCGTCCAGCAGAATCAAGTTTTGATCGGTACTGCCGCCCCGAACGTAAAGCCCTGCCGAACCTTCGTTGCCATTGCTCACTCCAGGGGTGAGTGCAAAGGCTTTGATGATGTCGGCTTCACCCATCAATGAGGGGAGCATTTTGACGGTTTGCCCATTCAGTACAATACTACTGATTTGTTGAACATCCAATAAAGCTGCTTTGGAGGCTACTATTTTCACTTCGTCAAGCGTTTGAGGTGCTAAAAAGACATTGATTATCGTGTCGCGGTGGGCAAAGAAACGGAAGACCTGGGGGACATGGCCTACGTAGGAAAATTTCAGAATTATGGGCTGATTGACCCGAGCGCTTAAGCTATAAAACCCATAAGTATTGCTCAAATTTGCTTGCCCTCGTAGCGAATCTACTACACTGGCCTGTAGCAAGGGTTCGCCTCGTGAGTCGAAAATTTGTCCGCTGATGTTGATGTTTTGTCCTTGAATACAATGGGGCAGTAAAAATAGCATTGGGATGAAGAGGACGAGTCTCATTTTATTCAACTTTCAGGATTTGGGATTGGGAATTGAAACAACCAACAAAGCCATAACCATTTTTGACCATGTCGGGCAAAAAGATGGGCTGTGCAAAAATGTCTACCGAGCTGAGGTCAGATACTGAGCGATCATGCTCAATGAATTTTTGAAAGTAGGTGGAGAGGTTTCGAGAAGGTACTGCAAAGGAAAATCGTAAACTTAATTCTTTATCTTTTGGATAACTCGTTGTAAAAGAGCTACCATAGAGCTGGATAATATTAAGCCCAGGGAAGCAAGAAAAATCGTGGTAGTTGAAATGCTGCAAGAAGAAAATTTCGTCCATGCAGGTAGCTTCAGTTTTGATGCGCCAGGTTCCACTTTGATCAAGCGCTTCGCAGTTTAAACCCAAGTGAGCAACTTTAGGATAAGCTTCGAATTCTGCCTCTAATAAACCAACGTAGTAGTTTTGAATTTTGGCCCAGGTAGCTTTGACTGATTGGAGTTTTAACAATTCAGGCATGGTATCTGGCAGTGTCTCAATAGTTGGAAAGCCCGTTTTTTGGACAACTACAAAATAGGCATGTCCTACTTGTGGCTTCAAATTGTGTGAAGATTGATAAGTGCTTTTGTGTTGGTGCTTCAGGGTATCGATGAATTTTCCATCTTCATACAGCAGCACAATTGCATCCTGAATTCCGGTACTATCTATTTTATTGGCATCTTCAATGGGAGCACTCTTTGCTATTTTTAATGAAAAAACTTGCGCTGGGTGGAAAAAACCCCAGGCTACGAGTTTGGGCTCGTGGGGTTGTATGTTGGATTGTTCTTCGGTACATCCTAAACACACTAAAACCAGATAGGCGATCAGCTTAAAAGGAATACGCATAAATTTTACTGGATATTGTTGTTTAGGAAAATTTGAAAGCCAAACTTTATTGCCAAACTCTTTTTTTTATCTAGTGCACGGTCACTAGTAATAAAATTATATTCAAAAGACCCCTCTAATGCAATATGTTGGTTAATAAATAAATTTACTCCACTTGCTACGG
The DNA here is from genome assembly GCA_027486765.1 of Saprospiraceae bacterium. GTDB lineage: Bacteria > Bacteroidota > Bacteroidia > Chitinophagales > Saprospiraceae > Haliscomenobacter. Next base: position 8,121 of record JAIXOO010000080.1, read on the forward strand.
CCGCTACATTAGAGTAGTCTTTAGAAAAAGGGTTATTCGAGTCATCGGTTTTATAACGGTAATTTATTCTTTGTAATCCAAATTGTAAATAAGGAAGGATTTTTGCTTTGTGGATAGGATAATATCTACTTAGTATCCCTAATCCTATTTCCCTAGCGTTTGAGCCATTGTTATACGTAGTGGATGAAAAAATTGAACGTACTCCAAGCATAAAATGATTAGAAAGAAAAAATCCGGCATATGGATTAACACTAAAGGACGTTGAATTGAGAATACTCAAACTATTCTGTTTCTCGAAATTCAGATTACCACCAACTACAATGGCATTTGAGGTTACTTGAGAGAAAGATTTTAGCAAACTAAAAATTAGCACTAAAGAGAGAATAACCTTTTTCATATTTGACTTTATGAACCCGAACCAGATGTCTCTACTGGTTCGGGTTTGATGCAAAAATTAGTTTTCTACCAATTACATCCAATGTGGAGGTTTGATATTTTACTATTTCCTGTTTCAGAAGTTTGATCCAAGTGCAGTCCTATAGAACTTATAGTAACGGTCGCACCATTGCCGTTTAGAATATCATCGTCAAAAATGGGAATAATCCTAGTATATGTGCTTTCATTTCCTGTGGTGAAGTTGTTCTCGCTAAAACTGAAAGGGATATTGCTGCTACCTCCTCCTGAAGAAGTTACAAAAATATTCCCCACTATGGCTGCATCATAAGTACATTGAGTTTGATCTCCGTTCCAAATGCCAAATGCAGCTCTTTTTTCATGATCGAAATAAACAGTACCCGCAACTTCTATTGAGAGACCACCTGTAACTGTAAAAATACTTTCGACCACAGCTACTTCCATATCAATTTTTCTGGTATCACTTGGGCTCCGAACGTCATATAATCCTAAATAAGAAGGGCAGTTTCGTAATCTTGTTGTTTTTAATAGTACAGGATGCACATAAACCCCATTTTCTAAATCTGATTGTTTAGTCAATTTAGCCCTTTCCAATTTATCTAAGTCACCATCAGGAACAGAGATTAGAAATTCATCCACAGTGTAATGAACTATTGATTTTCCAACACGCAGTTGATTTTTTTCTCCAATAAGCCAACCAAAGGTACCAATCTCTAATCTTGGTCTAATTTTATGGCCATCAATCTTAATTAAGCCATTATAATTGGCCTTTAACTTTTCCCAATCTTCCTGAGTTTCTTCAACACCCAAGGATTGCTTTGCGTTAACATAGTGAAATTTCACTGATTCGAACCCAATTTGATGCTGCCAGCGCATAATCTCATTTTCACTAGCGGTTTTAATGAAATTACGAACGCTTCGAAGAGCTTCGATGTCTGGAAAAAACAATTCACCATCTTTTACCAATACATCATTTGAGTCAGGGAAATTCGTGGAGTCTACACTCAAGCTGTCCTTGTTACAGGCTGTAAAAAACACAAGTAGCATGAAAAACAAGCAGCTGCTCTTGCAAATGGTTGCAATTAGTTTCATCTTTGCAATGATTTATTAAGTTAAATAATTGGCTCTGGTTGGTTCTGTCATAACCAGCTGGAGCCTTTTTGATTCCGTAATTTGTCAATCAATTAATACATTGCAAATATACCCTTAAAAGCAATTCAGAAATCGGCAAAATTCGGCAAAATTCGGAGTTACAATCTACTACCTCATCAACACCACATCCCCCTTATACATTTTTGTCTGCCCGCCCAACTGTTCAATTTCGATCCAATAGACGTACACCCCGGGAATTGGTACCTCTCCCTTGATGCGGCCGTCCCAGCCACTCAGGTTATCCATCGGAAAGTTTTCCCTTTCAAAAATCATCTCACCCCAGCGCGTGTAAATGCGCATCATGCGGATATTGGTGGCGCTAAATGGACCGCCGTAAATGGTGAAAAAGTCGTTTTTGCCGTCGCCATTGGGTGAAAATACATTGGGGATAAACACACCACAATCATCGGCATTGATGGCGTCGTCGAGGCGGAAGGTGTCTCTACAAGTGTTTTCGTAACTGGCGATCAATGTAATGTCAAAAGTCCCGGCGCTGAACACTGTACCCGGGTTTTCCAGTTCCGATTGTTCGCCATTGCCCAGATCCCATTCCCAACGGTTGGCACCACGCGAGAGGTTTTGTAGGATAACTGTAAAAGGAGCACAGCCGGTAGAGTCACCATTGATGGTAAAATTGGCTTCCGGTTTGCTGCGTACCAAGAGGGGTTTGGTGATGGTATTTTCACAACCATTCGGGAAATCCTTGATGGTCAGACTCACATTGACCATGCCACCCCCTGATTGGTAACTGTGCTGAGGGGAATAAGACACCGAATCAATTCGCCCATCGCCAAAGTCCCAGCGGAAAGCAGCCCGTTCATCCGATCGGTTGAGAAATTGGGTCGGCTGCCCCTCACAAGCGTAGCGCTCGGTGGCAAAATTGACATCGGGCAGGGACTGGATGTTGACCACTCGACTAAGTGAATCATAGCCACAGCCCGTTCGGGCAATGAGGGTCACGGTAAGGGTGGTATCTGGATCTCGATAAACATAGGTTGGGTTGGGGTCTTGTGAAACGCCACCATCTCCAAATTTCCAGAATACCCTACTGGGCAAAGGTGCGGAGGCGTCCCGAAACTGGATGGGTTTATTGGGACAAATGTTGTAATCATCCAAGCTAAAAAAGGCCTGTACCCCGGGAGAGGTAACGGTCAGTTGGAACGTATCCATCGAGACCCCACAGAGGTTGCTCACTTCCAGCTTGATCAAATATTGTAGCGTGGTGGTATCTGCCACATACTTCTGCACAAATACATTGCGACAGGTACTGTCGCGAATGCCGTTGCCAAAATCCCAATAGCAGGCTTCTGGAGCACCCGTAGAACGGTTGGTGATCGTGGCAGTAACGGGAGAACACTGGTTACTCAATGAGTCCAGACCAATCAATGCTTTGGGAAAAGGCAACACACTGATGGTGCTTTCCTCTTTGCTCGCTCCACATTGGTTCACAATGTTGAGCGAGACCATGAAATTACGTATCCGGCTGCTGTCGTTGGTGTAGACATAGTTGGTGTCGGGCTGGTAGGTTCGCAGCGAATCGCTGGTTGATCGGCCAAAATTCCAGGTATAGGTCAGCCCATCCCTTTGTGGTTCATTGGGTAGAAAGCTCACATTGAAAGGCGAGCAACCTTCATCCCCACTGGGGGTAAACGCAGCCGAAGGTGGTGGAGCAATGACCGTCAGTGTTTGGGTCAAAGTATCGGAACACGCACCAATGATGGCAATTTGGGTGATCTGCTGGTCTCCATCCGGAATAAATTGAAAGGGCGGAGGATCCAATGGAATATCCCCCAACAACCACCGCGAGCGCTCCGCTTTGGTGCCACTCAGGTCAATCTGAATCACTTGATTGGAGCACAAGTTGCCTTGGGGTTGGAAACCTGCCTGTGGGCGCGTAACGCTTACAAAAGCCGTATCGATACTGCGGCAGCCAATAGGATTGACCACGGTATAAAACACGGCTACCGAATCGGCGGGGGTACTCAATTGGCGGGCGTCAAAATTCTCCCCTACGATACAAGCGGGGCAAGTTGTGGAGCTCCAGGTGCCTCCCAATGGTAAGCCTTGCAACGGCGTTGCCGAGTTGAAACAAACATCTCCGGCCTGGGCTTCCAGGGTGACCCTTTGCACATCAATGATCACGGAATCCTGCTGTGCACAAGTCCCGGTGCCATTGTTGTAGATGATTTTAAAGGAACCCGCCTCCTGGGGATTGAAACTGAATTGTCCGGCACTGTTGCTGATGAAGCGGGTATCCTGCCAGGTGCCCCCGGCAGCGGATACAGCCAGATTGAAGGAACCTGATCTTTCACACACCGACGTGTCGCGGGCAGGGCTGGTAATCTGCAAAGGATCGGGCGTTCGCACAAAAAAAGTATCGGTCACGATTTGTGTCCCACAAACATCCGTCAATGTAGCTTCAACCACATAAGGAGTATTGGTTGACCCCAAATCCAACGGAAAAGAGGGGGCTCTCACCCCGTTCACACTGTACACCGCGTTGGGGATGATGGGATTGGGCGTGTAACTGATCTGGTTGCACTCGTCCTGCTGGGGTGTCAGGCGCAGGACGACTCTGGCCTGGACTTCAAAAGTAGTGGTGTCGCGGCGCTCACAACTTCCGTCGCCACGTACGTAGATAACCGGGAAAGTACCCGTATTGACTGGGTTAAAAGCGAAGCCTGAGCCAACCCGGATAACTTGATCTCCACGAAATTCCCCTCCAGCGGGTAGTGCAGCCAGACTGCGGGCAGTATCGCCTTGGCACACCTGATTTACGGGCAGCAAGGGTTGGGTGATCCCCACCGGGAGTGCCCCAGTAACCACGAAGGTATCGCGGGATTCCTGGCGGCCACAAGCGTTTTCCAAGGTGGCCACAACCGTATACACATCTCGGTTGGTGCTGACGGTAATGGGCACCGGGAAAGTCCTGATGGGGGCGCCATTCAGGCTATACAGTGCTTTATTGATCTGAGGGATGGTGGTATAATCAAAATCGAGGCACTCATCCGTTTGGGGGCGAATGTTCAGCCGTACATTTTCCTCTACGGTTACCTGCACGGTGTCGCGGCGCTCACAAGCTCCGACGCCTCGCACGTAAATCAGGGGAAAAACGCCCGCCTGATTGGGGTTGAATACATCCCGATTGCCTTGCCGACTGACGTTGCTCCCAACCCAACGCCCACCAAAAGGCCCCGCACTGAGCGTTATCGCATTGGTCCGTTCACATACCGTGGTGTCTTTGCCGGGGGCAGAAATGCTGACATTTTCGGGTTGAAGTACAAAAAATGTATCTGCGCGCATTTGGTTGCCACACTCATTGTTGAGGCGGACTTCCACGATGTAAGGCAAGGTGGTGGCAGGTAACGTGGTTGGAAAATTGGCAACTGCTACATCAATGCCATTGATTTTGTAACTCGCATTCATATTGAAAGGATCGGGGCGGTAGTTCAGCGAGATACAGCCATCATCTTGTAATTTCAGTGGTAGCAGCGCTTCGGCAGCTTTGGCTTCGATGGTCAATACCTTGCGGCTCGGGCGGTCACAGGCATTGTTGGCCGTCAAAGTGATGGTATAGGTACCGGGGTCGATGATGTCCAGGCGGACGATTTCGCTGCGGTTGTTGCCTCTGACCCATTGGGTGCGCCCACCACCAGAGATGCTCCAGTTGTACAAGCTGGCATTGGTGGTACCCATGCCGTTTAGGCGCACGATGTTGCCTTGCGACAAGCACAACACATAACGGTCGGCAGCCACTTCGATTACCCCGGAGTCCGCTTTCGCTACAGCCATTGGTTCGCCTAGAACCCGAATGGGTTGCTCGATGCTTTCGGTGCCACAAGTATTTTTAGCGGTGAGTTTTACGGTACGGTTACCTAAATCTGCGTAAGTATGTTTGGGGCTTTTTTCCACACTGGTATTCCCATCTCCAAAATCCCAGGTAAATTGCATCTCCATGTCATTGCTGGGGCAGCTTTGGTTGTTGAACTGGACTTCATTGCCGGTACAAACGACATTGTTGGAGTTGATCAAAATTTGAGGTCGGGGGGGCATTTTGTAGGTCAAAAACTTACTCACGTTTTCCGGTACACTATTGGAATAGGTGGCAAAAACGGAAATCTGCACACAAAAACCACCCACGTCGCCCAAGGGGCAGGCGTAGGCACATTCATCGAGGTATTGGCTGGTATTGTATTTGTGGCGCAAAATCAAGGAGTCGCCTTTGGCGATGGTGAACGGGGCAGTGCCGTCACCCCAGTTGAGGGTGATGTTGCGCAAATCCAGACTTGGGTTGGGAGTGATTCGAATTTGAACTACACTATCGGCAACACAACGTACCTCTGCCCCATTTAGCACTGTAACCTGTACAGTTTGAGCTTTAACAACAAAAGAGGCAGCCATCAAGACTATAATGCCTACAACGTGTTTCAGTGACATGATTCATGGGTTTTATTACATAAAGGTGCAAAGATTGAATCGGGTACGCTAGGCCAATATTTTTCAGTAGTCCTTAAGAGTAACGCAAAGAAAGGACATTTTTTTATTTCATATAAATGGCGTATGCATTGTTTAAAAGGTTTTTCCGTCATTTTATGTTAATTTTTCGCAAAAAGGGAACGTAAAAAAATGATTCCATCAAAAACCCTGCAAAAACTTATTTTTGCCCCACTACTTATAATAGACTTGCATCAAAATGGGGTTTCGTTCCAGGATTATCAGACCTTTTGCCAAAAAAATTGCCCGCGACATCCAACGTTGGTCCGCTCATGCTGTGCAGGAGCAAGAACGCATTTTTAACCGTTTGATTGAAGTGGGCAAAACCACCGCTTTTGGTAAAGCCCATGGTTTTGAACAGATTCACAGTTACCAGGATTACGTCGAACGGGTGCCTATTCGCGACTACGAAGGCATCAAGCCCTACATAGAGCGCATCAAAGCGGGAGAAAATGATGTATTGTGGCGGGGCAAACCGGCCTATTTTGCCAAAACCTCGGGCACGACCTCAGGTGTAAAATACATCCCAATTTCCAAAGACAGCATTCCCAATCACTTTGGCTCAGCGCGCAATGCCTTATTCAATTATTTTGCCCAAACCGGAAACGGTACCTGGCTGGACGGTAAAGTGATTTTTTTATCGGGTAGCCCAGAGTTGAGTGAAACAGCAGGCATCCCCACCGGGCGTTTGTCGGGCATCTCCAATCACATGATCCCTGCCTGGCTGCGAAGTAGCCAAATGCCCAGTTACGAGACCAACTGCATCGAAGATTGGGAAACCAAGCTGGACAAAATTGTAACTGAAACCCTCCACCAAAACATGAGCCTCATCAGTGGCATTCCACCTTGGGTACAAATGTATTACGAGCGTTTGCTCGAACGCTCGGGCAAAAAAAGGGTATTGGACATTTTCCCTAATTTTTCGGTTTTTGTTTATGGAGGAGTCAATTATGAGCCCTATCGCGCCAAACTGGAAGAGCTGGTAGGGGCCAGCATTCCGAGTGTGGAGACCTATCCGGCCTCGGAGGGATTCATCGCCTTTCAGGATAACCAAAGCGAGCCAGGGCTTTTGCTAAACTCGGCATCGGGCATCTTTTTTGAATTTGTGCCAGCCGATGAAATTTTCAATGAAAATCCCACCCGACTGTGGCTCAAAGATGTGCAAGCAGGCGTCAATTATGCACTCATCATCAACAATAACGCTGGGCTTTGGGGCTATAATCTTGGCGATACGGTGCAGTTTGTTTCCACCAATCCCCATCGCCTGGTGGTCAGTGGGCGCATCAAGCACTTTATATCTGCTTTTGGCGAACACGTAATTGGCAAAGAGGTAGAAGAGGCCATGCTACAAGTGTGCAAAGAGCAAGAGGTTAAAGTTGTCGAATTTACGGTTGCGCCGCAGGTGAATCCTCCTGTGGGTGGGCTTCCTTATCACGAGTGGCTGGTGGAGTTCGACCAAATTCCTGGAAACTTACCTGCTTTTGCCGCCCGTCTGGACGAATTGATGATCAGGCAAAATATTTATTATCAGGATTTGATTGAAGGAAATATCCTCAGGCCTTTGGTGATTACCCCCCTGCGCAGGGATGCTTTCCGGGAGTACATGAAAAGCCAGGGCAAATTGGGTGGACAGAATAAAGTACCGAGATTGGCCAACGATCGGGTGATTGCGGAAGAACTAATTCACGGGCAGTTATAAAAACCACAAAACAGAGTGGGGCGCAAATGTACATTTACGCCCCACTCTGTTTTGTGGTTTTTACAAAAACAATCAATCCAGTATAATCATCTTACGTGTTGCCGTAAACCCAGCGGCGTCCAAGGTGTAATAAAGCACCCCATTGCCTTGCAGGGCTTCTGCTTTGACGTTAATGCGATTGTTTCCTTTTGCAAACAAACTGCTATTCGACCACAACAAACGCCCCGCTACATCCCGAATGCTCAAAGTGGCCTGGGTTGCCTCAGGTAAACTAAACTCTATCATCGTTTCATCCTTGAATGGATTTGGCGTATTTTGTTGTAGCAATGCTTCCACTGGAATAATCCGGGTGTTGCCCCAATCCAGCTGCACGCCGATGACTTCGTCAGTGTGGGTATATGCCTCGGCAGGAGTGCGGCGGCTATTGAGGCGCAAAACTTCGGAAAGACTACCTGCTGTTTTTGCCTTAAAGTGCAAGATCAACAGGGTTTGCTCAGCTGCACGCTGCACGCCATTTTCGTACCAACTCAACGTAATGTTCCCTTCTGGGGCAAAAACGCCCAGGTTCTCGGCCTTGATGCTGCGGTAATCCAGGTTTTCCAGTTGCAGCTGTTTTGGATCAAAATTGAGGGTAAATTGATAGCCTTGCACTGAAGCCAGTTCTGCGGAAGTCAAGGCCACAGTCAAACTTTCCCCGGCTTTAAAGTTTTGTTCCGTCTGATTGAGGCGTTCGGCCTTAATGTGTAGCGCCTGATTGCTGCGCAATGCACCAGCGGTGGCTGAACTGCTCGTTGCGCTGCCGTTCACATCCCCCATTTTAATGCCCACAAAATCGCTGCTGGCTTTATCTTTCAAGTCATTCACGCTGATCACTTGTGGAAACTCTTCTTGCCAAGGGTTGCTCGGGTTGGGGAACTTGTAAGCAACTGGGATAAACTTCCAACTAGGCACCGAAGCAAATCGATCGTCCAAGCCCAGTACCAATTTGCGTACCTGAATGAGGTCAATGGTGGTAATGGTGCGGGAGTTGTTTACGTCTGCGGCAATGATTTGATAGGGGTCAGTCAGTAGTTTAGTCCCCAGGATGTGTTTCTGGATCTGGACCAGGTCAAAAGTTGATACCCCATTCAAATGAGCTTTGTCGTATTGGGGTGTAAGTGTGAAATCGCCCCCTAATTGCAGTTTAGCAAAGTTGAATTTGCCTGTAGCACCTGAGTTTTGGCTTTGATTCGCCTGTTGTCCACTGATTTGTACATTGACTCCAGCGAGTGGCTCGGCATCAAGTGTGGTGATCAAGCCACTGATTTCTCCAGTATAACTGGCTCCGGTAGGGCACACTTTTCGGTTGTCTTGTAGCAGTAGGTAAGTCACACAGAAATCGTGGTTGCCCGCCTCATCCCAGGCGTGAATTTCCACGTTGATGGTCACCCCGGCGTCAGCACAGGTAAAATTCAGCCCGGTTTGTTTAACATTTGGCGTTTCTCCTACCCGATTAATGGAGTATTTGGTCACCAACTTAAGGCCATTTTCGGTTTCAGGCCCTTGTCCGTTGCAATCGTATATTTTGGAAGCGACAAAATCTGTAGCCCATACGGCCATCATCCCGCCGCCGTTGCCATCTGGCATTAGGTCAGTGCTCAAGCCATTGATACAAATCGGTGCGGGTCCTTTCAGGTCGCGAATTTCGAATGGAATTCGTGTAGGCAAGCTTAGGTTGCCGCACTCATCACGCACGACTACAATCAGATCGTGCTTGCCTTCGGGCAGATCACGGATGGTCACTTGATAAGCATTGCCAGCGCTCTCACGAATAGTCCAGCGTGGGGTGGCGAAAGGAATCATCAAACTCGGATCCAGGGTTTGGAAAGGCGCTACCATCAATTGTGCCCGCTCCAATTCCACCTTGTCGGTACAATTGTCTTTGGCGGTAAAATTGATGATGGCATCTGCCTTACAATCTGTAGTCCGGGTTGGGATTTTATCTAGTTTTGGAATATTCACCAAAGGCCGCTCTTCATCATAAACCTTGATGATTTGGGTATACATGAAAGAGTGGAAATATTCACCTGGCTCAATCCCCAACTCACTGCCAACATAAGCGTCTTTGCAATAAGGAGGCGTGAAACGTTGATCGACATTTTCCGCTGGAGTTAAGTTTTGGGACAACCAAAACTCTTCATCACCATCGCGGTCTTTGTCTCTGACCAAAACATAAATAGGCGCTTTACCGTAATTGTTAAAAACAGCGCGGTCCAACAAATATACATTACCAACACTCATTGGGTCGCCACAACGGTCGTCGTAAGCGCACCAGTTCAGAACGGTAAACGTGCGGAAAATTTTGTAACATTCATCATTCGAAGCATCGTAGCGCTTGTCAATCACATTGACTGTAAGCAAGTCGCAGGCCAACTCATCTTTGATCAAACTATCCACTAGTGGTTTGGCGCAGGTTTTTTGATCGGCGTCCTTGGGAAAACAGATGTTGTATTCGTGTACTGGCAAAACCTTGATGATTTGTGTGCAGGTAGTCGACATTGGCCCTTTCGAAGATTGTTTGGTAATGGTCCAAATGCGCTCAATGGTGCCCACGCCACATTTCAGTTTTTTTATGACCTTATAAATTGTATCGATGTTTTCACAATCATTGCCACTCAAAACGATGACGTCGCCAAAACAACTCTTCATCGCAGTCGGGTTATCAATTGAGCCGATACATTTATCATTGCAAAAAATCGTCGCATCGTAAGGAGCAGCGCAACGGGGTGCAATTTTATCTTCCAGTGCAATTTCAGCCCAGGCAAAATTCCGGTTGCCGCTATTGTCTTCACCCCACAATTCGACGGTTACTTTTGCTGCGAGGTCACAGCAGAAAAAATCTGCACAAGGCAAGAGTGGGGTGAGTAGTTTTCCTTCTTCAGAAAGCACAAAAGTTTCTCCAAAACTGGCCAATTTCCCATCTCCGTCATAATCAATACCATCTGCTTTGCTCCAATCGCCGTCGGCAGGAAGTGGGTCTAATTTACCGTTGTTGTTGCTGTCGTACCCTTTGCCAATGAAGGACTCGATACAGGCAGCTGGCACACTCCGGCGCACTTTCATCCACTTCAGGGTACAGTTGTCAGAAGAGCCTTCGTTTATGTCACCTACACAAGCTTTGGCGTATCCCCGGATGCTGTTGAGGCCATTGCTAAGGGATACGTTTAATTGATCATTGATCACCATGATGGGTGAGATTCGGTCTGCGACTGTAATGATGACTGAATCTTTGACAGTGTTATAGCAGGCATCAAAAGCGTCAATGATTACCCAGTGACGTCCAGGATTAAGGCCACTGAGTACACCATTGCTGATGGGATAGGGTGTCTCAAACCAGGGTTCACCAGGGCCTTTGGTGGCTACCAAAAAGCCTTTGGTATAAAGGTCTTCACTCTTGACTTTGACACTTAGGCTGGATAAAAAGCAGTTGTCTATTACGTCAATGCCGAGCGCATCCTTTAGCCCTTTAACCGTCAGTGGTATCGAGGCCTCGCAATTGATAGGCCCAGTTGACAACTCAATAGGATGATGGGGCATGCTGATTTCAGGTGCTTCGAAATCTCCAATTTTGATCAATACATGGAAGGTGTCTACGATCCCCCCATTGCACCAATCAAAAACATAAATCTGGCGGTCAATTTTTAACCCCTTTCCTTCACAGATGGGAAACTCCTGGTCTTTGACCTGCATGGAATAGCTACAGGGCTGTCGGTCCAGAAACATGGTGTCGGTAACGGTGCCCGACAAGCCTCGCTTTTTTATGGCAAATGGAGTAACATCAATGCGCCGAATCAAGGCTTTATTGGGTGTGCAGGAAGCGTAGGTCACTACCCGATCGTAACCCAAAGTGTCTGGTCCATTGAAATAAAAATCAGACACTGCTGGCCGACAAACATCAATGGTCTGAACGGTATCGATGAATTTCCCTTGGCAATTGGTAGCCACCCAGGTACGGAAAATGCGGGCATAGAGGCCATTATTGGCTAAAGAATCGCACCCGTAAACGACGAGCCGGTCATTCCATTTGATGGTAAGTGGACATTCTGGGTCACAGTTGGCAAATTTTACGATACCCAGGTTCGGCACATTGTCTTCGACCTCGGAATAATTCAGAAGTGTGCCTGGAATCAATTGACGAGGGCTACTGGTACGGGTAGTATGGCCAATGGTTTTGGGGTTGTTCAGAATTTGGTCTATCTTACTACATATCACGGGTGTAGTATCAAACTGCGCGAGGTCCACCCGGGGCATGTTTTTGTCTTCAACTGCAATGATCCCCCAACAACCTTCAGGATTACAAATAGGGTGGCTTAAATAGTACTTCAGGCGTTGCCCGGCGTGTTCACCAGTTAGGCGGTTGTTGGCTACGGCCTTACCACTTTTATCCGTGATCAATAATTCCATCCCATCAGGATTACAATCGATCGCATTGAATTCCGCAACAATACCAGGCGTTACCTTAAAAGCACAATCTGCTCCCAGGGTAATTCTAACTTCATCCAAGCAGGCAATGCTATTGGATGAGTTTTTTTTCTTCGCACTGATTTTTGGCACGGAATTTGGTACTACAACATTAGCGCCTTTGGGGTTTTTCACCCAGGCCTGCTGTATAAAGAAGGGAAGGAGAAGTAGGAATGTGATTCCATACATTGTTGCTGGAGCTGCACTTGACAGCTTCGGTAACCACTTTTTCATGAGATCAATGATTTGCCAAAAAAACACTTAAAGATAGTCACATTTTGACAAAAACAAACGTAAGTCTATGTAAATACCCGAATTAGAGTAGTCATTCCCCTACTATTCTGAAAATTATTTTCTCCGCTCAGGCCAGTTGAAGAAATAGGCGCTCGCCAATGGCAAGACAAATAGGGCCACAGTCAAAATCGAGGTGTATAAATCGGCCATTTCCCCTTCAGTAAGTATGGCCAGGGTCGACTCTGGGAAATAATGACTAACGCCCGATAAAGTCAATTTCAAACCCAGAATACCGATCACCACAAAGGCAATGGTTTCCAAAAAAGGGAAACGCTCCATCAAGCCCACAAAGCCCTGTGCCACAAAGCGCATCGCCAAAATGCCTATAAAAACGCCGATGACGATCAATTGAATTCGGTCGGTAAAAGCTACTGCAGCAAAAACATTGTCAATCGAAAAAGCCAAATCCATCAGCTCCACCAAAGCGACCGTAGCCCAAAATTGCCCCAGTGATCCGAGCGTAGCGCGATACAACCAATTGGCTTTTTTATCGACGTAGTCATCCGTGGGGTCATCTGGCGTAGATTTTCCTTTGAAATAACCGTAGGCCAGGTACAAAAGATACAAACCTCCAACTGGTTTCAACCACCAAATTTGAACCAGCCAGGCTGCAAAAATCAGGCACAAACCTCTGAATACATATGCGCCAATGATCCCATAGCGCAAGGCACGACTGCGTTGGTGAGCCGGCAAATCCATGACCATGGTGGCCAACACCGCAGCATTGTCTACCGAAAGTAGGCTCTCGATGATGATGAGGTTGAAGACTACGAGGAGGCCAGCTTGGATGTCGGAGCCGAAAATGTAGTGTAAAAGTTCAGTCATGAATTTGATTTAGGGGGCAAAGGTAAGGAGGGGGAGGGAAAGATGGAAGACTTAATAAAAAATCCTGAGCCCGAATTTTTTTGGGATTGACCTGAGATTGTTTGGTTTATAAACCAAACAAAGTCAAATATGCTTACTTGATTTAAACACAAACAACTGATTTTCAATTTTTTATTTATTTGGCTTTGTTTTTGAAAAACGATTCATTGACACAGTTATTCATGGGATCTTAAAAAAAATGAAATGGAATTTGAAATGCTCGTACTCCTTGCCGTTGTGGCTATAGCTCTGCTTGTTGTCGGGCAGGCCAAGCGACGTTCTGGTGCTTATTACCCTGGTGATGAACGTTATGATCGGTATCCAGACGACTACCAGGACAATCAATGGCAGCACCCTCAGTCCTCTTACCCACCCCAACATCCGTACTATCCGTCACAGTATCCTTATCCATCACAAATACCTTATGATCCATATCAGGAGCAAAGGGAACTCCAACGCAGGCTTTACTTCGAGCGATTGGAATATCGGCGCAATGTCGGGGTGGTACTAGCTATCGTCATTGGTTTGGGGCTATTTGCAATGTATCTAAAATACGAGTTTAAAGACGAATCTCCAGACCCCAAGGAATACCCACCAGACTTGGAGTTGGAATTAGATGATGGGAATGAACCCAAGGCTGAAATTTTGGAATACCCCTCTACTTCAACTGATCCTGGTTATGAAACCCCTCTTTACAAAAACATACCAAATGAGCCTGAGGACTCAGATGCTTACAATGGGGAGGAGTGGAATACTTTACCCGTTTATCTTCAGGCTGGTTCTTTTAAGCAAATTGAAAATGCGAATCGATGTATGGCTGAATGTCAGGAATTGGGACTTAGATGCGAAAAAAGAACAGTAGATGGGTTTCATAGGGTTTTTGTGGGGCCTTTTGACACGGTGGAAGAGGCTGGGCAGTTGAAGATAGATTTGGGGGAAAGTGGATGGATGGTGGTGAGGCTGGAGTGAGGGGAGGCCTGGCACGAGAATTGATGTGTATTGTATGTAAGCCATTTAATAAATAGCTTTTATTTAACTAAAAACCAATGGCTTGTGTTTTGAAACACAAATAAAATAATAACTTTCGTGTGCCTATACCTCGGATTTATCCTAAATATTTCAAGAAATTTCTTGAAATATTTAGGATAACCAAAAACACAACCAATTCAAATTTATTTGTGTTTAGTTCTTTTTTTTTATTATTTTTTGCTTTATCTTGAGTACTCATAAGAACGACCTAAACTATAATTGTTAAACATTGTCAAAGCCTATAGGCGCTAACACTACTGCAAAATACCGTAGGGCCTAGCAGGAATGGCGCAAATTTAGAACATGGACATTTTTGGCTTTAAGCCCAAAAAACAAGGAGAGACTAATTCACTGGACAAAGAATCCGTGAAAAGTAAATCTCTAGCATGTAGAATTAAAGCTACAGCTAGCAAAAACAATAATTCCAGTACTACCAAAAGCAGGGAATATGGCGAGATAATTGCAGTTACTTTTGGGAAAAAAACCAGTGGAGCGCAGTTGGCAAAACAAATCAAAGAATCCAATTGCGTGGAAAAAGGAATCATCATCTTACAAGACGATCAGGATTTTCAATCTTTTCAGGTATCTCAAAAACAAAAGAAAACGCCTCAAACGGTAGTTGCTGTTGAACCAAGTCGCTGGTCAAACTGGAAAAAAATCAATCAGAAACTGCTGAGCCCTGAAAAAAACTCAGTATTTGTGATCGATAATTCTATGGAGGTGATGTACTGCGCTGACGGAGAGATCAAGGTTTCTGGGAAAGGAAAAATAAAAAAAGAGCATAGGAATATTAGTTTCTTCTAATTAGAAAATTAACATTTGTCAATATTTGACTGTTCTTGTTAAAGAATGGGTTGGCTTGTATTGCCTTTTTGGAAATATTTAAGTAGTTTTATTTTTCCAAAATTAAGCGCTGATGCCGACCGATTATACACTCATCGAAAAAGGATTAGAAAAAGAGTTCGAGCACTTTGAGGGCTTGGACTCTTTTTCTACAGGTAGCAACCACTATGGCATTTTGCTCCAAAAAGTAAAGCCAGAACGCCTAGGTGAAAATAGCACTTTTCGAAAACCACTCCGCGCTGTATTTTCTTACCTGATGTACCGCAACATTGAAGCGGTCGGAGGGAAGTTCAAGGATTGTTGTAGTAAACAATTTTGGACAGGTCAACTACCCTTGGTGGTAGAGGCGTTAATGAGTATTTTATACTATGACAATCAAATCCTTGATCAAAAAGCAGGAGTTATTGGGCTAAAAGCAATCAAGAAAAATCTTCTAATTGGTGGCCAACTCAGGGCACAGCTCGACTTGTATATTCAAAAACGTATACCCGCTGAAATTCAGCCCAAATTGCGCCGCTTGGTAAGCGAAGTGACCCTTGTAGTGAATACTGGACAATTCAAAGAACAAGCATGTAATTTTTACCAACATTGGTTGAATGAAGAATTTGAAGATTATCCTGCTTCTGAGCGAGCAGAAAAGTTAGCACCACATGATCTTCTTGCAGAAATTATTACCCTAATCCACGAAGTATGCCCTGAATTGAAAGGCAAAAAGGAATTGTTTTTGGAAAAGTACCTCCAGAGGGTTTACATGGTCAATGGATTTTTCTTCGAACGGATTACTCGTTTGATTTTTGAGTTGTTGGTTGAACCGACAGAAAAGGAAGGGTTCCAAGATCTGATTCGGTTTGCTCAGGTTTTTGGAATTATGCACCAGTTGGTGAATGACACTTGGGATTTTGTACCGTCGAATATGGGCTATAAAACTGCTGCGAAAGATCGTAGAGATGCTATGCGTGACTTTAGAAATGGCAACATCACTTTACCTACCTTGATTCATCTCCAACGTTATCCTAATGGAAAGGTAATGGATTATCTGAAGAAATTGCATGCCAGTTTGGACACTACGAATGGCAAGACGCTACCAAGTCCAGGTTATAGTGAAAAGTTGATTTTTCATGAAGTTTGTAAGCATTTTTCGGTTTTTTATGCCATGGAAATAACTAGTGAGATTCAAAAAAACTTTGCTGAAAAAATCCTGGTTAACCTGCTTAAACAAGGTCACTTATTAAAAACTTGGAAAGATCATCTAAAAATTGGAAGTACGAATAAGTTTTATAAGAAGTTTAAAGCGCAGGTTGTTTGGTATAAGATGTTTGAGAGGAGAAATGGGGCAGCTCTTGAGAAATGAGATTTGACTTTATCATTTACCTATAAGCACTATTGATCCTAATAAATTTCGGACAAATCCGAAAAATCCGAATTTTTTGAATCTCACAATATTAAATACGTTTATAAACATACAAATAAATTATTACAAATCAATTATTTATATTACTTGGTTGCCGACTGGAATGATTATTTCATACAGTTAGAAAAAAATACTGTTATGGCTAACGGCACTTATCACTATGGATGTGGAGCATCGATTTTAAATGGCACCGCTGAACTTTATAGGACATTCAATCAAACGGTCAATACCATTACCTCGTTCGCACAGAAATGGTACTTTCCAAACAGAGCTGCAAATGTTCCCACTACTGCATCTGAAACCAATAACAAAATTCAAAGCGAATTCGAAAACTTAGTAGCATGTTTACCCAAACTTCCAGGGGTGATATGTCCATTCGATTTATTGGTCACCCGACAGAAAAACAATGAAAAAACATTGAGGTATTTATTTGCGATTAACTCGATGCATTTTTTGCAAAACCAGAATACAATTAATAAAATCAAAAAATATACGGACGCTTTTGATCAGTTATTCTGGAATCAGCAATTTCCAATGGTAGTTGAAACAGTAATGACTATACTATACTACGAGAATCAGATTTTAGATCGAAAATTTGGCGTGGTTACTCATGAAAAAATAGCTGCAAATTTACTTGGAGTATCTATGCTTAAGGAGGGCTTATACAAATACATCGATACAAATGTTGATGATAGGTATCAAAAGCCACTTAGGTCTTTTATTTCCAGAGTGATTACCGCCGTAGATGCAGGTCAATGGTTACAATCAGAAATGAATTCATATAAACAATGGTGTAATAATGAAACTAGGCCTTTAAATTTAAATGATATTATAGATAGTCAATACCAAAATCAAATGGGAGTAGCCGTAGAAACTATTCTTGTAGAATTAAGAGCCCTGATGCCTGATTTAGTAGCCGACAAAGAAAATTATTTAAAAAATTACTTTTCACGAATCTATCTTACAAATAGTGTCTTCTTTTTAGGAATTCTTGATTTTCAGTTGAAATTTGTTCATTTAAACAAACAAAGGAGGGAAAAGCTTGAAAAAGTGATTGGGATTTTTGGCATCATCCACCAATTGGTCAATGATGTAGCTGATTTTATTCCAAATTCAAAGATTAAAATTTCAAATACTAAAATAGATGGAGATCATCTAAAGGATGTAGAGAATGAAATTATTACTCTAGCAGTGGCAGCACAGCTACATCTTAGCCCTAATGGAGAGCTTGATTCTTATTTCAAATCGAAAGAAAGAAGATTGCACAAAGTGAAGGTGATGACTGAGTTTGAGCGAAGTTCAGCCCCATATTATGTTTGGCAAGTTACATGTAGATTAACTAAGCAATTACAGGGGGAGCTAGCGCATTTCAATAATGAGGATAAAGGGCTTTTAGAAATGCTATTAGTGGGTACAGAGAATAAATACTATACCCATTTTCGAGATAAGACGGTATGGTTGGAGCGGTTTAAGGCAATAAAAAAAGGGGACAAAAAGAAGCAAAATAACATGCTATCTTTATCTCACGTTAATTAACTTTAGCATTACGTCCTAGAATTATACTGCGTTCCGCCAACTTTTGCGCATAGGCATTGAGATAATTTACTGAAAATCAGTGAAATTTGACATAATCAATGCACAAAACTTGTCGGAGCACAGTATAATTCAACATATTTTTTACCTAGTGCTTGGACAAAATTCAGTAGAACCTTCCAAGTTCTTTTTTTTCGCATAAACTTATCATCATGATAAACACAGATTCAATTTTACAATCTACAAGGAGAGTGATTGCGTTCTCCAAAATTGATAAATTCTATGATGAATTAATGTGGTCTATTTATCAAAAGTTTGAGGTGAATATTTTTAAGAAGCCATTCACAATTATTCTCAACGCTCGTCCGAGGAACCATGAACCGGGCACAGTAATTGAAGAATTTCGATTTGCAGATTTTCAGCTTGTATACGCTGGAACCGAAATGCAAAAAGATTTATTAGAAGTACAAAATTTAAAAAATTATAAAGGGCAGTTCCCGGAAAAAAGCAACATAACCGATGCTTGGAAAAGTTTGGCAAATTCAACAAAAACTGTGACAAGGTCTTCAATTGGCGAAATGCCTATAAAGTTAGATACAGGAACCGCAATCGTAAGTTCAAAATTACAGGATAAATTTTACGAATTTTCACTGGCAACGATCCAAAAATTAGGCATAGGTACTTTGAAAAGCTATTTTTTTGATAAAGATGGTAGCCCGTCTAAAGGACTATACAGAGATGAAGAATATGCAATAATCACCCATTATTTAGGGGTTATTGACAACTATAGTTATATTTCGTTACCATTAATTCAATTCGCTGAATTCGATGGAGTTGTTCACATTATCTATCATACTTCTGAACAAGGTAAGATTTTTCGAAAGGAAAAAATAAAGAACAAAATCATTGGTTACATGATAACCGAAATATCCAGATCTTATGAACACCTAATGCTATACTGGGAGCTAGGGAAAAATGAACCACCTGAGTTCAGAGAGCGATTTTTGCTTGATATTTTGGGAGGTGCTTTAAATACCATTCTATCTACAATCCCTATTTTTAGAGAATTAAAATACAGCGAATACTATCAAAAATACATTCAAATTTTAACCAAACGAATACAACTGAATGCTAGACTCCCGGATAAAATTTTGGATCAATACCGGCGTATTGCCATTATGTCGATTCTCATAGACTCCTACACACATAACATTAGTGCCCATAGTCTAGTTGCGTTGGAAGGTTGGTTTCATCAAAGAGCCATTCAACAGGGTTTAGAAGGCGAATTACGTGCTTCTGTAGCCTCATTACCTATTTTATTGCGGAAAGAGTCTTTTGATTTGGAAATTCAAAGGATGATCGATTTTTTACTTGATCGTGGTGCTTTCTGGACTGGTTTGACTAGAGACTATAGTTTTGGAGGAGAAGTCATTTCTATTTTTCAATTGTTATGGCAATATTTTATTAATAATCCGCTTTATTTGGGTACTATTGCCTACACCGAAGGAATTTTAAAGCTTAAAATACAGATTACCATTTTGGAGCAAGCTGGTATCTCATCCGAGGGATTACTCTACTCAAAGCGGGTTGCATTAAACGATAATTTTGCCATTATTGATCTAAAAAATTATGATGATTCTCCAGAATTAAAAAAGAAAGGAATAAGTGGGTTTATTCATAAGGGAAAGAATTTTGAAGTTATAAAAGAGGCATTGGAAGAAATGATGGTTTTTTTACCGGGAGGGGTTGTGGGACGACACTCTCTGTTTACCATATTAGAAAATGAAATTCGAAATGTTAAACATTTCTCCAAGGAAGTTCGTGAACAAATGAAAGAGGAAGGGCTTACTCTAAATATTTCTATTGAAGAAGTGTATGTTAATTCAGAGTTGAAAAAACAAGGTAAGCCAAATGAATGTTTTCTATTTGGAGTTTGGCTCAAACATCCTACCCGGGTCACTAAAAAGCTAATATATAGTCGTTTAAATCGATTATGGGATGACATTATTTTACCAGATAGTTTTGCCCCACGACTGGGGGGCACATCCCAAGACAAAGTTTGTACTTCTATGTTATTCAATAACTCATTCAAAGAGGTGCAACGAGACGAATATGAGCGGACATTTCGTCACCTACAATTTTATCCCTGGCTTAAAACAGGCTTTTCCTCAATGTTACCTTCTTGGGAAAAAGGCAACATTGTCCAAGAATGGATGCTTTCTGCTCGACGGGTGCTAAATAAGCATGAAGATTTTGAACAAGCTCAGGCAATTTTTGAACATAATTTTCAGAAAGCTCAAATCGGATATTACAAAAAATTCTTCCATTTATGGAAAGGGGCTTATGTGCATACCATTGAGCCTAATACCGAACTAGACCAGGAATGGGAAAACCTTTCTCGATTTCAATTCCTTCACCTCTCGGAACCCCAAATGGATCGTTACCATGCGCAGTTTTTGAAATTGCGTCAAAGAGGCATTATTCGTATTATCGATCAACGCTATAATAATATTAGCTCAGCTTATTACAATTGGCTGAAAAACTGGCTAAAACCTCAGCACCAGCAGGAACTCAATTATATTTTCATACAAGATGATGGCTTTTTAGCTTCTCTGTATTGGGATGGCCAGCAAATTGAACACCATTGGGATGATTCCAGAGAAAATAACCTTAGCACGGATGCTCAATTAATTTATATCGCACATAGTAATAATGATGATAACCCTGAAATTTCAAAGTTGCGCTATAGAAATCATGGTATTTTAAAGCAGTATTTTTGCCAAAACAAAAAGCTCAACGAAAAAGTTATGAGCCCTGATCGAGCTGCTGAGCTACTGGAAATGTTGGCAACACGCATTTGTATTTACGACAATAGAGTAGCTGCTCGGGTTGAAGGTATTAACGAGGAAAAAATGCAAAAACTTGGTTGTGTGATTCGTAAAGAGGAACAAAAAACTTGGGAAAAAGAACGAGACGCTACAGTTGATGGTTTTTTGGATTATCATTTCCTGGTTATTCATTTGTCCTTTCTTGAAACATTCACTGATAAAAATGGCGATAAAAAATATACTGAAGATAATATTGATGATTTTTTTAAACATGAAGTCCTAAAGGGCAAACCTTTTGAAGCATGCCCGTCCAATTTTTTCCTAGTGATTACTTCAGGTAGAGGTCGTTCGCAATGGCATAGTTCATTAGAACGCCAAACCGAAAAAAACAATCAAAATTTATTACCTTTTGTTACTTTTCGCCCAGTTGAGTCACTCATAAGTGCGGCAAGTGCGGCAATGGATAAGATGGATGATTTTGAGCTAAAATATCTTTTGTGCAAAATACTTTTTGGGTCTTAAATGCTGAGTAAAAAATATTAAAGCCTATAAAACGTGTATTTATGTGAAAGATTATATATCTTTGATAGAGGTGCTTATGATGTTTAACCATTGTAAAAAAAGTACCTTACTTAACCCGAGACATGTGCATAAATATGGATAACAAACGATCTGATTGGCTAAAAAAAGACATTAAATTAATCGACAATGGAAAAAAGGGTAATAGTTTGTTTCTGGGATTGGGAAATACCTACGCCTTGCTGTTATTCAACGGTCAATAATTCAGGAAAATTATATTGTATAAATCAAAATGCTGGTTCTGAAATGTGGAGATCTTATTTAGAAAAAATTTTCTTAGCCTTTCCATCTGCTGAATATGTGTTGATGTTACATAACCAACCTGAGTTTTTACAATTTCTGCAATCAGAGATTATTCAGTTTTTTCAGGGAATGAATTTCGTATATCGTAGCTTCTCTGGAGGTGAGGGGTATATTTATTTTAGAGAGGAACGAGATACTGGATTGCTTTTGCAGAAGAAACTGGTAAAAAATCGCTTAGCTTTTCCTAATAGAAGAATATGTAGTGTGCTTGATGAGGCAGATCAAATTTACGATAAATACTTTGACGGTGTTTGGCAATATTATCGATACAACGTGATTAGAGAATATTTAATTGAGGTACAAGAAAAAATATTCCAATCCCTCCCCATTGATCATACACATGAAATAAGTCTAAAGGCTTATTTTAAGAGCCACCCTAAAATTACAGATTATTATAATCATATTTCGCCTAAAGTAATACAAAAACTGACTCTAGGGTTAAAGACTCCAGAGAAATTTTGGATATCTCATCAAGCATTGTTTGATCACTTCGAAGCTGACCTAAGTTCACCTAATTATTTGGAGAAACTGAATAGACTATTTAGTGAAGCCATTGAGTTATGGGGAGAAGATATTTATTGATATCCGTAGAATAGTGCAATAATTGAATTCACCAGATTTATCGTCAAGACAATGATCAAGAACGATAAATCCGAAAAAAATTTGGATTTACAAGAAAAATAAAACATACCATGAAAATTCGCTTCGATCTCTTTACAACATATATAGCTGGTAATCAGATGGTAAAAAAAATCGAGCGGGTTTGGCATAAAAATGACATACTACTTCATATTGTAAAATCCAAAATAAGGCAGAATGAAAGTGACTCATGAAACTAATATTGATGCAAACCAAGTGAGAAATCTAATGGCATTTCCTCGGATTAAAGAATTTTTAAATTTACTTTATGAGCGTATAGATATGCAGGTCGAGAATATCTTGGATTTAAAGTTTACAATTTTCATTAACCTTCTACCTAGAGATCATCAGGAAGGGGAACTTATTCAAATACCTAGATTTGGTCATAATCAACTCATATATGGGGGTATTGAGACGCAAAAAGAACTACTTGGCATTCCTATAAACCCCCACCCTCATTTAGAAGAAGCTTGGGCTAAATTACCTGTATCTTCTTCTGCAGACAACCTTCTCTCTACCAATACGGATAAAATAGGAAGTCACATCTTTCTAAAATTTAAATTGGGTAACTTTAATCTAAGTGATTTTAGACACAATAAATTGAGTAGCTATTTTGAAAGACAACTTACTGGCCAATCAGAAGATGAAGACGGCCCATACCAGTGGGAAGAATTTGTGATTTTATCCTCTTATTTTGAAGATTTAAATAAATATTCTTACATCTCCTTACCATTAATCCAATTTGCAGAATTTGATGGGGTGGTACACATCATTTACCATCAGGATGAAAATCACTACTTTTTTGATGAGCGTAATCAACCCAAGCTAAAAACCATTGGCCAATTGATTAAGCTATTCTCTCGAGAATATGAAGGAATTATTTTTGATTGGGATGTAGTTGGATTAAATGCCTACCGTACTTCTGTAATAAAAAGCTTGGTTGACCCAGTGATGGATCCTTTATTTTACGACAATATGTCTAAAAATCCTATCCTTAAAGAATTAAAATATCGAGAACATTATGCAAAACACATTGATTATGCTGAACGACGCATTAATCTGAGTGATGAGGTGCCTCAAACAATTAATACTCAAGGCCAAATCATTCAAAATCAAGATGTAACCATTCAAAAACAAAGCGAACGCATTGAACAACTACTGCGCCATAATGCAGTTATGGCTATCATGTTAGATTCTTATACTCATAATATCAGTGCGCATAGTCTAGTGGCTTTAGAGCGTTGGTTCAAACAAAGATCGATTAAGCATGGGAATTATCCGAAATCTATCAGAGAAGAATTGAATGCTTACATTGAAAAAGTACCCTTAATACTAGACCCTAGGCAATTTAATGAAGAAATCCAGCAATTGCTGCGGTTTTTATTGGAAAAAGGTGCATTTTGGACAGGCCTGAGCAAAGAAAAAACCTTTGGTGGAACTGTACATAGTTTTTACAAAGTGTTTTGGCATGATTTTTTCCTGAATACCTTGTACTTAGGTACGATTGCTAATACTGAAGATATTCTTAAACTTAAAGTGAATTTGTTGTTCGTTGAGCCAGATTTTAACAATAGTGGAAAATTACTCAAACGTAAAAAAATCAGGCAAAAAGGCCATTTTTTGACCATTGACATGGCCCGTTTCAATACATCAGATGCAGACAAAAGTGCCCTTAAAGGAGATTACATTAGCGGATTTATAAAAACAGAATCTCAATTTGATGATTTAAAAAAAGAACTGGAAAAAATTCAGGTGTTTTTTCCAGGAGGGATCGTTGGGGAACATGCCCTTTTTACCATTATTGAAAATGAAATTAGAAATGTAAAACATTATCCGAAAGAAGACCTTGAACAAATGGTTCTAAACGGGCTAAATTTGAACATATCTTTTGAGGCTGGTCAGTTCAATTTATCAAAATCCAAAAGGACTAAAGAAACACAGCCAATACCTCATTATTATAAAATAGGTGTTTGGCTGGATCACCCTGTGGATTTGTCTCTTGAAAAAATCGAAGACCGACTAACGCGTTTAGGGCAGGATATCATCACTGAAGAATCAAAATTACCCCGCTTAGGTGGTAGCTATCAGGACAAGGTTTGTGCGGGAATGCTATTTAATGATTCATTTCATGAAGTAGAGAAAAAAACTGGTAGTGAACGACACGAAGCTTTTTATCCTTGGGTCAAAACAGGGTATGGCCCAGTGATGGAAGACACTAAAGGTACTATATTTGAAGAATTAGAAATTTCTCATCGTCGCTTTTTTAATCCTGATTCACAGCAAACAGTACGGCAGGAAATAAAAGCCTATCTAGAAAAGCACAAACGCGGAACCTATAAAAAATTCTTTCATATTTGGAGAGGTGCGGATATTCATACCTTGAAACACTTATCTCAACTCAGTAATTCGTGGGAAAATTTGGCGCGTTTTCGTTTTATACATTTACCTGCAGAAATACCCTTTGAAGCCGGATTTGATGCTTTGCGAGAAAAAGGTATTGTTCGGATTATTCGGCAAGAAACTGATACTATAGAACAAGCTTATGCAATTTGGTTACGGGAATGGTTAACCATGGAGATGCGTCAGCCTACGTTAACTTACTTTGGGACAGGAGATGAAACAAATTTTGAAATCCGTAATGCCCTATTTTGGGATGGGGTTAATGCTGTTTGGGGTGATCGCGACCATTCAGCTACTCCTCACTTGATTAAAAAAATTGTTTTGATACACCAAAATGACGAAGTAAGACCAAATCCTACGGCAATTAAATACCGCAACAATGGTGTGCTAATCCAGCATTACCTTCAGAATCAGTCTGTAAAAGACTTGCAAAAATACAACATGCCAGCACATTTGGCGCTTGAACTTTTAGAAACATTGTATACCCAAGTGTGTATCTGGGATAACAGGATACACAAGTTTTTCACTAACATCAGTGCGGAAAAAATGGAAAAATTAGGCTGTTATGCCTTTACCGAAGACAAGCCACAATGGGAAAAAATAAATCAGGCAGACCCGGTTGGCTTTTTTAGGTATAATTTTTTGGTCATTCATCTTTCGTTTATCGAAAAATTCATTGGTACAAATGGCAGAAAATATTCCGAAGAAACCATCGATGAATTTATTGACCAAGAAATATTAATGGGAAGGCCTAGGCCGCATAATTTTCTAATTGTAATTACTTCTGGCAGAGGGCGGAATCAGTGGAATGAGACCCTCAATAAAATGCATAAATCCATAGGCCAATATACTTCTTTTGTGACTTTCAGGCCAGTAGAAGCTCTACTGGAAGCCGCGGAAAAATCCCTGATAAAGATGGACGATTTTGAATTGAAGTATTCATTGCTGAAAATTCTTTTTGGATCTTAAAAATAGCTAATAATGAGTATCAAAAAGGTTATGATTGTTATCTGGAGATGGCCAGAGCCTAATTCTGTCCAGTATCAAATAAAAGGAGAGGAGAACAATCATCTGTTTACCGTTACTTATGACCCTCCAGTGAATTATTTGGATTTAGAGCATGAACATCTCTCGTGGCAACAAAAAGTACATAGGGATTTGATGTTTATCTTCCAGCAGTTTAATAATGAGATTGCTGAAGTGAAATACCTTATTTTAGTGCATGATGTTTCTCCTTTCAAGCATGCGGATTTTAAGCTTTTCTTAAGCAAGCATAACTTAGATAATAAGCAAGTTATTGTTGAAAAATTTAGTGACGGGAATGGGTATATATATATTGATCACTTGAAAAAAACGGGACTTATTGCATCAAACGGATTAGCTAAGAATTCTCCTTATTTATCACCTGATAGTAAAAAACTAACAATTTCAGTTGTTGATGAACAAGGACTCATTGAGTCAGACTACTTTATTGGGGTCTGGAATAATTACTATCTATTGAACAAGGATCACTTTAAAGACGCATATTATTTGATTTCCCTACTTCCATTTGACCGCTTAAGTAGATCAAAGCAATCCCTTCGGAAGTTCATACAGCAACAAAATGGCTCTCGCTTGGAATCATTTTTCAGGGATCATGACATAAAAGAACCCAACGATGATTGTAAACACATTCAAAATCTTTCAGCATTGCAAGGGATAGCACCTGAAACAGCAGATGCTTATCTCAAGTTATGTATGCATTTTGATGAAGTATTGAATACACCTGATTATTTTAAAAAACTGAATAATTATTTCATCCACTTGATTAATTTATTACCATAAGTTATGCATCAATTGGTTCACTACCCGTCTTCTCATCCTTATTTGACCCTATTGCAGCAGCATAAAGCTTATGAGGGGTGGGAATGGATAGCTTATTCTGGCTTGGAAACGATTTCATCAGAAACACAGGTATTTATACTCGTCAGTCCACTGATGGTTGGTGAAAAAATTATTGCACCCGACTTCATTTGGAAGCAATATTTGCAGCAGCATCAACCTCAGTTGAAGTTTTTAAATGTTAGCATTTACCCAAATGATCACCCGAATCATTTGTTTTTATTTGATTTACCTCATAGTTTCACTGAGAAATTCCAAAACGCACTAACTTTAAATGTAGATTGGGAGCCCTTTGTATTTGGAGGTATTGATGCCCGAAATTACCTCAAAGACTTCATTCATGGGCATGGTGGTATGAGTTTTTACAAACCTCTTTATCGTTTGTATAGCTTAATCAAGGATATCTTTGCCGAAAAAGCAGATGGCATTGCTTATCTTGAGACATGGACGGAACTTGGTCCAGATACTTTAACATGGTGGAATGCTTTGTGCACTCGCTGGCGGTTGTACCAGGATTTTTTTACCATCCTTCCTTTGGACAAAGAGGTGACAATTATTGAAACTAAACTCCAACAAATAGAACCTTTTTTTGCCGGCCAAGGAGCACACGAACACTTATTGTATGAATCACAGTGTGATAATGTGCTGCAATCGATTATACAAATCATCAAAACTTTGGAAAGTTATGCCTCCCACTAAAAACTACCGAATTCTTGTAATCGATGATGATTTGGCCTTTCACCGCCATCTGCGCGATCAATTGGTACAGCATCTTGAGTTTATCAATATTAACACAGAAGATAAATTGGATGCTACTTTAAAACGAGAGTCTGGTATAGACTTGGTGTTGCTAGATTTGGTGCTTGATGATAAAGGTGTAAAAAGTGGCTTTCGCATTCTTGAAAAATTGAAGGTTCAATTACCCCAGGTACCTATTGTGGCGTTGACCGAAAATCTTGCTGCTGAAATCGTGGTCGAAGCAATTCAACGCGGAGTCAAAGATTTTTTAACTAAACCTGATGAACCGGAATTACTTAGTGGGTGGTACGAACGCATTCGATCTAATATTGAGCAAAAACCACTCCGTCCCAAGACAGAAATCAGACATGATAAGACAGAATTTGCAGAGCCGGAAGAGACTCTTCTAACGATTCTACTCATTGATGATGATGAGAGCATATTCCGTCAAATCCGTCGTAAGTTTCGAAATAAGTACACAATTTCAGGAATTCATACACTGCAAGAAGTTGAAGAACTCCTTAAAGCACCAAAGGATTTTGACCTCATTTTACTTGATTTGGTTTTAGATGAAAATAAGCCCGATGAATTGATTGGGCTCGAACTGATTCCGGCTATTAAAGAGGCAATTCCGGGTGCTCCCATTATTATTGTTACGGGTAAAGGGGACTTAGATACCGCCGTCAAAGCTATGAGCAGAGGAGCAAAAGATTATCTACCTAAGCCTGGAGCTGGCGAAAACCCGGAACTCTGGGATCAAAAAATACAGCAGGCTATTGAAAATCAAATGATCCGAGAGGAATTGGTCAAGGTAAAAACGGAGCTTCAAAGAACTCGTGAGAGTAATCAATATCTCAATCCTTCTCAACGTCCGTTTATTGGCAGATCACCACAAATTGAACAGATGCGCCGCCTTTTGAAAGGGGTATCGGACGAACCTGAGCTTACGGTTCTAATTACTGGAGAGACAGGTGTGGGGAAAGGAGTGGCAGCCTTCTTTTTGCATTACAATAGTAGCACCCGTAGTAAAAAGGCTTTTGAAGAAATTTACATCTCTAATATCCCAAAAGAACTGGTACCCAGCGAGTTATTTGGAGCAAAAAAAGGATCGTATACAGGCGCTGATTCCGATAAAAAAGGTAGATTGGAAATAGCAAATGGTGGCATTGTGTTTTTAGATGAGATTGGAGATTTAGATCTCGAAAATCAAAACAAACTGCTACAATTCGTTCAGAGTAAAACGATTCGCCCATTAGGAGAACTCAAAGACATTAAATTAGATGTTCAAATCGTGGCAGCAACCAACAAAAATCTTAAAGAAGAAGTGTTTTCAGGGGCTTTTCGCGAAGATTTATACATGCGACTTAAGGTTTTTCCAATTGAAATTCCTCCCTTGCGAGAGAGGAGAGAGGATATTCCCTTGCTGATTGCTCATTTTATAAAGGCCAAAGAAAGTGATTTGCCCATGTTTTTTTCAGAGGATGTATTAAGGTTCCTCAATCAAGAATGCCCTTGGCATGGCAATATTCGAGAGTTGGAAAACACAGTTCGTAGCATGCAACTTCGCGCCAAAATAGATGGGTTGCGCAAGATCAATATGAAGTGTTTACCCGATGAATTATTAACTAGTCAGTTTTTACCCCATAATCACTACGATCAAAATTCGGCTGTTCGTAATGCCATTGTTCCAAATGTGCATTCCAATTTACCCTTTGATCAACAGCAAGATTGGCTAACTCTTGAGGCGATTGAGAATTCACTTATCATTAAAAATGGTGTAAAAAACGATGTTGCAACAATGCTCAACTTTAATTCCGCAGACCTCATTTTATACCGTATTAAAACCATATCAAAAAAATACCCTGAAATGGTTTTACAGTTTCCGAATATTTGCAAGCATTACGCTAAAGTAGTATATAAAAACCCTAAATAACTAAATCTTTTTAAGCTATGTCAAACGACAATAATAAGCCCTGTTTTCGGGTCGAGTTTTATCTGCTAAATGAAAACTATCAACTTGTTCGCTACGAGGATGGGCTCGACGACTTAGCTAGACCATGGAGGAGTTATTACAACCAACTTCGTAAAAAGTATACACAAATTCCTCTAGCAAAAAAAAATATAGCGAAGTTAAACCCAAGCATTCGCATCCTCTTCTTGGAGCCTGGAAAGCTTAATGGCAAGCGGATGTTGGATGAATTGGCGAGAACTGAGCGTAATATTCCATTGGATAATCTTTCACCATTAATAACCATAAGCAATTTCGACATTATGTCATTATGGTCTTACCCTTATGAGGACGAAATAAGGTCGGCATCGGCAAAAATGATACGCGAATCAACATTGGATACACGATATAAGTTTTTAGATTCTAGCATTTGGTTTCGTTTCGTTCCAATTGCGCCCTTGACAGATGATGAGGAATATCAATCCTTGGTTATTTCAGCGTCAAATTTCCAGACGCGCTTTTCCAAATTAATCAAAGAAATATGTGAATATTGGAAAAACGGATTATATATCACTAACGCTGCTGTAGCTACCCGAGAATTACAACTTCGTTTACTTCTAGAGAGTAAACTTTCTAAAGAAGTGGGCAAAGGCGGTCATGCAGATGCAGTAACACCTTTTAAATTCCATTCAGAGAGCTTTTTACAAAAAAGAGCTTCACAGGAAATCGAATTTTTTCATGAGACCTGGAATGAAGAAAAAAACTGCATAGCAAATGAGTGCAGTTTACGTTTGATGATTGTTGATGACCAGGCTTGTAAAGGACACAAGCTATCGGCTATAACTGAGGAAAGTAAAGATTGTACGATCAGTAAAAAGAAATTAATTATGGCTCCTTTTTATAAAATTTTCAAAAAAGAGCATTTTAAGGTTTCTGTACCAAGTAATGATCAAGATGTAATCAAGAAATGTCTTGAAAAATTAAGGAAAAACTACTTCGATTTGATCTTTTTGGATTACTTATTAGGCAAGCGTGATAATGTTGAAACAAATCGTGAATATGGACATGAATTTTTACTCAACTTGCTAAAGGATGGGAAAAAAAAAGAAGCAGCATATGAGTACAAACGCAGCTTCCAAGGCCGCTTCTGGATATTCTCCATTTCTTCCTTCCCCTTTGCACTACCAGACAAGCTACACCAACTTGGCATAAGCCACCTCCAAAATCTATGGCATTTATCTTATGGCGGTGACCCTATAACCACTCCACATTTATACAACTATTACCTATTCCGCTTCATCAAACAAAAAATCAGTGCCTATTTTTTACATCCGGATTTGCTATTGCGTATCATTAAAGAAAACCCCGTATACCTGAAAAAAAGCAATGAAAAATTCTGGGCAGAATACCTTGAAAACACTATATTACATTGGCGACACCGCGTTGATTTGGCAAGTAGACACGCCCAAGATGATGATTCTTCTCCTTTTACAGAATCCATAGCCTGGTTCTGCAAAAAAAATGTGCCTTTGAATAAGACCCTAGATCTCATCTTGAAAATCACGAGTTTGATGAAGGATGGGTATATCGGAGGTAGCGCTTTTTTTACTTGCGAAATGGAGTTTGAAGCTCCTTTACTTAGACAATATAAACCTGTTGGAGATTATTTATTTAAGCAAATAAAGGCATTTCAAGACAAATACATTAAAGATCAAAGCAGCCGAATTCAAGATGCGAAAATAAAAGGATTGCGTAATCTCAATTTTGAATACCTCAAAATTTATGAATTACCCTTAAATATTGGTGATCTATCGGAGTCTTTAAATGAACTGATATTATCTCGCAACCATATGCTTTCATTCCCTAAATCAATCTTCTCACTAAAAAAGCTCAGCAGGCTACACCTAGATCATAATCCGATTTCAACCATTGCAGGAGATATTAACTCGCTACCTCGACTAACTGATCTTAATCTAGAAAACACTCCGTTAGGTGCCAAGTTAACCAAACCTCACGCTCAAAATAGAGAAGAAGTTCTGCAGTTATGGAAAGAAGCTATAGCCATTCAAAAAAACATCTCTATTAAAAAGGTTTTGTATTTTGGCCTTAGCCCTAAAGACAGTGAGCAATTAAGAGTCGACCGTGAATTTCACCAAATCAGAATAGCGCTGAAAGGTGAACGTTTTGAATTGATTCCGAACTTTGCAGTTAACTATATTGATTTTCAGCGAGAAGTTCTCAAAAGCAACGCTGAAATTCTTCATTTCTCCGGGCATGGAAATAATCAGTCTTTGGTTTTTCAAGAGAGTTCAGGGACGGATCAGAATGTTGAATTCAAGACTATAATTGAAGTGTTTTTCAAGAACTCATTTGCTCGTGAAAATCTTCAATGTATCGTTCTAAATGCCTGTAAAACAAACGAACAGGCTAAGGTTTTATCCTCACATGGAATTTATACTATCGGTATGTCAGGTGCTATAGAAGATGAACGATCGATTGCATTTTCAGGCGGGTTTTACAACGCTGTACACTTGATTGAAGACCAAAATTTTGAAGATGCATTTCTTATGGGAATCAATGCTGCTAGAAATGAAGAAAATACCTTAAAAAAACGCAAAAGAGACACTACTGGGTTTTCCTACTTATCCAGTCGTTTAACAATCCATTTGTATTTTGACGGGGAGGAGATTGCATCCGAGGTGTTTAAATAGCGTACGTTGATAGCGTAACTATTTTTTCCCTATCTTTCACCCCTAAATCACGCGGCCCACACACCATGCAAAACGCCATCGACCTCTACCACTCCGTCGTCATCGAAATCGCCACGCCCTACTTCATCGGCACGGGCTTCTACCTACGTGATGCCGGTATCATTGTCACCAATGAGCACATCGTGCGCGACAACCGCGAAGTAGTCATCAATGGTGTACATTTTCCCAAGCAGTTGGCCAAGGTTTTGTTCATTGATGAGCGGCACGATTTGGCGTTTGTGGCAGCTCCGGCTACCGATACCCCCGCCATTCAATTAGGGATAAACAGTCCGGTAAGGCAAGGCGATCCAGTGGTAGCCGTTGGGCACCCCTTTGGGTTTAAATATTCCGCTAGCCAGGGGATTGTATCCAATATCCGACATGAGATCGAACAGATTTTGTACATCCAGCACGACGCCGCCCTTAATCCTGGCAATAGTGGTGGGCCTTTGATCAATGAAAAGGGCGAAGTAGTGGGAGTCAACACTTTCAAGGTAAAAGATGGCAACAGCATTGGCATCAGCTTGCCCGTGCAGCACCTGGCGGAGGCTTTGGCCGAGTTTCAAAAAGGGAATGGCCAATTGGGGGTGCGTTGTCACTCTTGTAGCAATGGGGTATTCAAGTCCAACATCGAAGGCCAGTACTGCCCTCATTGTGGTGCCAAGTTGAAGTTACCTGATGGGGTGGAGGAGTTTGAGCCCATGGGCGTAGCTTCCACTTTGGAAGAAATGATTGAACAGGCGGGGCACCAGGCACCACTTTCCCGCTCCGGGCCCAATTGTTGGACCATCACCCAGGGCAGTGCCAAAATCAACATCCACTACCACGAAGGCAACGGCATCATTACCGGCGACGCCTACCTTTGTTCCTTACCCAAAACCAATATCAAACCACTCTACGAATTTTTATTGCGCCAAAATTATACGCTCGAAGGGCTTGCGCTCAGCATCAAAGACCAGGCCATCATCCTTTCATTGATCATCCATGATCGGTATTTGAATGTTGAAACGGGGTTGAAGATGTTCCAAAACCTTTTTGAACAAGCGGATCACTACGATAATGTTTTAGTCGAGGAGTATGGGGCGGTTTGGAGAACAGAGTGAAAGGATTTCGGATGTGGGATTTCGGATTTCGGCTGGTTTTTCAGGCCTGATTTTTGATTACTGTTTCTTTGTACAGTAGCACCAGCCGAAATCCGAAATCCCACATCCGAAATCACTTAGCGCTAAATTCCTGCGCCAACCCATTAATCTCCTCATCACTCAGTTTTCCCGTGGCCACCACTACCCGGTACTTAAAGGTAACCGACTGCCCAGGCGCCAATTTGAGGTTGAGTTCATCTTTACCATTGGAAAACACCTTGGCACCCAGTGGGTTGGCCGCAAACAAGCCATAGCCCCGCGCATGCCAGTAGGTCGGGTATTTCAGGTTTTGTGGGTGGTCGATGATACAAACGGCAATGTCTTCGCTGCCAATGCGGCCACTCAGGTTCATCCATTTGCCTCGGGTACTCCACACTTTTTCACCTTCAATGCCTTCGCTGCTGCGGTAATTCCCGGTGATGTTGGTGTTGTCCATTTTTTCTACCCGAGTTACAATCCCGTTGGCGTCTACAAAGTTATCGGCTGTATTGGAAGGATGTTCCAATTCGCGGGCCAGGCGGATGGCAAAAAAACCATCTTTCACATCTTTAAAATGCACAGTATCTCCCTGGGCCGTGAGGGTGGTCCTGCGGTCGATGATGCGCAGGTTTTGGCGGGCGTAAAAGGTGAAATCAGTTTTTTCCACCAATACATGTTTGCCCTTTCCATCCGACAAATACCAATCGGCACTTACCGACAGAGAGCCTTTACCCTTGCCACTTTTGGTTTTTAGGATTTCCTTGTGCTTGATGGTGCCATATTTGGAGCGGTCTTTAATGGCCGTAGAATTGTTCCAAAAGTCGTTGCCATTGACAGCTTCGTAATTGAGCCAGATGCCTACGTGGTGGGGGTGATCCACCCGTTCACCAGCCCGGGGCATCATGGGATAACCTCGGGTTACCATTGTACCCTGAGGGGTGTATACGGGGAAAAGTACTGGCTTTTTGAGCACTGAATCACTGGGATAGATGTACGAGGTAAAGGGTTTTCCATCCACCACAATGTCAACTTTGCGTTCGCCCGGTTTGGAGACGACGTTTACTTTTTGAGCAGAGAGTTGTGTCATGTTCGTTAGACAGCAGAGGGTAACAAGCCACTTGACAAGACTATTTTTCATTGTTTTGTTTTTGAAAAGACGAGCAGGATGGATAAAACCTGTACGGCAAGGTAAAGATTTTAGGCCTTTACAAGTTCTAAAGGTGAATGTGCAGCATGTTAGAGTTTTTTAATAAATGGCAGAAGCCACCGTAGTGCCGCTGATTCACAACGCCCCATAAGTCGCTGCGGCAGCCCATTTTTCACTTTTCATTTTTCACTTTTCATTTTTCACTTTTCACTTTTCACTTTTCACTCCTCCCCCATCACCACATCCTCACCCCACAAATATTTGTTGAACCACTCCCAATTGTGCCACATGGCCGCTAATCTTTCTTTCGGCTTGTTGATGCCGTGGCCAAAACCTTTGTACACCACCAACTTTGCCGGCACCCGATTGTCCTGCAACCCTTGTAATAACTCATACGCGTTTGCAATTGGCACCCGCCGATCGAACTCCCCGTGCTGAATCAGCGTCGGCGTTTTGGCATTTCTGATGTTCGTCATTGGTGAGGTTTTTTGGTAAATCTCCGGATCGCTCCAAGGCGTGGCTTGCAAGTATTGGCGCGTAAAGGGGTGGATATCGGTATTGACGTAGTAGGTCATCCAGTTGGAAATACCGGCACCTACCGAAATGGCTTTGAAGCGGTCGGTATTGGTGGTCAGGAATGCCGAGATGTAGCCGCCCTGACTCCAGCCCATACAGCCCATGCGGTTTTCATCTACAATACCCTTGGCAACGAGGTGATCTACCCCAGACATTACGTCCCACATATCTCCTACCCCCAGGTTGCGTACATTGAGTGAGCGGAATTTTTCGCCGTAGCCAGCTGAACCTCGGTAATTCACCCGCAACACTATGGCTCCTTTTTCCAGCCATTGGATTACCGGATAAACGCTGCCCGGTACTGGCTGAGGCAGGTCAATGCCAGTTGGGCCGCCGTGAATCATCACCAGCAGTGGATATTTTTTAGCAGGATCGTAGTTTTGCGGTTTGTGGAGTACCCCTTCTATCTCGGCACCGTCTTTGCTTTTCCAACGAATCACTTCACTAACAGCAGTTTTCCAGCCTGCAATTTGTTTACTCATCTGAGTTATCTGTACCGGCTTGAGGATGGCAACAGGCGTTTTGAAAATTTCACTGAGGGTAGTAGCACTGGAGCTGCTATAAGCCAGGGTTTTGCCATCTTTGGAAAAACTGTAGCCACTCAGCACTTCGTTTCCACTGATCAAAGCTTTGTATTGCCCGCTGAGGGGATCAAGTCGGAAAAGCCACCTTTTGGCACCCTGAAACGCAGTAAAAAAAACACCCGCCGCATTCCAAGTCAAACCGCTAATGTCTTCATCAAAGTACTGGGCCAGCTGATTGGGTTTACCTCCTTGCAAATCGGCCACCAGTACCTGGTCATTTTTGTAATAATGAGCTGTGGTATCGTCCAGATTACTGGTGTAAAGGATCTTTTTGGAATCGGGCGACCAGGCAGCAAAATTGTCCACGGATGGATTTTTTACGCTGAACACCACTTTTTTGCTCGCCACCTCCATCACCTCAATGTCGGCGTAAAGCGAAAAATTGATCAAGGGGTTGGGTTGCCGGGTGTAGGCGATCATTTTCCCATCGGGCGACCAATCAAAATTGCTGATGGTAAAGGGGCCTTCGGTGAGGCGCATTGCTTTGGGGTAATTGATGCAATCACTTTTTTTACTCGAATCTTTTTTCTCTTCGTAGCAAGGCATTTCACTGGGTGCAGGGAGCAGGTCGGGTTTAAAGTCCAATAACCAGAGGTGTGAAAGGCGGTATTCTGCATCATCAGCAGCCCAGCCACCGAAACGTTCCTTGCGTTTTTTTTCTTCCTTGCTCTCTGGGTCTTGTTTAAACAGCGCAAATTGTTTGCCATCCGGCGACCATTCAAAACCGCCTATCCCATCCTCTTCAAAACTCACTTGTTGGGCTTCACCACCATTGGGGCGAATCACAAAGATTTGGTTTTTATCGTTCCGACTGCTGCTAAAAGCGATCCATTTCCCATCAGGCGACCACTTCGGCGAGGTACTGCTGCTCTTGCTGCTGCGGGTCAATTGAAAAGGTTCTTCGCCATTGTGGACCAGCCAGATTTCGGTGTCGTAGCCGTTTTCTTTCCAATCTGTACTGGTCACCGTGTAGAGAATGTGTTGACCATCAGGGGAAAGAATTGGAGTGCCCGCATTGCGCAGGGCAATCACTTGTTCAAAACTGGTGCTGGCTCCTTTTTGAGCAAAAGTTTGATTGAACAGCACAGCACAAAGTGCCAATAGCATAATGGGTAAAATAGGCGTTTTCATAGACCGTCGGATTTATATTGAATTCAAAAAATGAATTGATGGGCTGAACATTAACAGATCAGCACATCAACCCATCAGCAAATTATAAACTCTTCAACCAATTCCCCAGTCGATCAAACCACTTGTCCGTCGTCGTCGGATTATTCATACCGTAGCCATGTCCTCCCTTAGGATACAGGTGCATTTCCACCGGAATTTTGAACTTGTTGCAAGCCTGGTAAAAAGCGATGCTGTTGTCCACTTTCACCGTTCCATCATCGGCGGAATGCACCAAAAAACTTGGTGGGGTAAGGGCTGTTACTTGAAGTTCATTGGAAAATTTGAACTGTTGGGCCGTAGTATGTTTTACCCCCAGCAGATTATTCCGTGAGCCCCCGTGTGCCAATTCGTAGCTAAGACTGATCACCGGATAAATCAAAATGGCAAAATCCGGCCGGACACTAGTCGTATCCTTTTCATTAGGGTCAGCATTTTCGTAAAAATGGGTCGCTGCAGTTGAAGCCAGGTGCCCACCTGCTGAAAACCCCATAATCCCTACTTTGCGGGGATTTACCTTCCATTTCGCCGCATTTTTGCGCACCAGACGAATCGCTTGTTGAGCATCCTGGAGTGGAGCAAGACTTTTGTCAATGCAGGAGGTGTCCAGTGGCATGCGGTATTTTAGTACAAAAGCAGCCACCCCAATGGCATTAAAAGCTTTGGCAACGTCGAACCCTTCGTGATCAATGGCGGTCCCCGAGTAGCCGCCTCCGGGGCAAATCACGACACCCTGCCCATTAGGTTTTTGAGGAACATATACGGTTAAGGTGGGCTCAACCGTACCGAATATAAACCGGGTACCATTGGGCCGTTTTTCAACTCTTTCCTTTGCCGCTGTGGGTTTGGAATTGGGAATTGGGCCTGGATAAAGTGGAATTTCAGAGGGTGTTTGTGCGCTGGACATAACACAGATTAAGTTGAGCAAAATTCCAATTTGAAAGATCTTTAGCATGATGCAGGTGGTTTAAGTGCTTAGTATTTGGCTGAAATTAAAGGTAAAATACAATCTTCGATAGGAAAGCTTACGACAAAACAAAAATTAATTGTGCTGAATGCTGAAAATCGCCTACCTTTGCAAACGAACATTCATTCGTATTGCTCAGCCTTAACCAAGTAACCAAATAGAACCAAAACATGCCTACCAAGCTCCATAACTACTTACAGGGAGCCTGGGTACCCCACGATGGAGAGGGTATCCCTCAATTCGACGCCATCAATGGTACACTCATCAGTACTTGCGGGAGTGAGGGGCTGGACTACCGTGCCATCCTCCACTACGCCCGCAAAGTGGGTGGACCGGCCTTGCGCAAAATGAGTTTTCAGGAGCGTGGGCGGATGCTCAAGTCCCTGGCTTTGTTCCTCAATGAACACAAAGAA
This sequence comes from Saprospiraceae bacterium, assembly GCA_027486765.1. Taxonomy (GTDB): domain Bacteria; phylum Bacteroidota; class Bacteroidia; order Chitinophagales; family Saprospiraceae; genus Haliscomenobacter. The sequence continues at coordinate 46,395 of JAIXOO010000080.1, forward strand.
AAATACTACACCCTAAGTTACCGCAGTGGTGCCACCCGTGCCGACAGCTGGATTGACATTGATGGAGGCATCGGCACACTCTTTGCCTACGCCAGCCTGCGGCGCAAGTTGCCCGATACGCGCTGGTATCTGGATGGCGAAGCCGCCAAATTGTCGAAAGAAGGTAGCTTTATCGGTCACCACCTCATGGTACCCAAACACGGGGTAGCCATCCACATCAACGCCTTCAATTTCCCCATCTGGGGCATGTTGGAAAAACTATCAGCCAATTTACTGGCAGGAATGCCTGCCGTAGTCAAACCATCCGAAGTCACTTCGTACTTAAGTGAAATTGTGGTACGCGACATCATTGCCTCGGGCATTTTACCGGAAGGTGCACTACAATTGGTTTGTGGCAGTGGGATAGGTATTCTTGACAACTTGTGCGAGCAGGACGTGGTCACTTTCACTGGTTCGGCGTCAACTGGCCAACAATTGCGGGCCTTGCCCAGTGTCATACAGCACAGTGTACCTTTTAATATGGAAGCCGATAGTCTAAACGCTATCGTATTGGGGCCTGACGTGGAACCCGGCAGTGCTGATTTCGACCTGTTTCTCAAAGAAATTCGCCGCGAAATGACGGCCAAAACCGGACAAAAATGCACCGCCATCCGCCGCATTTTTGTCCTTGAAAGCCGGATTGAAGCAGTCCAAAACGCTTTGTCCAAAATGCTGGCCCAAACCACTTTGGGTGATCCCCGCGCAGAGGGCGTACGCATGGGTGCCTTGGTCAGCAAAACCCAACAACAGGAAGTTCGCCAACAGGTGGAAAAACTGCTCCAAAATTCCAGCCTGGCCTTCGGCAACCTCGACCAATTTGAAGTACTCGGCGCCGACAAAGCCAAAGGAGCCTTTTTTGCCCCTATCCTCTTGCGCAACGATCAACCCTCGAGATACACCAACACCCACCAAATTGAAGCTTTTGGCCCGGTGAGTACCTTAATGCCTTACCGTGATTTGGAAGAGGCCATTGAATTGGTCAATCTGGGCAAAGGTTCACTCGTCAGTACCATTGCCACCGCTGATCCTCGTTTTGCGCAGGAGTACGTTATGGAAGCGGCTCCCTACCACGGGCGCATCCTGATCCTCAACGAGGCCTGCGCGAAGGAAAGCACCGGCCATGGATCACCCATGCCCTTATTGTCGCACGGTGGCCCTGGTCGGGCTGGCGGTGGTGAAGAACTGGGCGGCTTGCGGGGCATCAAACACTACCTGCAACGCACCGCCATTCAGGGGCATCCAAGCATGCTGGGGCAGATCACCGAAGTGTACCAGCCCGGTGGTGCCCAACCTGAGGCCACAATTCACCCTTTCCGCAAATATTTTGAAGACCTACAAATTGGCGAAACTTTGAATACCCACAAACACACGGTCACGGAAAGCGACATCATCAATTTTGCCAACCTGACTGGGGATCATTTTTATGCCCACGTGGACGAAACTGCGCTGGAGGGGACACCTTTTGAGCGTCGGGTTGCCCACGGCTATTGGATTCTTTCCAAGGCGGCCGGGATGTTTGTAGAACCACGCAAAGGCCCGGTTTTACTCAACTACGGCCTGGAAGAATGCCGCTTCACCAAACCCGTTTATCC
>JAIXOO010000237.1 GCA_027486765.1 Saprospiraceae bacterium
AATTAACTCAACCCAACATGGAATTAAGCAAAAGCATATTCTTCTTTTTCAGCGCGCTAGGCGCATTCAATGGCCTGTTGTTGAGTGGCTATTTTTTCTTTTTTACCAAAAGGAGAACAGTATCCCATTACTTTTTGGGTGCATTGCTCTTGGCCTTGAGTTTGCGGGTCGGCAAGTCCGTTTTATTCTATTTCGATCATGATTTACCCAAAATCTATTTGCAAATTGGGCTATCGGCCTGTTTCTTCATTGGGCCTACCCTCTATTTTTTCTTAAAATCGGGATTAAATCCAGTTAAATCTTTGCCACGTAATTGGGGCATCCATCTGCTGGTTCTTTTTTTGCTCATCACACTTGGAGGCATTATTTTGCCTTATCAACAATACCCCTGGGTATGGAACCGGGTTTGTGTGCCAATCATCTATACGGAGTGGGCAATTTATGTAGTTCTGTCTGGCATTTTGATGAAAGAGGTGTTGAAGAAAGTATTTCTCCAACGTGCAGAAGCCAAACCCCATGATTTTTGGATGACTTCTATTTACCTCATCAATGTTTTGATTTTTGCGGCGTTTCTGTGGGCCTATTGGGGCGGACTACCTTATATCAGTGCGGCCATTACCTTCTCTTTTGCGTTGTACATCAGCATTTTTATGCTTTTGAGCCGAAAAAAGAATGACGATTTGTTCTCAAACAGCTCTCGCCCTGGCAATAAAAAGCTGAGCGATGATGAAGTCAAACTTTGGCTGAACAGTCTGGAACAACTCATGGGCGACAAGCAGATTTTTAGAAACCCCAATCTCAAACTGCAAGACCTTGCCCTGGAATTGCACCTTTCGCCCCACCAATTGTCTCAGTTTTTAAATGACAATTTGGGTAAAAATTTCACCCAATTCATCAATGAATACCGCATCAATGAAGCCTGCAAATTATTGAAAACGGATACCTTACTTTCCATTGAAGGCATTGGTGATGAAGTGGGCTTCAATTCAAAATCTACCTTTTTCAGCACCTTTAAAAAGGTCAAAGGTTTGACCCCGGCCAAATACCGACAGCAAATTGTTAAAATATAAGTTTCTACTCCACATTTATAAATCCGAACTCCTGGAAACCCTTATTTGGACAATTTCCAGCCACACCTTTTGGACATTTGTGTATTCTGAATTTTTAAATTTTAAAAATGAAAAATACACTCGTACTGTTGGCACTCTGCCTAACTTACTACACCTCTTTTGCCCAAAGCGACCGGCAACAAATTGAAAGCACCATTCAATTGTATTTCGACGGTTGGGCTACTGGCGATACCGCCAAGCTGAGCAAAGCCATGCACCACTCTTGCCAGTTGAAAAACTACAATTATCGGACCGGGCAATTTGTCCTCATTCCCAAGTTGGATTACGTCAGCCGTTTTAAGCCAAGGGAAAGGGATAAAAACCTCAGCACCAATATCGTTTACGTAGACATTACGGATAACCTGGTTGCTGGGGCGAAGGTGGAAATCCATACGGCTACGGATAAATTCACCGACTACTTCAATTTGATGAAAACCACCGAAGGCTGGTTGATCTTTGATAAAATTTCTACCCGCACCCCACACCGGATTAGAAACGCTGCTCCAGAAAAAGAAGTGGTGCTAACAGACCTGAATCGCCCCTGGAGCATGGCTTTTTTGTCGGAAGAGGAAGTGTTGATCTCGGAAAAAGAAGGTGATCTGGTGAAGGTTAATTTAAGGACAAAAGTGAAAACGCCCATCAAGGGTTACCCCAGCGATATCGTAACTAAGTTTGGCGGTTTTGGCGACAATGCGGGCAAATTTGAGGTATTGCTGGACCCACAGTTTGCCCAAAACAAATTCATCTACCTGTCTTATACCGCCGAAACCGCAGCGGGCAAAACCACCAAAGTCGTACGGGCAACCTTAGAAAATGACGCCCTGACGAGCCTCAAAACGCTTCTACTCGCGGCGCCCTATACCAATGAATGTTGCCATTATGGCGGCGGGATGACTTTTGGATCGGATGGCAAGTTGTACATCAGCATTGGCGAACGTTTGTTTACGGAAAAAGACGAGCCTGCTCTGCCCATCGCTCAAAACGTACAAGACAAAAGAGGAAAAATTTACCGCATCAATCCCGATGGAAGCATTCCGACTGACAATCCAAATTTTGGTGCAGCTGCCACCCCAGGGTTGTATGCCCTGGGCATTCGGGCAACCCAAGGTCTGACTCTGGACCCGCGATCTCAAAAAATTTGGTTTAGCGAACACGGTACCCAGCAAGGTGATGAAATCAACGTCTTAAAAGCAGGTGCAAACTATGGCTGGCCCATCAAAACCAGCGGTAAATACCGTTTTGAAGCTTACGCCCCGCCCAAATTAAAAGACAGCACCTATACCGCCCCGGTTTGGTTCTGGCAACAAACGGTTGCCCCTACGGGTTTGACCTTTTATACAGGTGATGAGTTTCCTACCTGGAAAGGGAATCTATTCGTCACAGGTCTTTCCAAAGGCAGCCTCTGGCGCATTACGCTTGAAAATGAAACGGTTAAAAATGTGGAGGAACTGTTTTTGGATAGCCGGGTTCGGGCTCGTAAAGTGCTACAAAGTCCAATAGGGAAATTGTACATTTTGACAGATGAAACGAATGGGCAGCTGATTAGGATTGTGAATAGGAATTAGAGTTTGGTCAAGGGTGTTTTCAATAATATGGTAAATACAGTTTATTTTTGTATGTTGACCCTATTGAAAACACCCATTTGCCTATACCATGCTCAACTACAAATTCATCGCAGCTGCTTTTTTCTTGCTCCTTTTAATCGCCTACTGGTGGTCGCTTTTTTTCAAAAAAAAACGCCCAAAGGCTACCCCATTCCCAGCAGCGTGGAGGTCCATTTTAAGCCAAAAAGTCGATTTTTACAGTCAACTTTCCGCAACAGAAAAGCTGCGTTTTGAGGAGAGCACACTAGATTTTTTGGACAAAATCAGCATCACCGGCATCGACACCGATGTGAATGATGCCGATAAGCTGCTGGTCGCGGCAAGCGCGGTTATCCCACTTTTTGGGTTTCCGGGATGGCATTACCGCAACCTGCACGAGGTGCTCTTGTACGATGCACCTTTCAACCATGACTACGAGACTGAGCAGGGCAAAGCGCGCAATATTCTAGGCATGGTCGGCAGCGGTAGCATGAACCGAATGATGATTTTATCCAAACCTGCTCTGCATGAAGGCTTTGATGAGCAGCGTTCCCACCACAATGTTGGCATCCACGAGTTTGTTCACTTGCTCGATAAGGCCGACGGTGCTACCGACGGCCTCCCGGAAGCACTACTCCAACAGCCCTTCTTGGTTCCCTGGGTGAAACTGATGCACCGCGAAATTGCAGCGATCAAAGCGGGAAGGTCTACGATCAATGTATATGGCAGTACCAACGAGGCCGAGTTTTTCAGCGTGGTGAGCGAATACTTTTTCAAGCAGCCCGAGCGCCTGAAAAAAAATCATCCGGAGCTGTTTGATCTGTTGGAGAGGGTTTTTAGGCAGGATTTGGCGTAGGGAGAGGCTAGCAGTCTGCTAAAAAATTGGCGTGAAGAATTGGTGATGCAGTGACTTTATGCATATCTGGATTGGGAGGCGAGTGAGCACTTATACCAGCGGGGGATTCCGATAGAGAAGTTGTTTGCTTTTTAGAGGATGGGAAAGTAAATTTGTTTAGTTGACTTAAAAAGAAAATCATGGTTGCACTTGTCGGTACATATCTAAATGGTTATGTCAAACTGGACAAAGAGTTCATTTCCAGCAATCCAGTGAAAGTTATTGTTACTTTTTTGGAAGAAATCCCCATTCCAACCGAGGAAGGATTATCCCTTAGTGATTTTTCTTTTTCGGAGAGCCAAAAAAACCTGGAGGATTTCAAAGGGTCTTTTAGTGATGCAGTGGTTGAAGAGCGTAGAGAAAGGTGATGTGAATTTTATCATCAAGGCTTTAGTTGCTTTTTTAGTTCTTCAATTTGTTTTTGCAATTCAAGATTTTTCTGGATTTCCTCCTCTACGCGTTTCTTTTCCTCCTCTGCGCGTTTCTTCTCTTCAATCAGCAACTTGTCCTTCTCAGCGATGATTTCTTCCTTTTCAGCGATGATTTCATCCTTTTTTCTCATCTCCCGATCAAAAATTCGATCCAATTCATCCTCGACATCCATCAAGTCCCGAATTTCTTCGTTGGCAATGGCTCTCCCCAGACGATCTATCATTTTTTTGACCAAGGGATCATCAGTATTTCCTTGAAAATCAAGTTGATGTTTATCCGTTGTGCTTTGATAGATCGGACTAAAAATGTGCAATACCCGCTCCAGCTTGTTGCGGGCAGCTTTGGCCAACTTACGTACTTGAATCAAATAAGAATCGTGGGTCAATAACTCGACGAAATCCTCTTTGATATCCAGAATTTCCTGGGTCACCACATCGCGGTATTCCCGATTGATTTTTACCACTCCCGACTGAATGCTGTTTAAGGGGAACCCTAAAAAGTAAATCGTGATGATGGGCAAAGGGAGTTTTTCTGGCTCGCCTTTATCGTTGAGTACATCGTCTTCTTTGCGGTAATTATCACCCAAATAGCGCCGAAAGCGCATCACATCAAAGGCTTTTTTGGCCTTTTGCAACTCAATGAGTACTTTGCTGATTTCTCCGTTCGGCTTTTTGATCACTGCCTTGAAATCAAAGCGCAAAATACGGATATCCCCACTCGTTTCGGTGGAGGTTTCCTGCGGTTTTACTTCCACACTCTGCACTTCCTCACCCAGGATGGTTGACAACAACTCCCTAGCTATCTCTACATCTTCTAGCAGATACTTGAACACTACATCGTAGATGGGATTGGCTATGATCATACCTGATTTTTTGTTTGATTTCTATTGCAAGATAAACACTTTTGGGGGAGTTTGGTTGTTTTTTTGGGGCTTTATTTTTGTGGTTAGGGGCACTGAGAACGCTACGCATACACACCGCGACTAGCTTTTTCTATACATAACCACTGCACATTTTGTTAGGTAGCTGTTTTTAATTCTTTGATTGTTAATACCTGTTTCAAATTACCAAAGGCAAATTTTTCTCTTTTGATTTGTTTAATATCATTTACCATATTCTTCTCTGAAATTATAATATCCATATACGGAAAACAAGACGACATTGAGATATCAAACACATCTGAATCTCTAATTTTCCTGTCCTCAGATTTATAAAATTTCCAGAACTTAATTAGTACTTGTGATTTCAATGATTCAAACTCTAATGGGTTAAACTCTTTTTTTTTGATTTTCGCTAATAAATCAGGGTGGTGATTTTCTAATTGCTGTAAAATCAGCAACTCGCAAAAAGTTTTTATCTCGCTATTCACATACTTATTTCCGTTTTTAGGAGGAAAATTCTTCTTTAAATCTTGCATGCTATCCGTAATTATCTTCTTTGCTCCTTTTGGAAATTCCGTATCGACAATAGATACTATCTCTTTGGTTAAATTCTCTAATTCAACACTGGAACACCTTAAGTTTGCCAACGCAACATGAATAGGCACCCCAGAATTTATTTTATTTATTTCATCTGATATTAGAATTTTACTGGGTTTAATCAGAAAAAACGGGAATACATTCAGGTATTTATGAAATTCATTGAACAGTAAATTACTCTTATGTAATTCACTTAAAGTCTTGGCAGTTATTCCACAAAAGCATTTATTTTCAACAATAAATCGAATCAAGTTTTTCATTATCTCATTATCTTGAAGAGCTTGACTTATTATACACGTGTCGATGAATGTGATATTATTTTCCATAATTACTTTTGTCTTTATTTTTTCTTGCTGGCCTTAACTCTTACGCTACCACGACTCCTTGTCCGCTACATCTCGCCATGCCCCAATTTTATTGACATCAAGGCACTCAAATCTATAAAAAAACGCAAACATCCAACACCTATCAACCCATTTTGATGAGCAAACCATAAAAGTAGGTCGCGTATTCCAATAGGATAGACAACATTGGTGTCTAACCCACAGGTATATCAAACGCTATAAATCATACAAACCCGCCTCCTCATCCCCCTCCATCATCTCCACCAAGAGAGCCTCTTGTAGTTTTTTCATTTTCTGTTTATACCCCAGCAAATCCACGTATTTAATTCTACGATGCCGACCCACTTTTACAAAAGGAATCTCCCCCGAATCCAGCAATTTGACCAAATGGGACTTGGAGCAGCCCAACAAATCTGCTGCGGCCTGGGTAGTCATTCCCATAGCCGAGGGTAGTATTGAAACCAGCCTTCCTTGGCTTATTTCCTTGAGTATTTTTGCTAAAAATTTTAGCACATTCAATGCCATCATCGTAAAATTCTATTGACCAAACACGCTAAACAAAAAAGAGGTTCCCGAACCACGTTCGAGAACCCCGCATTCTTACTTACCAATCTTAAACATTAGACTTTAATTCTTCTTCAGCGTATAGCTATAGTTCCCGCCAATACTCAAATTAAGCGTAACCGTGTAGTTACCCGCAACCGGTACTTTGATGTTGTCACCACCGTACTCCAGCAATCCATCCGCTTTGGTGTCTCCAAAATTGATGCCCCAGTCGTCGTTGGCGCGGAATTTGATCTCGTCGGCGGTGAGGTTCACGGTCAATGACCAGGTTCCGGTAGCAGCGTCGTACACCATATCGGTATCTCCGCCCCAGCCGCCGGGAGTACCCGAACCGATCAGACCCCAAGAAGTTTTGACTGCATCCCAGCTTTTGTCATTCAAGTCGGCCTTGAGCAGGTAATAACCACCGCTGGGCACTTTAAAGTTGTTGCCAGGTGCAGCAATCTTTTTGGTCATGCCATCACCCTGGTCGCCAAAGATGCCATTGTTCCAGTTTGGCGCATCCGTAAACTTAAACTCGGAAGCATCGCCAAAGTTCACATAACCTTCGTAGATCTTGTTGTCTTTCACCGAAGCGAGTTTGGGCGCTTTGTCTGGTGACCAGCCCTGATAACCACCCGGTACGTACAGCGATGGATATTGAATGATCACCAAATAGGGCGTTGCCGAAACGGCAGTGACACCAGAAACCAAGGTCGCAACATTGGCATTCACTGCTGCTTTTACCCGTACATCCAATTGCCCCAGGCTACCCGCACCAATCCCCAAGCGCAACAAGGCGGTATTGAGATCAGCAACGGTATAACTTTTGCTGAGCGCTGGGCCAGCGTTAAAATCTACCGTTTCTTTGAAGTCGGTACCTTTTTTGGCAAACTGCAAAGTGTAAGTTACCCCGGCTGGATAGTTGAAATCTGCCGCAGTCCAAGTGAATTTTACGGCCTCTTTGCTGGCGTCTTCCAGCTTCAGGGCAGGAGTAGCAGTCGATGCGCTCAATACGGGCACAGCTCCTGGGATGACCACCACACGTTGCTCATCTTTTTCGCAGCTCAAAACAGCTAGAATGAGCACGATGGGAAATATTTTTGAAAACCAGTTTTTCATGGCTTGTTTGTTTTTAAAGTTTAGAAGTTGAAATGGTTGAGGGAGGTTGAGATGGTTGAGGGAGGTTGAGGCTGCCGCAGTGACTTAAGCAAGGACTTTGTCTAAGTCGCTCGCGGTAGCCTCAACCTTCCTCAACCTTCTAAACCTTCTCAACTTCCTAGTACCCTGCGTTTTGATCCAAATTCGGATTGGCAACCAAATCGGAAGCCGGAATGGGGAACAAAACCAGGTGATCTGGTACCGAACGTCCATCTTTTACTCCACCTTTCCAAGGCCAGAGGTAAGCGCTACCTGTGAATTTTTTGAAGCGGATCAAATCCGTCCGGCGATGGCCTTCCCAGTACAACTCCCGGGCACGTTCATCGAGGATGAAGTCCAGATTGATGGAGGTCACGTTGCCCGAGGTGCCTTTGTAGGCGCGTTGGCGCAGGGCGTTGACGTATTGCAAGGCCGTCGCTTGACTGCCACCCTGGCCGTTGCGCAGGGTTGCTTCTGCGTACATCAGGTACACATCGGCAAGGCGGAACATTGGGAAGTCGGTATCCGGGAAGTTGCCTTCGGTATCCGTACCTTTTACTCCAGTTGAACTAACATTGCGGTATTTGGTAATGGCGTAACCATCGTTGAAGGTAAAAATATCGCTGATGTCCAGTTTTTGGCCATTGGTATGGAACATGGCCCGGCGATCGGTAGCACCAGTGATGTCGCTGAATTTTTCAACCAGTGCCTTGGTGGTACGCAAACCACTCCAGCCGCCATTGATGCCAAAGTCGGCGGGGTTCATGTTGCCCCCTACCCCAGCGTGTACCAGGAAGGTCATGCCGCCCCAGGTTTTGGTGCGGGTACCGTCGAAAGTGATCGGGAAAATCATTTCGCTCGACTTGTTGTTGTCGGTCAGGAACAATTTATTGTAATCACCTTCCAAAGCGTAGCTGGCAGCCGTTACCTTGTTGCAATAAGTGATGCATTCGGTGTATTTGGCTGCACCAATGTAGGTTTCAGCGTTCAGGTACAATTTGGCAAGCAGTGCCCAAGCAGCACCCTTATCGGCACGCCCATATTCGTTTTTGCGGGCATCCAGCAATTCACTTTCAATCGCTTTCAATTCCGACTCCACATAACTGAACAACTCAGTGCGGCTAGCCTGACGGGGCAGGAATGAACCCACCGCGTCGGCCTCCGTTACAAAAGGGACACTTCCGTACATATCCAGGGCATGGTAATAGCTTAGGGCCCGCAAGAAACGCGCTTCGGCGCGGAAGATTTTGGCTTGTGTCAGGTTCTCGCCACTGATGCCGCGTTCGCTGAGTTTGGCGTCGGTGGTTTCGCGAATGAACTCGTTGCAAAGGGTGATTTGGTAAAAAATCCGGTTGTACATCGCCGTGATGAACTCGTTGCCGGAAGTCCAGTCCATGTCATGGTAATCGGGCAAACTACCGTCATTCCAGCCAATTACGGCTTCATCGGTTGGTAGTTGTTGCGCTTTCCAGTACTGGCGCAGGTAGGTACTAAAACCCTCGTCGATGCCACTGATGTCGGGGCGTCCGGCGGGGCCTTGCTGGCCACTCACGGCCAAACCCGCATACACCTTGGCGAGGATTTGTTTGTAATTGCTAAAATCTTTGTAGACCGTAGCCGAAGTCACCTCCACGAAGGGGGTGCGATCCAGGTCTTTGGTGCAGGAACTGAGCGCCACAAAAAACGCCAGAACGCCCAATTTTATGCTGTTTTTGAAAAATTGCTTTTTCATTGGATTCATTTTTGTTTTGGTCAAAAACCGTTTACAAGTTAGAAGCTGACATTCAATCCGAAGGACAAAATGCGTGGGCGAGGATAGATGTTGTTGTCGATACCGCCCGCAACTTCAGGATCCAGACCAGAATATTTGGTGATCGTAAACAGGTTTTGCCCAATCAAGGAAATCTGGGTGTTGCTGCTGCCGCCGAGCAGCCCTTTCAGGTTGTAGCCCAAAGTCAGGTTGTCCAGGCGCAGGAAGGAACCATTTTCTACGTAATAATCGGAGAAGTACTGGTTGTTTGTGAAGCCCGTTTGCAACACGTTTGGTGACAGGTTCAGCAGGAAGTTGTTGGTGCCGGTCAAACCACGGAAGGTCCCATTGTTTGACAAAACGTTGTTGTAAACGTAGTTGTCAAAGTTAGCCCGCAATACAAAGCTCAAGCTGAATTCTTTGTAGTTGACTTGGGAATTGATACCCAGATACATCCGTGGATCGGCTTGTTTGTAGCGGTAGCGGTCGTCGAGGTTGACCAGGCCGTCGCCGTTCAGGTCTGCGTACAGGCCTTCTACGGGTTTGCCCTCTTCATTGTACACCTGTTGGTTCAGGAAATAAGCGAAAGTTGGGAAGCCCACGGTGTGGATCTGTACGGTATTCCCTACCCCACCGGAAATGCCACCTACTTGTACCCCTTGGTAATTGGGATTCGGAACCTTGGTCAGGTTGGTTACTTCGTTTTGGTTGAAAGTTACGTTGAAACCAAAATCCCAGCTCAGGTCTTCTTTTTCAATCAAACGGGTATTCAGGGTGAATTCTACCCCGCTGTTTTCGATGTTCCCTACGTTGGTCAGGATTTGGTTGGTGAGGTTGGAGCCCGCAGGTACGGGGATCACACTCAACAAGTCTTTGGTTTTGCGGGAATACACATCAATCGCACCAGATACCCGGCCACTACGAATGGCCCAGTCGATCCCGGCGTTGAGGGTTTCGGTTTGTTCCCACTTGATGTTGGCGTCATACCCTTCAGGGCGCAGCGTAGCAAAGAAATCGTTGCCAAACTGGTACTGCGCAGTAGGTTCACTTGGCGTGTAGCGCGACAGGTAAGGGTAATCGCTACCCACATCCTGCTGACCAGTAACCCCGTAACCCAGGCGTAGTTTCAGGTTGGAGAACAAGTTGTTGCCTTGCATAAACCCTTCTTCGTTGATTTTCCAGGCAAAAGCAGCTGATGGGAAGGTACCCCAGCGGTTATCCGGACTGAAGCGACTGGAACCATCTCTCCGCAAAGTAAAGGTCAACAAGTAACGATCTTTCAATGCGTAATTCAAACGCGTGTAGAAAGACACCAACGTGTTTTGAGTTTTAAAAAACACATCGTTGAATACTTCTCCATTTTGGTTTTTATCCAAATCTGTACTTTCCCGAATGAAATCCTGATAGGAATAACCACCCATCAGGTCGACGCGGTTGGCACCAAATTCACGCACGTAGTTTAGGTAAAACTCGAACGTTTTGTTGTTCTTGTTCTGGGTATAAGTCGCTACCTGACCACCTCGGTCAAAAAACTGGGCTACCCCCAGCGGTACGTTGATGTCACCTTGGCTATTGGAGCGGTCGAGACCCACGTTCAGGTTGGCACGCAGTTCAGGCAGGAAGTGGAATTTGTAATCCAAGACCACGTTGCCAATGATCCGGCCCACCGTGCTCTCGTCATTGCGTTGGTTGAGCAGCGCCAATGGGTTGCGTGGAGCCAGAGTATTGGGATTTTTGGTAGCAGGGTCCAAAAATTCAAAATAGCCCCCCAGGGTATTGCTGCCACTCTGGATGGGTTGAGTAGGATCAAACACGACCGCAGAGCCAATGGCGCCCTGGTTGGCAAAACGGTTGTTGATGGAAGTCCCTTTCAGGTTCACATCTACTTTGAGGTGTTTGTCAAAAAAAGAAGGGTTGATGCCCAGTGATCCCGACAAACGGTTCATGTTGCTGGTTTTGAGGATACCGTTTTGGTCCATAAAACCTACTGAAGCGCGGTAAGGCAAGTCCTTCAGCGAGCCAGTCAGACTCAGGTTGTTGTCGTGGCTGAAGGCAGTTTGGTAAATTTGATCCTGCCAGTTGGTACTGGATTCGCCCAATAAAGCTTTTTGCGCAGCAGTGCCTCTTTCATTCACGATGGCGCGGAATTCATCGGCGCTCAATACGTCAATCACCCCGGATTTGGCTGAAGAAGACAATACCGAGCTGAAGTTGATGCGCATTTTATCACCCGCCTTACCCTTTTTGGTCGTAATCAGAATCACCCCATTGGAAGCTCTGGAACCATAAATCGCCGACGCTGAGGCGTCTTTCAGAATGGTGAAGTTTTCAATGTCGTTGGGGTTGATGAAGCTGAGTGGATTGGCGGCGCCCGATACACCCGTATTGTCGAGCGGCACCCCGTCGATCACGATCAGCGGATCGTTGTTCGCATTTAAGGAAGAACCACCCCGCACCCGGATACGGCTACCGGCTCCGGGAGCACCACCGTTGGAGGTGATTTGTACCCCAGCGATTTTGCCATTGACCAATTGTTCGGGCGTAGCAATGTTGCCTTTGATGAAGTCTTTTTCGGAAATGTTGGTCACCGAGCCGGTCACGTCGCGTTTTTTCTGCGAACCGTAACCCACGACTACCAATTCGTTCAAACGTTGAATGTCAACTTTGAGCACAATGTTGAGCAGGGTTTGAGTACCTACGGTAATTTCTTGTTCTGCAAATCCAGTGTAACCAATCACCAGTACAGCGTTCTGATCCGGCACTTGTACGGTAAATTTGCCATCGAGGTCAGTCACTGCCCCGGTAGTTGTGCCTTTTACGAGCACGGTAGCACCGATGAGTGGCTGTTGGTCTTCGGATGTAATGGTACCATTTACGGTGATTTGTGCAAAGGCTGAGCTCAGCATCAGCACAAACGCGGCCACAAACAGCATGGGGCGAAGCATGAAATAAAATCGTTCATTGCTTGCGACCCGACTAGTGGAGTGTGTGTCTAAGTTGGTCATAAGACATAGGTTTATCAAATAGAAGTTTTGTAAACAAAAAGAAGGGTCTGTAAAATTTTTATAGACTTGGTGGCGAAAGTACCGAAGGAAAGTTTGAAAAGCGTTCCACTTTCGCGGATGGGAACCTCTAATTTAAATTCTGATAATTTAATTTTTCTTCTACTTGAATGTCAGGGATTTGCAAGATTGGGTTTGGGGTGCCACTTTCTTGAATTGGGACATTGGGGTTGAGGAAGGTTGAGAAGGTTGAGGAAGGTTTAGGCTACCGCAGCAACTTTGACAGAGTCCTTGTCTAAGTCGCTGCGGTAGCCTAAACCTTCCTCAACCTCATCAACCTCCCTCAACTTTTTTACCATTCAATCATCAATCCAATACTCGGCAATGCCCTTCCCGTGCCATTGTCTAAAACTTTGGTTTTGTAGCGCTGCTCTCCCATTGAGGCATCCGGGTTCAAAATGACGCCCGAGCCAACGGGGCGACCATCTGCATCCAAGGGGCGATCCAGGAAAAGCTCGGGGCTGGATACCGATGCGCTGAACATGTTTTCGATGTCGAAATACAGGTTGAGGCTCCATTTGGGGAAGAACCACTTTTTATCTACCCGGAAATCCAGGAAATTGATGGCTTCACTCCGCTCGGTGTTCAACTGATCGTAATCGGGAATGCCTCGACCATTGACATCCCAGTTGGCGACTAGGGCGGAATTATTGGAAAATGGGGTGCGCGGCAAACCCGTCTGAAAACGCCAGTTGAGGCCGATTTCCCAGTTTTTCTTGAGCTTTTTGCCCAAAGTCAGGTTCACAATGTGGCGGGCATCCCAGGAGGAAGGCAGCAACACCTTGTTCTTGTCCTCAAACTCACTCCAGCCCAGGGTATAAGCCGCAATGCCATAAAACCCTTTGAACAAACGTTGTTGGAACAAAAATTCCAGGCCATAACTGCGCCCTTTAGAGCGGGGAATTGCGGGTTCGTTGCCGACTACCCCAAAGTCGCCACCCAGGTTGGCCAGGGTCAAACTATCGCGCAGCAAAAAGGGATAATTGGCGTAACCTTTGTAAAATCCTTCCACAGTGATCCGGGCATTGTTGTTGGTGTTGAACTCCAAGCCGGCCACCAATTGATTGTTGCGAATGTATTTGATGCCGTTGTTTTTGTTGACGAACTCGCCCCCTTGCTGGTAACCCAGGATGGTGTAAGGTGGAAGTTGGTAAAAAATACCCGCGTTAAAATTGAGGGCCAAGTTTTTAGTCAGACTGTAAGATGCCGAAAACCTTGGCGACAGTTGCTCCAACAAATTCGACATTTCCTCCGAATAGGTATTGGCATCGGCACGAATCCCCGCCGACAGACTCAGGCGATTGTCCACAAACTTGCGGCTGATCTGGCCAAACACATTGTATTTGCTGAAGTTGAAAGCGCTGTTGTAATCGATGGTTTGGGCGCCTGCGGAGGTAAAAATCCGGTTGAACGTGCTGTTGTTGTACCGAGCGAACTCATAACCCACCCCGTAATTCAGGCGAAAATCTCCAGCCCGCACGGTGTTTTCCAGGCGCAACTTGTTTTCGATCTCCTGGGATTGGTAGTTCAGAATCAGGTTGTTCGGATTGCTCTTATCGTTTTGGTAATACTTGATGGCCTTGTTGTCCAACATGCTGCGGCTGAGCACCACGGTGTAGTAGCCATTGGGGCGGTAGTGTTTGTACACCAGGCCATTGGTATAACTCCACTGGGGGTTTTCGGGCAAACGATCCAGGATGGATTGTTGCTCTTCGGTGTCGTTGGCCTCCAGGTTGAGCTCAAACTGGTCGTAAGCCCCCAAACCGATGAAAGTCAGTTCGTTCTTTTTGTCCAGTTTAATTTTGACTTTGGCTTGAAAATCATTGTAAATGGGCAAAAAGGGCAGTTCAAAAATTTTGAACAAAAACTGCAAATAAGAGCGGCGGGCCGAAAGCAGGAAGGTAGTTTTGTCGCCAATTGGCCCCTCCAAGGTCAAACCAATGTCGCTGGCGCTCACCATAAAGGTCCCTCCAATGCGATCATCCCGGCCATCGCGTTGCCTAAAGTTGAACACCGAACTGACCGCATTGCCCCGATTGGCCGGAAAAGCTCCACTGAAAAAGTCGACCTCGTTGATGAAATTGACGTTGATCAAGCCTACTGGCCCACCCGAAGCGCCCTGGGTAGCAAAGTGGTTGATGTTCGGCACTTCTACATCGTCCAAAAAGAAGCGGTTTTCATTGGGTGCGCCGCCGCGAATGATCAAGTCATTGCGGAAAGCAGGGGTAATTGTGACCCCTGGCAGGGTTTGTACTACCTTGGAAATATCGCGATTGCCCCCAGGGTTGCGCTGGATTTCCGCTACACCAATGGTGCGCAGGGATACCGGACTTTCTTCGGTTTTTTTGAAGGGCGGCGCTTTGATCACTACTTCATCCAGTTTTTGGGAACTACTGGTCAGCTCGAAATCAGCAACGGCCGGTTTGTTGTTGGTGACCTGAATTTCAAAAGCAGAGGCATCCTCATAGCCTACAAAAGAAGCCCGAATGTTGTACAAACCCGGCGTAAGTCCAGTGATTTCATACAATCCATTTTCATCGGTAGTGGTACCAAAGTCGGTACCGATTACCAGTACGTTGGCAAAAGGGATGGCTTCATTGCTGATTTTGTCGCTGATTTTCCCTTTGATGATGCCATTTTGGGCAAAAAGACCAAAAGGTGTCAACAAAAGCAGTGCTAGCCAGTTGCTGAATCGTCGTGTCGCAGGTGAAATTTTCATTTTATAATTTTTTCACAGTTTTTTGCTGTGTTTTCAAAACAAAGACTAAACTGGCTACTTGAAAAATTGTTCTGATTTTCGATTGTTTTTTATTCAGGGAAAGAAATAAAAAAGGGTGTTGCCGAGATCGAACCTCGACAACACCCTAGAAAAGTGTTCTATTGAAAACTGTTGATGTCCCTTAATTAACTTTTACAATCTTGGTAGAAATGACCTCCGACTTGGCATAAAGCGTCAAGGTCAGTACCCCCAATGGCCAATTGTTGGCTTCTATTCCTAAAGTGTTCTGGCCATTGTATAGAGTGGTACGAATCGTATTGATGACTCGTCCGGTTAGGTCACGAACGATGATGTTTGCTTCCGTAGTTTCAGTGTTCCAATCTACATTCAGGTTAATGGCTTCGCGGAATGGATTGGGATTGGCGAGAAGTTTTCCATTGGATACACGAGCCACAGTCCCAAAATTCGCTAACTCTGGAGCTGAATTGAATGGCGCGGGAGCATTACGGGTTACTTTGACAAAATTCGTTGAGAATGCAAAACAGTCGTCTGATGCTGCTTTGAGATCAATGTCATCGCCAGCCTTCAGGGCCAAAGTACCTGTGTATGAAAGTCCCCAAACCCGGCAAACACCTACGCCGGCGCCTTCAAAGTCTACTATATTTCCAGGAGGAAGCCCCAGGATCACATTTTCGGAATCGGTGACTACATACCGGAACTGCGAGCGGCTCGCCCCCGTTGAAGCGAAGCGAATGGTGTCGGCAATTTTGTCCCCGGCTATGGTGATTATTTCGGTCAGGTTGTTTGCAGTGGTGACCCGCCCGCCGTTCGGCTTGAAGCGGATCGTTTCGATGAAGTTGTCCGATAGGTCGAAACACTCGTCAGACAAGGCTGCTGTAGCCGCATTGTCGCCAACTTTTCCGGTAAAATTACCCGTGTAAGCAACGCCCCAAACCCGGCAAAGTCCTTCGCCGGCCCCTTCCAAGTTCGCCATATCACCAGCGGGAAGTCCCAAGATTTTATTATTGTCGTCCGTAATGATGTAGGCGTATTTTGAACGCGATGTACCTACAGAGTCAAATCTTACCACGTCAGGTTTGCCGTCGCCGGGGCAGGTGTAGCGCGTAGTCAGGCCATTGGGCATTTGTACCCGGCCGCCGTTCGGCTTGAAGCGGATCGTTTCGATGAAGTTGTCCGATAGGTCGAAGCATTCGTCAGACAAGGCTGCCGTAGCTGCGTTGTCGCCAACTTTTCCGGTGAAATTACCCGTGTAAGCGACGCCCCAAACCCGGCAAAGCCCTTCGCCAGCTCCTTCCAAATCTGCCATATCACCAGCGGGCAAGCCCAAAATCATGTTCTTGTCGTCCGTAATGATGTAGGCGTACTTTGAACGCGATGTACCTACAGAGTCGAATCTTACCACGTCAGGTTTACCGTCGCCAGGGCAGGTATAACGGGTGGTCAAGCCATTGGGCATTTGTACCCGGCCGCCATTTGGTTTGAAGCGAATCGTTTCGATGAAGTTGTCTGATAGGTCGAAACAACCTGTAGCCAAGGCTGCCGTCGCCGCATTTTGTCCAGCTTTCGCCAGGAATCTACCATTAAAGGCAACGCCCCAAACGCGACAAATACCTTCACCAGCACCTTCTAAATCTGCCATATCACCACCTGGTGTAGCCAGAATGTTGTTTTTATCATCGGTGATGATGTAGCGGTATTGGTTCCCTTTGGTTCCTACGGAGTCAAAGCGCACCACATCCGCTTTGCGGTCACCTGGGCAAGTATACCGCGTAGTCAAACCATTGGGCATTTGCACTCGTCCTCCATTTGGTGCCTCAGAACGGAAAATTGTAATGAAATTTTTAGAGACAAAAAAACAGCCATCTGATAATTTAGTGGCTCGAACAGCCTTACCAACAATGTCTCCTATCAATTGATCCTCAGCACCTAAAGACACGCCGTATACTCGGCATATGCCAACTCCTGCTTTTTCAAAATCAAAGCTGTTGCCAGTAGTTACACTCGTAAGGATAAGTCCTTTTTCATCGGTAATCAAATAAACGTAGCGTCCTCTTGCATTGCTAAAAAATCGAAGGACGTCTGGCGCTCCATCACCAACACATACGTTATTGTTGTCGGTAGTGTAGATGAAAGAAAAGCGTTGGCATGACTGGGCTTTGGTAAAACTTAGCGCAGTAAGGCACAACAAACTAATCAATAATAGGCGGGTAAAAATGGGTTGATGATTCATGAAATTTGGGTTTGGATAAATTTGTGTAGTGATTGATTGCCCGAATTTAGTTGTGCAATTTTTCATTTTTCAGTTCCTTATTTGTCAATGTCCGGCCAAAGACATCGCCTTGGGCCTCTTTCATCCTCTATGTCCTGACACGGACTTTAGGAACATTTCCCAACCAATAAACCCGTCACTTAGCCATCCTTTTAATGACGTTTTGTTGTAGCGCATTTCATTTTATTGTTTTTTCACAGTTCTTTACTATGTTTTCAAAACAAGCACTGAACCAGATGTTCAAAAATCTGTTCTACCTTAAATTAAGATTTTTGTCACCATGTCGTACGAGCTGCTTAAACAAGTGATTGGTCTGCTGGAGGAATTCGAGCAGGAAAGGGGGAAAAGTGATTTGTCGACCTTCGCAGAATGGTTGCAAACCCGGGTTGCAGAAGACCAGGGTGAACTGCCCCATACCCGTTGGGATGACTACGCCCCCGACGTGGATGCGCACATTGCCATGAATATTGGTGTACTCAACTCTCACGCCAAACACTACATCAAAACGGCACTAAAGGATACTGAGCTGAAAGGAATCCAGGATTTTACTTTTCTGGCAGCCCTGGTTAGCCACGGCGATTTGCGCAAAACAGACATCATTGCCAAAAACATGATGGAGTTTTCGCCGGGAATGGAAGTGATTCGGCGTTTGTTGCGCAATGGTTTTATCCAGGACTACGACAACCCCGAAGATGGGCGTTCGCGCCGGGTGTCCATCACCCCAGCTGGCCGTGCCGTGTTTGAACAAGCCTTGCAAAACATGCAAAACGTACATCGGGTGGTAGCTGGAAACCTGACGGTGAAAGAAAAAGAAATGGTGCTCCACAAATTGCGCAAACTCATCGCTTTCCATCAACCCATCTGGGACAATGAATACGGGGAAGATTTGGAGAAGATTGTGGAGCGGCATATCTTGTGAGGGTTCCAGCGTTCCAAAGTTCCAGGGTTAAACCAAACCTTGGAACCTTAACCCTGAAACTTTGGAACGCTGGAACCTTGGAACCTAACCTTACTTATGAAAATAGTCATCGCTGCCGATTCCTTTAAAGACGCCCTACCCGCCCAACAAGTCTGCAACGCCATTGCCGACGGGATCAGAAAAGTACAACCCAATGCCGAACTGGTCATTTTTCCCCTCACCGATGGTGGAGAAGGTCTAGCTGAAGTATTTGCCCATCACCTGGGTGGGAGTGTTGTACACCTTAACGCTTACGACCCTCTGGGGCGAGACGTAACCTGCCAATACATCCTTTCTGCCAATGGTGAGAAAGCCTTCATCGAAATGGCCCAGGCTTCGGGCCTGCAACGCCTGAGCGAGGAGGAGCGCAACCCGATGCTCACCAGTACTTATGGCACTGGCCAAATGATCGCCCACGCACTGAATAGCGGGGTGCGCCACATTCTATTGGGTTTGGGGGGTAGTGCCACCAATGATGCGGGGATGGGCATGGCCGCTGCGCTGGGTTACGAATTTCATACTGCTCAAGGAAAGGAATTGCTGCCCCGGGGTGAATCATTGGCGGCCATCGAGCGAATTGAGATAGGTCAAGTGCATCCAGCCCTCGCCGAAACCCGTTTTGAGGTTTTGTGTGACGTCAAAAATCCCTTGCATGGCCCCATGGGTGCAGCATATGTGTTCGGCCCTCAAAAAGGTGCCAATGCGGCCATGGTAGAGCGTTTGGATCTGGGACTGCAACAGTTTGGTACTTTGTTGGAAAAAACCTTTGGACAGGATTTTGCCTCAGCTCCTGGTGCTGGTGCTGCCGGGGGTATGGGCGCGGCGTGCTTGGCCTTCCTCAAAGGTGAGCTGTACCCAGGGATTGACGCCGTGATGAACTTGACCAATTTCGATGCTGTGCTGCAAGGTGCCAATCTGGTCTTCACGGGTGAAGGCCGCTTGGATAGCCAAACCCTGAGTGGAAAACTGGTGCGGGGGATTTGTGGACGTGCAACTCAATTTGGCGTACCTACCATTGCGCTTTGTGGTGCCATCGATGCCGATCAAGCCTTTTTGGACTTGATTGGACTCAAAGCAGCTTTTGCGATTGGAAGGAAAGTTCAGATTTTTGATGATGCGTTGGCGAGTACAGCAGAGAATTTGGAGTTTGTGGCTGAACAGGTGATGCGGGTAGCAGGGCTTTCCATGAAATAACTCCATCATTAAATCCGTAACTATTTTTCTTAGCACTTGTTCCAGCCTGCTGTGAACAATCTGCCGCTACTATGCTTTAAGGAATAAAAACTACCTTTGTAGTGGGGCAAAAAATGAGTTTTCATTTTCTCTGGGCCAAAGAATTAGCGAAGACACTTGAAATGAACCGTTTACTTGCGCTAATCCTTTGGCAAAATGAAAACTTAT